>NZ_JBHWHY010000002.1:168059-323847 GCF_042732265.1 Streptomyces sp. NPDC059788 | reverse complement strand
GACGCGACCCTGTGGTGCGGCGGAGGGTCAGATGTGACCCATGCCCGCGCCCGCCTCCGCGTTGCTGCCGCGCTTGGTGAACAGCGCGACGACGGCAGCGACCACCGACACGACACAGGCGACGGTGAAGGCCAGCCCCATGCCGGAGACGAACGTGTCGTGCACCGCGCCGCCGATGCGGCCGGCGATCTCCGGCGTCACTCCGGGGGCCTGGGTGACCTGCGGCGGCACCGCGCCGACCTCGGCCGCGGCCTTCAGCGCCGGGTCCGGGGCGCCCGGGAGGCCGGCCTTGGTCCAGTTGCCGGCGAAGTCCGAGTTGACCTTGCTGGACATCACGGCGCCGAGCACCGCCGTACCGAGGCTGCCGCCGACCTGCATGGCGGCCTGCTGGAGGCCGCCGGCCACGCCGGACAGCTCCAGCGGCGCGTTGCCGACGATGACCTCGGTGGCGCCGACCATGACGGGCGCCAGGCCCAGGCCGAGCAGCGCGAACCACACGGACATCGCCAGCGTGCCCGTACCGGTCGTCAGCGTCGTCATGCCGAACATGGCGACGGCGGTGCAGACCATGCCGCCGACGAGCGGGACGCGGGGGCCGAACCTGGTGATCAGGGCGCCCGCGGCCGGCGAGCCGACGATCATCATCGCGGTGAGCGGCAGCAGGCGCAGACCGCTGTCGACCGGGCTCAGGCCGTGCACGTTCTGCAGGTAGAAGGTGACGAAGAAGAGGCCGCCCATGAAGCCGAAGGCCATCAGCACCATCAGGACCGTACCGGCCGTCAGCGGTACGGAGCGGAACATCCGCAGCGGGATGAGCGGCTCGCGGACCTTGGTCTCCAGGACCGCGAAGACGGCGAAGACGACGACCGCGGCGGCCAGGAAGCCCAGCGTCCTGGCGTCGCCCCAGCCCCATTCACCGGCCTTGATCAGGGCCCAGATGAGGCAGAACATGCCGCCGGAGAGCAGCACGATGCCGGGGATGTCGAAGGAGCGCGGGGCGTTCTCGGCGCGGTGGTCCTTGAGGACCACCATGCCCATGACGAGGGCGACGAGGCCGACCGGCACGTTGATGAAGAACACCGACTGCCAGCTGACGTGCTCGACGAGCAGGCCGCCGACGATCGGGCCGCCCGCGGTGGAGGCGCCGATGACCATGCCCCAGATGCCGATGGCCATGTTGAGCTTCTCGGCCGGGAAGGACGCGCGCAGCAGGCCCAGGGCGGCGGGCATCAGGAGCGCGCCGAAGATGCCCTGGAGCACACGGAAGGTGATGATCAGCGAGGCGTCGCCGGACAGGCCGATGGCTCCGGAGGCGAGCGCGAAGCCCACCACGCCTATGAGGAAGGTCTGCCGGTGGCCGAAGCGGTCACCGAGCTTGCCGGCCGTGATCAGCGAGACGGCCAGGGCCAGCAGATAGCCGTTGGTTATCCACTGGACGTCGGCGAGCGACGCTTTCAGGTCCGCCTGGATGGCCGGGTTGGCGATGGCGACGATGGTGCCGTCGAGGGCCACCACCATCACACCGATCGCGACGGCGATCAGGGTCAGCCACGGATGGCCCCGGAGTCCCCTGCGAGGCTCCGGTGCAAAGAGGTCCGGCGCGGCGTGGGCAACCGGGGTCTGAGAGCTCATCCTCCGAGGCTAATGTCAGCCGCTGACAGTTGACAAAATAATTCAACAGTCGGTAACTGTCTTTTACCTCACAGGTATTCTGAGCAGCGGCGACAAACGAGAAAGGCCGCAGGGATGACCGGCTCCACGCCGCAGGTGACACGACCTGACACCGCCTGGCACCACGAAGGCGAACGGCCGCCCGAGCCCTCCGTCGGTGCCCTCGGCGGGCTGCGCGAGCGCAAGAAGCAGCGCACCCGCGACGCGCTGATCCGCGCGGCCCTCGAACTGTTCACGGCGCACGGCTACGACGAGACGACGATCGACGAGATCGCCGAGGCCGTCGACGTCTCGCAGCGCACGTTCTTCCGCTACTTCGCCAGCAAGGAGGAGGTCGTCTTCGCCGTCCACGAGATGGTGGAGGCGCGCTACGTCGAGGAGCTGGAGCGGCGGCCGGCGGCCGAGGCGCCCCTGGAGGCGCTGCACAACGCCGTGATGACGTCGTGGAACGACATCGGCGGCGCGATCCAGTCGGTGATTCCGCTGGAGCTGCACATGCGGACGTACCAGATGATCGAGTCGACGCCCGCGCTCGTCGCCGCCCACCTGCGCCGTTACGCGGAGCTGGAGGAGCAGATCGCCCGGCTCGTCGCGCGGCGCGAGGGGCTGGACGTGACGGTGGACCCGCGGCCGCGGGTGGTCGTCGCGATGTTCAGCGGCGCGATGCGGGTCGCCGGGAAGGTGTGGGGCGAGGGCGAGGACCTCAGCGTGGAGTCGATCCGCGAGATCACCGAGAAGTACCTGGCGAAGATCGTTCCGGCGGTGTGCGGCGACTGGCGCGACCAGGGGGACGACGGGCAGGCGAGCCGGGGAGACCGCGGCGGCCAGTGAGCCGAGAGGACCAGGGCAGGCCCGACGGCCGGTGGGTCACGCAGACCGCCCCCTACGGCCGCCTACGCACCCGTATCCCGCACCGCCCGGCGCTCGCACGCCCGCACACCCCCCGCACGCCTGCCTGAGAGCGTTTCCGCACGTCTGAGCGTTGCGGCGCGCCACAGCGTGTCCGAACTGATCCCATATGACCAGGCTGAAACGTGATATGACTCACCCCCTCAGCGGGCACCCCGTCACTTCTCCTAGGGTGGCCCGCGGTGACTTCTTCGTTCTCGGGCCTCGGCGCCCCCTCCTTCGGTTTCCTGCAGTCCACCGCATGGCGTGCGGCACTCGCCCTGGTGGTGGTGTTCGTGATGCTCGCGATGACCGGCTGGACGGCCGTCAGAGGCAGCAAGGACGACGCCAACCCGCTGGCCACCGCGCGGTCCGCCTGGGAGCACGCCTCCTTCCGCGGCCACCGGCTGCCGGACACCGACGCCGCGCCCGGTGTGCTCGCCGGTTTCTTCCGGGCGCTGAGCGGCGCCGACCGGGCCGCGCTCGCCGACCGCTATCCCCTGGTGGTCGGCAACATGGGCGGCGCCCCCGTCGACCTGCGCTACCGGGCCAACAAGAACGCGTTGCAGCAGGCCGCCGAGGTGGAACGGCACCGGGTGCAGGACCGGCGGCTGACACCGGTGGGCCGCCAGGAGGCGAGCCGGCTGATGCACCGCTTCGAGTCGATGCGCGGCGCCGGCCGGCAGATCCTCGCCTTCGACCCGGCCGGTGGCGGCCGGGCCGCCGAGGTCTTCGGCGACCTGCGGCAGGCCCGCCGCGTCTCGGTGGTGGTCCCCGGTGTGGACACCAATCTCGGCACTTTCGAGCGCACCGCGCGGGCGACGAGCGCGCCCGCGGGCATGGCCAAGTCGCTCCACGACGCCGAGCGGTCCGTGCGCGGCGGCGACTCCCGTACGGCCGTGATCGCCTGGGCCGACTACACCGCGCCCGCCGGGCTCGGGGTCGGCGCGGCCACCGGGCAGCTCGCCGAGGCGGGCGCCGTACGGCTGAACGCGCTGGTCCGGGCGCTGCCGAAGGCCGCCTCCGTCTCGCTGATGTGCCACAGCTACGGCTCCGTGGTGTGCGGCGTGGCGGCCCACCGGCTGCCGTCGAGCGTCAGCGACATCGCGGTGGCGGGCAGCCCCGGGATGCGCGCGGAGACCGCGGCGGGGCTCGGCACCCACGCCCGGGTCTGGGCGATGCGGGACGCCGACGACTGGATCCAGGACGTGCCGTACATGGAGGTCGGAGGGCTCGGCCACGGCGCCGACCCGGTCACCCCGGCCTTCGGCTCCCGGGTGCTGTCGGCCGCCGGCGCCGAGGGGCACGCCGGATATTTCGCGCCCGGCACCCAGAGCCTGCGCAACTTCGCGATGATCGGGGTGGGCGCCGTCACATCGGTGAACTGCGCCACGCAGGACCGGGACTGCTCGGCCGGCCTTGCCTGAGCGGCGGGGTGCGGCGCCCCGGCCGCGCGGTTCCGCGGCGGGTTCCGCGGGGCGCGGCAGGCGGTGGTGCACGACGCGTGGTGGGCGGGCCGGGCACGGGAGCGGCATGGGGCAAAAGCGGCTTGACGCGCGTAGCGCATGATGTCCGGAAGGGGGACGGGCGGGCGACCGCCGCTTACGATGAGCCGCATGGGTGATGTGCTGGCCGGTTTTCACGCCGTCTGGGAGTTCGACACGGACTCCGTGCTCATCCGCTTCGAACGGGGGATACGCAGGCCGAAGCTCTTCCAGGCGCTCGGCGAGCGGCGCGTCCCCTACGAGGCGCTGAGGTCCGTCGAGCTGTCGCCGGGCAGACGCGGCACGGTGGTGCTGCGCGCGGTGCCCCGGCCGGGCGCCGACCCGCTGATGGAGGCCGCCGACGGCCAGCTCAAAGACGATCTCGACCCCTACCGCCTGACGCTGCCGGCCGACCGCGAGGCCCTCGCCGAGTACTACCGCGACGAGCTGCGCACCGCGCTCGGCCCCGCCGCCGCGCTCCCCGCCGACGAACACCTGGTGACCGCGCCGGAGCCGCCGCTGACGTTCAAGGCGTACGACGGCAAGGCGTCCTTCGACGGCACCTCGGTCGCGTTCCGCTGGTTCTGGACGGGCGCGTCGTCGGCCAAGTGGAAGAGCGGCGACCAGCACTTCCCGGTCGGCAGGCTGACCGGGGTGGAGTGGCGCTCGCCGGACGGCGCCGGGGTGCTGTCGGGCAACGGGTACCTGCGGCTGGTGGAACGCGGCACGCAGGACCGGCGGCCCGGCGAGGCGGACCAGGACCCGGCCTCGGTGGTCTTCGGGCTGGGGTACGGGCCGGTGCACGAGTCGCTGCCGTTCGCGGCCGCGGTGCTCCAGGCGGTACGGGCCACGGGGCCGGACGCGGACGCGGACGCGGCGCCGTGCCGGGCGTCGGTACGGACCCGTACCGACGCCCGGCGCGATCCCGCCGACATCGCCGACCGCATACGGCAGCTGGGCGAGCTGCACACGGCGGGGCTGCTGACGGACGCGGAGTTCACGTCCAAGAAGGCCGAGCTGCTGGCGGAGCTGTAGCGGATGGGGCCGGGCGGCCGACGGTCGCGGGCGGCCATCGCCGGCTCCGATGGTTCCGGTTCCAGTTCCGCTTCCGCTTCCGGCTGTCCGGCACGCCCCGGTGCCGTGCCGAAGGACGTCGTCGCCGCCCCCCCGTACCGGGGTATGACGACGAGTGGCCCCCTCGGTATGACGCCCCGCCCCCGGCCGCCGCATACGCTGACCAGGCCATGAAGACGACACCACGCCCGCCGGGCGACCGCCATCCCGCCCTCGCCCGCTCCCTGCGGGCCGGGCAACAGGCGCTGCGCACCCTCGCCGAGGACCTCGGGACACCGACCGGCTCCGGCGCCCCGCTCTTCGGTCAGGTGCAGAACCGCTGGCTGCGCCTGCTGCCGTACGTGATCGCCTTCACCTTCGTGGCCTCTCTGCTGCCCTCGTCGGTGAGCATCCTCACCCACGACTACGGGCTCGGCGGCGGCCCGGCCGGTGCGCTGGCCACCGCCCAGACCGTGCCGCTGCTGCTGGCGGTGACCCGGCCGCTCCAGGCGTGGTGGGTGATCTTCGCGGCGGATGTCGTCGGAGGTATCGTCCTGGCCGCCGTACCGGAGGCAGGCGGGATCTGGCCCTGGCCCCCGACGGTCATCATCGGCTACCTGGCGCTGATGCTGGCGCTTTCGCTGCGCGAACGGCGCCGCACGCTGATAGCCGTCTGGGGAGCGACCGGCGCCGTGAGCGTCCTCTTCGAACTCGCCCGGCCGGACCGCAGCGACGGCACGTGGGTGCTGTTGTTCGTTCTCTCCGGTCTCGTACTGCTGGTGGGCGGCGCGCTCCGCGAGCGCGGGGCGGCCCAGCGCAAGCTGATCGAGCAGGAGAACATCAGCGAGGCGGAGCGCGCCATGCGCACACTGCTGGAGGAGCGCACACGCATCGCGCGCGAGCTGCACGACGTCGTCGCCCACCACATGTCGGTGATCACGGTCCAGGCCGACAGCGCCCCGTACCGCATCAGCGGCATACCGGAGGCGGCCCAGGAGGAGTTCAGCACGATCGCGGCCACCGCGCGGGAGTCGCTGGCCGAGATGCGGCGGCTGCTGGGCGTGCTGCGCAGCGAGGAGACGGAGCGGTACGGCGGCCCGGAGAAGGCGCCGCAGCCCGGTCTGGCCCAGCTGCCGAAGCTGGTCGAGGGGACGGTGCGGGCAGGGGTGCCGGTCGAGCTGGCGATGCCCGACGAGCCGGTGGCCCTGGCGTCCGCGGTGGACCTGTCGGCGTACCGCATCGTGCAGGAGGCGCTGGCCAACGTCGTACGGCACGCGCCGGGCGCGCCCACCCG
Organism: Streptomyces sp. NPDC059788; assembly: GCF_042732265.1. Classification (NCBI taxonomy): domain Bacteria; kingdom Bacillati; phylum Actinomycetota; class Actinomycetes; order Kitasatosporales; family Streptomycetaceae; genus Streptomyces; species Streptomyces sp. NPDC059788. The sequence continues at coordinate 317,457 of NZ_JBHWHY010000002.1, read as the reverse complement.
CGTCTCGGTCACGGCCGACGGCGGGGGCGGCCGGCTGACCGTCCTGGTCGTCAACAGCGCCCCGCCGCGCGCCGCCGCGCCGCTGGAGCCCTCCGGTACGGGCCACGGCCTGGTCGGCATGCGCGAGCGCGTACGGCTGGTGGACGGCACCCTGGACACCGGGCCCCTGCCCGACGGCGGCTTCCGGGTCGCCGCCCAACTCCCCATAACAGCAAAGGACCATAACCCCGCATGACCACTCGGGTGATCATCGTCGACGACCAGGCCATGGTGCGCGCGGGCTTCGCCGCGCTGCTGGCCGCCCAGAGCGACATCGACGTCGTCGGCGACGCGCCGGACGGTGTACAGGGCGTCGAACTGAGCCGCCGTACGCACCCGGACGTGGTGCTGATGGATGTCCGGATGCCCGAGATGGACGGGCTGGAGGCGGCCCGGCAGCTGCTGGACCCGCCGGCCGGCGTGGTGCACCGGCCGAAGGTGCTGATGCTCACCACGTTCGACGTGGACGACTATGTGTACGAGGCGCTGCGGGCGGGGGCGTCCGGGTTCCTGCTCAAGGACGCGCCGCCGGCCGACCTGATCTCGGCGGTACGGGTCGTGGCGGCGGGCGAGGCGCTGCTCGCGCCGTCCGTGACGCGGCGGCTGATCGCCGACTTCGCCCGGCAGCGGCCGGCGCCCCGCAAGGACCGCACCGCGCTGCGGCTCAACGGGCTGACCCCGCGCGAGACGGAGGTGCTGGAGCTGATCGCCCGCGGCCTGTCGAACCAGGAGATCGCCGACGCGCTGGTGCTCGCCGAGCAGACCGTGAAGACGCACATCGGGCGGGTGCTGGCCAAGCTGGGGCTGCGCGACCGCGCCCAGGCCGTGATCTTCGCGTACGAGTCGGGGCTGGTGTCGCCGGGGGCGGGCTGACCGGCGGGCGGCGGCCGGGCCCGGCCGGTTCGGGCCCGGCCGCCGTCGCCGTGCCGGCCGGCGCGTCCGGAGGTGGGGACAACCCCCCTGAAGTGCCTGGGGCTGGCCGGTCGTACTGAAGGACGAGCAGGTCAGGCACCCCCTACCCCGGTATCAGTGGACAGTTGGCTCCGCGGTGTGACGCCGTGTCATACGTCCGCTTCCTACGTTTCCCTCCGCCACACCAACGGAAGAGGGAGACCCCACCATGTCCTTGCTGCGCCGGTTCACCCAACGCGGTAGGCGCACGCTCGTCGCGGTCGCGCTGACGGCGGCGGTCGTCGGCGGCACCGGCGGCTGGGCCGCGGGGTCCACGGAGGACGCCGTCACCGGGCCCCCGCCCGGCGCCGCCGCCTGGCGTGCGGACCACGTCGCCGGCAAGCGGCTGCCCGACCCGGCGACCGCGACCCCGGCCGAGGTGGCCCGGTTCTTCGGCTCGCTGAGCGAGGCGCAGCGGCAGGCGCTGGCGGCCCGTCACCCGCTCACCGTGGGCAACCTGGACGGCGCGCCGGTGGCCCTGCGCTACCGCGCCAACGCCCTCGCGCTGAAGGCGGAGCGCGACCGCCAGACGGCCCGCGCCACCGACCCCGCCGGAACCCTGCAGGACCACCAGGAGGCGCGCCGGCTCGCCGACCGTTACGCCGAACTGCTCCGCCCCGGGCGGCAGATACTCGCCTTCGACCCGCGCGGCCGGGGCCAGGTGGCCGAGGTGTTCGGCGACCTGGCGGCGGCGCGGCACACATCCGTGTTCGTGCCGGGCTCGGACATCGACCTGTCGTCGTCCGACCGTCGGCGCGACCCGTACGGCACGCCGTCCGGGATGGCCAAGTCGCTGCGCGCCCGGATGGCCGCCGAGGCGCCCGGTGTCCCCACGGCCGCGATCTCCTGGACCGGCTACACCACGCCGGTCGGCCTCGGCCCGGACGCCGCGACCGGGCGTCTGGCGGAGGCCGGCGCCCCGCGCCTGGCCCGCTTCCTGGACGGCCTGGCGGCCGTCGGCGTCCCGGCCCCCGCCCTGCTGTGCCACAGCTACGGAACGGTCGTCTGCGCCCTGGCCGTACCCCGGCTGGAGCCGGGGCGGATCGCCGACCTCATCGTCTTCGGCTCCCCCGGGATGCGCACGGACAGCGCGGCGGCGCTGCGGACCACCGCCCGGGTGTGGGCCGCCCGTGACGCCTCCGACTGGATCGGCAACGTGCCGCACGTCGAGTTCCTGGGGCTGGGCCACGGTACGGACCCCACCGACCCAGAGTTCGGGGCGCGCCGGGTGCCCGCGCGGACGGCCGAAGGCCATACCGGCTATCTCGCGCCCGGCACGGACTCGTTGCGCAACTTCGCCGACATCGCGCTCGGCCGTTACGACCGGGTGCGCTGACCGGCGCGTCCCGCGCCCCCGCGCCCCCGCGCCCGCATCTGCTCCCGCCTTCCCGAACCTCCCCAGAAGGAGGCCCTCATGGCCACCGCACTCCTGACTCCGGCCCGCAAGGCCGTCCGCACCATAGAGGGCCGCACCCCCGCCCACCGCGACCGCGCCGTCGACGGCCTGCGCGCCCTCGCGCTGCTCGCCGTGCCGACGGGCCACTGGCTGCTCGGCGGCTTCACCCTCGACGCCGGCGGCGCGCTGCACAACGCGAGCCCGCTGTCGTCCTTCGCCGCCCTGGCGCCCGCGAGCTGGGTACTCCAGATGCTCGGCATCTTCTTCCTGGTCGGCGGCTACGCGTCGGTGCTCTCCTTCCACCGCGCCGCCGGGCGCGGCGAGTCGACGGGCCGCTGGGTGCGTGCGCGCCTGGCCCGGCTGGGCCGTCCGGTCCTCGGTGTGACCGCCGTCTGGGCGGCGTTGATCCCGGTACTGTCCACGTTCGGCGTGCCCGAGGCCTCGCTCCGTACGGGGGCGACGCTGGTCATCCAGCCCCTGTGGTTCGTCGGCGTCTACGCGGGGATCACGGCGCTCACGCCGTACTGCGTCCGCGCGGCCCGCCGCATGGGCGCCTGGGCCGCGGCGCCGCTGATGGGCGCCGTCGCCGTCGTCGACTTCCTGCGCTACGGGCCGTACGCCGACGCCATGCCGTCCTGGCTGAGTCTGCTGAACCTGCTGCCGGGGTGGATGTTCGCGTACCAACTGGGTGTGTCCTGGGGCGAGAAGCGGCTCGGCAGGCGGGCGGCCTGGACGCTGCTGCTCGGTGGCACCGTGCTGTTCGCCGCGCTGCTGCTGTTCTTCCACTACCCGGCGAGCATGGTCGGCGTCCCGGGCCAGGACCGCACCAACTCGCACCCGCCGTCGCTGCTGGTCCTCGCGCTGGCCGCCGCCCAGTCCGGCGCCGCGATCCTGCTGCGCGACCGCATCGCCCGGCTGCTGCGCCGCCCCGCCCTCTGGGCGCCCGTGGTCGTCGTCAACCTCTGCGCGATGACGGTCCTGTGCTGGCACCAGACGGCGATGTTCGCGGCGGCCGTACCGGCGTCCTTCCTCGGTTCCGTCCCCGGCCTGACCACCGCGCCGGACACCGCCGGCTGGATTCTCGCCCGCCTGGCCTGGCTGCCCGTCTTCGCCGTGGCGCTGCTGCTCATCGGCCGGGTGACCCGCCGTTTCGAGGCCCCGTGGACCGGTGTCACGGCGGCCCGGCGGGCCGTCGCGGGGACGCTGGCGGCGGCCTTCGCGGTGTTCGCGCTGGGGCTCGCCTGAGCCGGCGCGGGACAGGACCGGCGGGTGGTGCCGCCACGGGGGACGGCACCACCCGCCTTGCCCGTGCCCTTCGTTACTCCCGGCCCGCCGAGGTGGACGTCATGTCCGCGTACCGGTCGCCGGCGACCTTGCTCGCGACCGGCTCCAGCCGGGCCAGATCCTCGTCGCTGAGCACGAGGCGCGTGGCGGCGGCGTTCTCCTCGATCCGGCTGCGCTTGCGCGTCCCCGGGATCGGCACCACGGCCAGACCGCGCACCTTCGCCTGCTGCTGCACCCAGGCCAGCGCGACCTGCCCGAGCGAGGCGCCGTGCGCGGCGGCGACCTCGCGCACCGGCTCCAGCAGAGCCGCGTTGGCCTTCGCGTTGTCGCCGGTGAAGCGGGGCTGCTGGCGGCGGAAGTCGTCCTCGCCCAGCTCCTTCTCGGCGCTGACGAACGAGCCGGTCAGGAACCCGCGGCCGAGCGGCGAGTACGGCACGAAGCCGACGCCCAGGTCGCGGGCGGCCGGCACCACGCCGTCCTCCACGTCCCGGCTGAACAGCGACCACTCCGACTGCACGGCCGCGATCGGGTGCACGCCCTGCGCCGCGCGCAGTTCGCCGCCGGTGACCTCGCTCAGGCCCAGGTGCTTGACCTTGCCCTCGGCCACCAGCTCCGCCATCGCGCCGACGGTGTCCTCGATGGGGACGGCCGGGTCGCGGCGGTGCATGTAGTAGAGGTCGATCTCGTCGACGCCGAGGCGGCGCAGACTGGCCTCGACGGCCTGGCGGATGTAGGGGCGGTCGTTGCGTATGGACCGCCTGGCCGGGTTCAGCGGGTCGGCCGGGTCCGCGGCTATCGCGAACTTCGTGGCCACGACGACCTCGTCGCGGTGCGCCCGGACGAACGGCGCGATGAACTCCTCGTTGTGCCCCATCCCGTACATGTCGGCGGTGTCGAAGAGCGTCACGCCCAGTTCGAGCGCCCGCTCCAGCGTGGCCCGTGCCTCGCCCTCGTCGTCCGTCGGCCCGTACGCGAAGCTCATGCCCATACAGCCGAGGCCCTGGACCCCGACCAGCGGTCCGGAGGCTCCCAGCTGAACGGTCCCGATCTTCTCAGTGGTCATGTCCGACCTCAGACTCTCTCCGACTCCCGGTGGGCGTCGGCGTAATAATCGATCTTGTAGTCGAGGACCTGGAGGGTGCTCTGCAGCTCGGCGATGCGCTGCCGTACGTCCTCGCGGTGCGCGGTCAGCAGCCGTTCCCGCTCGGGGAAGGTGTGCTCGCCCTCGCGCACCAGGTCGGCGTAGCGGACCATGTCCGCGACCGGCATGCCGGTCAGGCGGAGCTTGGTCACCAGGTCCAGCCAGTCCAGGTCGCGGTTGCTGAAGCGGCGCTGGCCCGTGTGCGTACGGTCCACGTGCGGCATCAGCCCGATCCGTTCGTACCAGCGCAGGGTGTGGGCGCTCAGTCCGGTGTGGTCGGCGACCTCGCTGATCGTGTACTGGTCGCGGCCGGTGGGCCGCGGGTGCAGAACCGTTCCTTTACAGGCGGCCAGGCGCGCCGGTTCCCCGTCCGCCATCGTCCTGTCCGTCGCCGTCACCGTCATGCCGTGCCTCCCGTAGTCGCCGGATGTCCCGGTCCCGGGACGCCTCTCCCGGATCTCTCACGACGACTCCAACGCTAAAGACTTCGAGTGCACTCCAAGCAAGGGAAGACTTGACCCGGTTTTTGAGGAGGCTCCGGCCGCGGTGCCCGCTTCCCCGGGCCGTCCCGCCCGCGCCACCCGGGGCGTTAGGCTCAGGGCCATGTCCTTGCAGAGCCTTCGGATGATCGAGAACTGGCCGGTGCCGACCGCGGCCGCCGCCGTCGTACGGACCGACGGGACGGTGGCCGGATCGTACGGCCCCCAGGAGCACCGCTTCCCGCTGGCCTCGGTCACCAAGCCGCTCGCCGCGTACGCCGCGCTGCTCGCCGTCGAGGAGGGCGCGGTCGAGCTGGACGAGTCGGCCGGGCCCCCGGGCTCGACCGTCCGCCATCTGCTCGCGCACACCGCGGGGCTGGCCTTCGACGAGGACCGTGTGCAGGCCGCGCCGGGCGAGCGCCGCCTGTACTCGAACGCGGGCTTCGAGGCGCTCGGCGACCACATCGCCAAGGCCACCGACATCCCCTTCCCGCAGTACCTGCGCGAGGCGGTCCTCGAACCGCTCGGCATGACCGCCACCGACCTGCCGGGCTCGCCCGCCAAGGACGGCGTCTCCACCGCCGCCGACATGGCCCGCTTCGGCGCCGAACTGCTCGCGCCGCGCCTGCTGGCGCCGCAGACGCTCGCCGAGGCCACGTCGGTGGTCTACCCCGGCGTACGCGGCGTGCTGCCCGGCTACGGGATGCAGAACCCGAACGACTGGGGCCTGGGCTTCGAGATCCGCGACGGCAAGACGCCGCACTGGACGGGCGCTTCCTCCTCGCCCCGCACGTTCGGGCACTTCGGCCAGGCCGGGACGTTCCTGTGGGTGGACCCGGACGCGGGCGCGGCCTGCGTCGCGCTGGCCGACCGGGCCTTCGGCCCCTGGGCGGTCGAGGCGTGGCCGCCCCTCACGGACGCGATCCTCGCCGAGCTGCGCTGAACGCGCGCGGCGGCGCCACGGTGGTCCCGGCGGAGCGTTCCTCCAGGCACTCAGCCGTACGACGGTTCGCCCGGCATCTCCCACATCAGGCACTCCGCGGCGCCCTCGGCGGCCAGTTCCAGGTCCGCCGCGTCCGTGATCCGCGCCGCGTCGCCCGCCGCCAGGCGCTCACCGGCCAGCCGTACCGCGCCGCGCACGACGTGCACGTACACCCGGGGCGCGTCCGGTACGGCGGACCGGGTGCCGTCGGCCAGCCGCCGGACGTGCAGCATCGCGGCGGCCCGCGGCACCGCGTACGGCGTCCCGTCGGCGATGCCCCGCACCACCTCGTACGCCGGTTCGCCGCCGAAGTCGGCCGGCGCGAGCCACATCTGCACGAAGCGAAGCAGCTCGGCGCCGTCGTTGCGCTCCTCGTGCCGCGCGCCGTCCGCCGAACCGAGCCACTGCACGTCGCCGGGCCGCACCACCGTCTCGTGGCCGGTGGTGGAGTCGCGGTGGGTCAGCTCGCCCTCGACGACCCAGGTCACGATCTCGGTGTCGCGGTGCGGGTGCTCGTCGAATCCGGCGCCCGGCGCGAGCCGTTCCTCGTTGCAGGCGATGAGCGCGCCGAAGCGCAGGTTGTCCGGGTCGTAGTGCGGGCCGAAGGAGAAGGCGTGCCGGGTCTCGATGCCGGCCGCCGCGTCGCCGCCCGGATACCGTTCGTCGCCTCTGTGTACCTGGATCACCCCGACACCGTAGCTCCCGCCCCCGTGAGCCCACCGCGCCATCACACCGCCCCGATAAGGCAGGCTTGTCCCCGTGTCTGAACCCGCATCGCGCGACCCGCACCCGCATCCGCACACCGCGACGCTCCGCCGGCTGGAGAAGTCGTCGGGAAAGCTGGCGGCCAACGCCATCGCCCGCATGGACGCGCAGCTGCCGTGGTACCGCGCCATGCCGCCGGAGAACCGTTCGTGGATCGGGCTGGTGGCCCAGGCGGGCATCGCGGCCTTCACCGAGTGGTTCCGGCATCCGGAGACACCGCAGGCGATCAGCACCGATGTGTTCGGTACGGCGCCGCGCGAGCTGACCCGGGCGATCACCTTGCGCCAGACCGTCGAGATGGTCCGTACGACCATCGAGGTCATGGAGGCGGCGATCGACGACGTGGCGGCGCCCGGCGACGAGGGCGTGCTGCGCGAGGCGCTGCTCGTCTACGCGCGGGAGATCGCCTTCGCCACCGCCCAGGTGTATGCGCAGGCCGCCGAGGCCCGGGGCGCGTGGGACGCCCGGCTGGAATCCCTCGTCGTCAACGCGGTGCTCTCCGGGGAGGCGGACGAGGGCGCGGTGTCGCGGGCCGCCGCGCTCGGGTGGAATTCTCCCGAACATGTGTGCGTTGTGCTGGGTACGGCCCCCGACGGGGACAGCGAGCTGACGGTGGAAGCCATCCGCCGTGCGGCCCGGCACGCCAAGCTCCAGGTGCTCACGGGTGTCCTGGGCAGCCGTCTGGTGGTCATCGCGGGCGGCTCCAACGATCCGCTCAAAGCGGCGAAAGCCCTGATCGGACCGTTCGCGGCGGGCCCGGTGGTGGCCGGTCCGGTGGTCTCCGACCTGCTGGCCGCGACCCGCTCGGCGCAGGCCGCCGCGGCCGGGCTGAAGGCGTGTGCGGCCTGGCCGGATGCGCCTCGTCCCGTACTGTCCGACGATCTCCTCCCGGAGCGGGCGATGGCGTCCGACCCGGCGGCGCGTGACCAGCTGGTGGAGGAGATCTACAGACCGCTGGAGGAAGCGGGCTCGGCGCTGCTGGAGACGCTGAGCGTGTATCTGGAACAAGCCAGCAGCCTGGAGGGCGCGGCGCGGATGCTGTTCGTGCACCCCAACACCGTGCGCTACCGGCTGCGACGTGTGACCGACGTCACCGGATGGTCACCTTCGGACGTACGCTCCGCCTTCACGCTGCGTATCGCGCTGATCCTGGGGCGCCTGGCCGACAGTGACAGCCAACTCTAGACTTTTGTAGAACACCGACAATTCCCCTGATGGTTCTTCGTCCCTGTCCCCACGGGCGGGCGGGACCTCCCACAAGAGAGAGTGTGAGGGTGCTCGTACTCGTCGCTCCCGGCCAAGGCGCTCAGGCGCCCGGCTTCCTGACTCCCTGGCTCGACCTCCCCGGTGTCGAAGACCGGCTTCGCGCGTGGTCGGCCGCCATCAGCCTGGACCTGGTCCACTACGGCACGAAGGCCGACGCGGACGAGATCCGCGACACCGCGGTGGCACAGCCGCTGCTGGTGGCGGCCTCCCTGGTCTCCGCACGGCAGCTCTTCGCGACCCCGGAGGACTTCTCCCGGCTGGTCGGCGCCACCGCGGGGCACAGCGTCGGCGAGCTGGCCGCCGCGGCCCTGGCCGGCGTGCTGTCCGAGGACGACGCGCTGGCGCTGGTACGCAAGCGGGGTCTGGCCATGGCCGACGCCGCGGCCGTCACCGAGACCGGCATGGCCGCCCTCCTCGGCGGCGAGCAGGACGTGGTCCTGCCGCACCTGGACGCGCTGGGCCTGACCCCCGCGAACGTCAACGGCGCGGGCCAGATCGTCGCCGCGGGCACCGCCGAGCAGCTGACCGCGCTGGCCGAGAACAAGCCCGAGGGCACCCGCCGCGTCGTGCCCCTGAAGGTGGCCGGCGCCTTCCACACCGTCCACATGGCCCCGGCCGTGACGGTCCTGGAGGAAGCGGTCGGGCAGCTCACGCCCGCCGACCCGCACACCCGCTACGTCTCGAACAGGGACGGCCGTGTCGTCGCCGACGGGCAGGACGTGGTGCGCCGCCTGGTGGGCCAGGTGGCCAACCCGGTGCGCTGGGACCTGTGCATGGAGACGTTCAAGGAGCTGGGCGTCACCGGCATCATCGAGGTGAGCCCCGGCGGCACGCTGGTGGGCATCGCCAAGCGCGCCCTGCCCGGCGTCAAGACCCTCGCGCTGAAGACCCCCGACGACCTCGACGCGGCCCGCACGCTGATCGCCGAGCACTCTGCCCAGGCCGAATAGGAGCCCCGAGAGCATGACCTCGAAGATCAAGCCCGCCAAGGGCGCCGCTTACGCGCGCATCATGGGCGTCGGCGGCTACCGCCCGACCCGCGTGGTGCCGAACGAGGAGATCCTCAAGCACATCGACTCCTCCGACGAGTGGATCCGCTCGCGCTCCGGCATCGCCACCCGTCACTGGGCCGGCCCGGACGAGACCGTGGCGGCCATGTCGGTGGAGGCGGCCGGCAAGGCCATCGCGGACGCCGGCATCACGCCCGAGCAGGTCGGCGCGGTCGTCGTCTCGACCGTCTCGCACTTCAAGCAGACCCCGGCCATCGCGACCGAGATCGCCCACAAGATCGGCGCGGGCAAGCCCGCCGCGTTCGACATCTCCGCAGGTTGCGCCGGATTCGGTTACGGTCTGACGCTCGCCAGGGGCATGGTGACCGACGGCAGCGCCGAGTACGTGCTCGTCATCGGCGTCGAGCGGCTCTCGGACCTGACCGACCTGGAGGACCGGGCGACCGCGTTCCTCTTCGGCGACGGCGCGGGCGCCGTGGTCGTCGGCCCCGGCAAGGAGCCCGCGATCGGCCCGACCGTCTGGGGCTCGGAGGGCGACAAGGCCGAGACGATCAAGCAGACGCTCGGCTGGGACGTCTACCGCCGCACCCCGGTGCCCGGCGGCAACGGTCCGGACGCCCGGGTGGCGCTGGACGAGATCCGCTACCCCGCCATCACCCAGGAGGGCCAGGCGGTCTTCCGGTGGGCCGTGTTCGAGATGGCGAAGGTCGCCCAGCAGGCGCTGGACGCGGCCGGAGTCAGCCCGGACGACCTGGACGTCTTCATCCCGCACCAGGCCAACATGCGGATCATCGACTCGATGGTGAAGACTTTGAAGCTGCCGGAGAGCGTCACGGTCGCCCGTGACGTGGAGACCACCGGCAACACCTCGGCCGCCTCGATTCCGCTCGCCATGGAGCGGCTGCTGGCGACCGGGCAGGCCAAGAGCGGGGACACCGCGCTCGTCATCGGCTTCGGGGCGGGTCTCGTCTACGCCGCGACGGTCGTTACCCTCCCCTAGGCAAGTTTCGCGCAGTGCCGTCGGTGCCCCTGTGTCCCGGCGGCCGTACGGAGCTTGTTCCACCATCCGGAACTGCAGACTTTCTACCGTTCCCCCGACAAATTACCGAAGGAGCGCCATCATGGCCGCCACTCAGGAAGAGATCGTCGCCGGTCTCGCCGAGATCGTGAACGAGATCGCCGGGATCCCCGCCGAGGACGTCCAGCTGGACAAGTCCTTCACCGATGACCTGGACGTCGACTCGCTGTCCATGGTCGAGGTCGTCGTCGCCGCCGAGGAGCGCTTCGACGTGAAGATCCCCGACGACGACGTCAAGAACCTCAAGACGGTCGGCGACGCGACCGATTACATCCTCAAGCACCAGGGCTGATCCGGCCCCGGAGCATGTCGCCACCCCGCGGTGGCGCCGTCGATTCTCAACCCCTCTACCTGTGGAGTAAGAATTCCCGTGAATGCGACCAATCGCACCGTGGTCGTCACCGGTATCGGCGCAACCACACCGCTGGGTGGCGACAGTGCCTCGACCTGGGAGGGGCTGCTCGCCGGACGTTCCGGCGTGGCCGGCCTCGACCAGGAGTGGGCTGCCGACCTCCCGGTCCGCATCGCCGCTGCGGCCGCCGTCGACCCGGGTGAGGTCATCCCCCGGGCGCAGGCCCGCAAGCTGGACCGCTCGGCGCAGTTCGCGCTGATCGCGGCCCGTGAGGCGTGGGCGGACGCCGGATTCCAGGCCCGTGCGGGCGAGGACCCGGCCGTGGACCCCGACCGGCTCGGCGCGGTCATCGCCTCCGGCATCGGCGGCGTGACCACCCTGCTGAACCAGTACGACATCCTGCGGGAGAAGGGCTCGCGCCGCGTCTCCCCGCACACCGTGCCGATGCTGATGCCCAACAGCCCGTCGGCCAACGTCGGCCTGGAGGTCAACGCGCGCGCCGGTGTGCACACCCCGGTCAGCGCCTGTGCCTCCGGCGCCGAGGCCATCGGCTACGGCATCGAGATGATCCGTACGGGCCGTGCCGACGTCGTCGTCGCGGGCGGTACGGAGGCGGCCATCCACCCGCTGCCGATCGCCGCGTTCGGCAACATGATGGCGATGTCGAAGAACAACGACGACCCGCAGGGCGCCTCCCGCCCCTACGACGCGGACCGCAACGGCTTCGTGCTCGGCGAGGGCTCCGGCGTGATCGTCCTGGAGTCGGCCGACCACGCCGCCAAGCGCGGCGCGAAGGTCTACGCCGAGGCGCTGGGCCAGGGCATCTCCGCCGACAGCCACGACATCGTGCAGCCCGAGCCCTCCGGCAACGGCATCGCGCACGCACTGCAGAACCTGCTCGCGGGCACCGACCTCAAGCCGGCCGAGATCGCGCACGTCAACGCGCACGCGACCTCGACGCCGCTGGGGGACCTGGCCGAGATCAAGGCGCTGCGCAAGGTCTTCGGCACCGACGTCGACCACATGGCGATCTCCGCCACGAAGTCGATGACCGGTCACCTCCTGGGCGGCGCGGGCGGCGTGGAGACCGTCGCCTCGGTGCTGGCGATCCACCACCGGGTGGCGCCGCCGACCATCAACATCGAAAACCTCGACCCCGAGGCCGACGCGGACATCGTCCGCGACGAGAAGCGCGCGCTGCCCGCCGAGGGCCCGATCGCGGTGCTGAACGACTCGTTCGGCTTCGGCGGCCACAACGTGGTGCTGGCCTTCCGGACCGTCTGACCGGAGCCGGGCCCGTCGGCCCGTGAGAAGCGGGAAGGGGCCGTGCCCGTCGGGCGCGGCCCCTTTCGCGTGCCCGCGTGCCCGCGTACGGCGCGCGGGCCGGACGCCTCAGAAGCTGGCGAAGTACGCGGCCGCGCCGTCCTCGTCGCCGTGTCCCTGCGCCTCCGCCCGTCGCAGGCGCTCCGCGGCGGCGGCCGTCAGGTCCACATGCACCCCGCCCGCCTCGGCCGCCTCCTCGATCAGCCGCGCGTCCTTGCGCGCGGCGGACACCGTGAAGCTGGCCGGATACTCGCCGGACAGGATCAGCTCCGCCTTCGTCCGGAGGTAGGGCAGGTCGAGCGGCCCGCCCGCGACCGCTTCGAGGAAGGAGCGGGGGTCCACACCGAGCCCCTGCGCGAGGGCGAGCGCCTCGCCCGTGCCGTTGATCACGGTGAGCACCCAGCTGTTGACGACCAGCTTGAGGCGGCTGGCGGCGCCGGACGCCGCGTCGTCGCCGACCCACAGGGTGCGCTGTCCGACGACGTCGAGGACCCGCGCGGCCCGGTCCCGCACCTCCTCGGGCCCGGCCGCGAGAACGGTCAGCAGGCCCTTCTCCGCGGGTTCCTTCGTGCCGAGCACGGGCGCGTCCACGAAGTCCAGGGCGTGTTCGCGGGCGAGGGCGGCGAGCGGGGCGACTCCGTCGGCGCCGACGGTGCTCATCTGGAGCCAGAGGGTCTTCGCGCGAAGGGCGGGGGCGCTCTGCCGCATCGCGTCCAGGACGGCGGGTCCGTCCAGCAGGACGGTCAGGACGGCGTCCGCGCCGTCCACCGCCCCGGCCGGGGTGTCCATGATCCGTACGCCGTCGGCGGCCAGCGGTTCGGCCTTGGCGCGGGTCCGGTTCCAGGCGCGTACGTCCAGGCCGGCGCCGGCGAGGTTGCGGGCCATCGCCGAGCCCATGATTCCGGTGCCGAGCACCGCCACTGAGGTCTTGGAGGACATGTCCGCACGCTACGGCCTGGAGCGGACTCCAGGACAAGCCCGGAACCGGCGTGCCGTGGCGGGGGCCTCAGACGACCTGGTGCAGCCAGCGGACCGGGGCGCCCTCGCCCGCGTACCGGAAGGGCTCCAGCTCGTCGTCCCAGGGCTTGCCGAGCAGCTTGGCGACCTCGCCCGCCAGCTCCGTCTCGCCGCCCGCCGAGCGGGCGAGGGCGGCGCGCAGCCGGTCCTCGGGGATGAGGATGTCGCCGTGGATGCCGGTGACGGCGTGGAAGATGCCCAGCTCGGGCGTGGCGCTGTAGCGCTCGCCCTCGGCGGTCGCGCAGGGTTCGGCGGTCACCTCGAAGCGCAGGAGGTGCCAGCCGCGCAGCGCGGAGGCCAGTTTGGAGGCCGTGCCGGACTCGCCCTGCCAGGAGAACTCGGCTCTCCAGGTGCCGGGGGACGCCGGCTGGCGGATCCAGTCGAGGTTGACGCGCACACCGAGCACGCCCGCGACGGCCCACTCGACGTGCGGGCACAGCGCGCGGGGCGCGGAGTGGACGTACAGAACTCCACGTGTCGTCACCGGGACCTCCAGTACGGTTCGAGGTTCGCCTTCCCCAGCGGCCTCGTGCCCGTTCCGGTCGCGGCCGGGACAGCTGCAAACATTCTGCCCCAGTGATCACGTCGGCACCAGCATCCGAGGTTACCTACAGTAAACACCATTAGCCCCAATTTGCCGCAAAAGGGACAGTAAATGACGTGATGTAACACACGTGTGCCGACTGTGCCCGTGCCGTCGGGCGAGGACCCTACGGGTCTCGGCACAAGCTACCGCGCGGCAGCGGTCGGGGTGTGACGTACCGTCGGTACCGGAACAGATATCACTCGCACGCCGGAGGGGGACAGGGCATGACGGTGGTCAATCGGCCCTTTCGGCCAATCCGGACCCGCCACGCCGCGGCCGCCGCCCTCGCGTCGGCCGCGCTTCTCGTCTCCCTGACCGGCTGCGGCGATCCGGACGACGGCGGCGGGGCGGGCGGCCGTACGGCGGCGAGCCCCTCCCCCAAGCCCTCTCCCGCGTGGCGTACCGACCCCGCCTCGGTGGCCGCGGTCGGCGACTCCATCACCGTCGGCTTCGACGCCTGTTCGGTGCTGTCCGACTGCCCCGCCGTCTCCTGGGCCACCGGCACCGACCCGCAGGTGAACAGCGTCGCCCGGCGGCTGGTGAAGGACCCCGCCACGCACAGCTGGAACTTCGCGAAGACCGGCGCGCTGATGCACGACCTGCCCGCCCAGGTCGACCGGGCGGTGCGGCAGCGGCCCGAGCTGGTCACCGTCATGGTGGGCGCGAACGACGCCTGCCGCACCGACGTCGCCGCGATGACCTCGCCGGACGCCTTCCGCGCCGACTTCGAGGCGTCGCTGCGCAAGCTGCGGCACGCCCTGCCCAAGACGCAGGTGTACGTCGCGGCCGTGCCCGATCTGTTGCGGCTGTGGTCGCAGGGGCGGCAGAACCCGCTGGGCAAGGAAGTGTGGAAGCTGGGCATATGCGGCTCGATGCTGCGCGACCCGGACGACCTGTCGAAGGCCGCGGACACCCGGCGGCAGAGCGTGCGGGACCGGGTGATGGCGTACAACAAGGCCCTGGAGTCGGTGTGCGAGCGGGACCGGCTGTGCCGCTTCGACCGGTCCGTCTTCGACTTCCGCTTCACCGGTGCCGAGTTGAGCGCCTGGGACTGGTTCCACCCGGGCCGGGAGGGCCAGCGGGAACTGGCACGGATGGCGTTCCAGGAGATCACCCGTAAGGGGACGTAGCGGACCTGACGGGCACTGAGGAGCGCCGTGGACACGGCACCTCCGAGGCGGACCGCGGGTGCGGCACCCGTAATGCGGGCCGTGGGTGCGACGCCCCTTAAGGGAGACGCCCGGGAGATCGTCCCACCTGAGGACTCGAACGCGGCGTCCGCCACGAGACGATGGCTGCCGACCCGAGCGGCGGCGCACACGGCACCCGTACGCCGCCCCGCACCCGCACACCGCTTCGTCTCCTGGGGGACCCGTCATGACCGCACGCCGCGCCACCAGGCCGGGACACCGCACCACCCGCCTCGCGCTGGCCTCGGCCGCCCTCGTCACGGTGGCCGTCGCGGTCACCGGCTGCGAGCTGACCGAAAAGGTCACCGAGAGCGAGCAGACCTACACGGTGGACGGCAAGGCGGCGAAGCTGGACGTGACGACGCCGGGCGGCAACATCCACGTGGTCGCCGACGAGACGGCCGGTGACCGGGTCAAGGTGACGGAGCGCATCGCCTACGGCAAGAAGAAGCCCGCCACCCGGCACTCGCTCGAAAACGGCACGCTGAAGCTCACCGCGGACGACTGCGGGGGCGTCAGTGGCAGGTGCAGCGTCGCCTACGAGGTACGGGTGGCGCCGTCGGTGGCCGTGGAGCTGGAGACCGACGGCGGCGACATCGACGTCAAGGGCACCTCGGGGGCCGTCGGCGCCAAGAGCAGCGGCGGCGACATCGAGCTCAGGGACTGCACGGCCAAGCAGGCGAACGTACGGACCGACGGCGGCGACGTCGAAGCGCGCTTCACCGCCGTACCGGACCGGGTGGACGGCCACAGCAGCGGCGGCCAGGTCTCCGTCCGGCTGCCGCAGGGCCGTTACGCGGTGGACGCCACCACGGACGGCGGCGACCGTACGGTCACCGCCCGCGTGGACAGCGGCTCGCCGCACCACGTCAAGGTGCACAGCGACGGGGGCGACGTGGAGGTGCTGGCCGGCCGCTGAGGCCCGGCGCGGCGCCGCCCCCGCCGCGGGGCGTCGGCAGTCAGGCCACCGTGACCTGCGCCCGCAGCCGCCGGTCTGTGACACTGCGGGCCGCCTCGATCGCGTACGTACCGTCGGCGAAGCGGTGGGCGCCGGCCTTCTCGTCCCAGATCTCGAAGGCGCGGCGCGGCAGCACGATCTCGGCCTCGGCCGTCTCGCCCGGGGCGGCCTCCACCGTCGCGAAACCGGCCAGCCAGCGGTCCGGGCGGTCCACGGGCGCCGCGCCCGCGACCCTGGTCAGCGGCGCGAGATAGATCTGCACGACCTCGCGGCCGGGGCGCGTACCGGTGTTGCGCACCCGGACGCGGGCGCGGGCCGGGGTGGCCTCCAGGGACTCGTAACTCCACTCCGTGTAGCCGAGTCCGTGCCCGAAGGGGTACGCCGGTGCCGGGCCCGCCTGCTCGCGGGCACGGCGCTGCCACGCCCGGTAGCCGATGAAGACGCCTTCCCCGTACACGACCTCGCCGCCGTCCGGGGTGACCTGGGTCACCGGGGCGTCCGCGAGGCGGGCGGGCCAGGTGGTCGGCAGCCGGCCGCCCGGCTCGTAGGCGCCCAGCAGTACGTCGGCCAGCGCCGCCCCCGCCTCCTGGCCCGGGAACCAGCCGAGCAGCACGGCGGGCACCTCGTCGCGCCACGGCAGCTCCACGGGCGAGCCGGAGTTGACGACCACGACGGTGTGCGGGTTGACGGCGGCCACCCGCGAGACCAGTTCGTCCTGGCGGCCCGGCAGGGCCAGGCCCGTACGGTCGAAGCCCTCGGACTCGGTCTCCTCCGTGGTGGCCACGACCACGACGGCGGCGTCCGCTTCCGCCGCGGTGCGCACCGCCTCCTCGATCTCGGCATCCGGGGCGGGCCGCGGTTCCGCGTGGCCGAGTGCGAAGGTCAGTACGGGCAGGTCGGCGCCGAGCCCGGTGGCGCGCGGGACGAAGCGCAGCGTCACGTCCAGGGCCCGGCCCGCGGACAGCTCCGCCTCCAGGCGGTGTTCCGCGGGGTTCATGAACGCCTCGAACGGGTCGTCGGTGTCCGGGGCGCAGGGGGCGTCGAACAGCACCCGGCCGCCGACGGTCAGGCGCAGTTCGCCGGTGCCGGAGACGGCGAAGGTGTGGGTGCCGGACGTCTGCGGGGTGAAGGTGCCGGCCAGCTCGACGCTGTGCAGACCGGATGGGCGGACGCCGTCCGGGAAGCTGCCCATGGCCTGCACCTTGCCGTCGGACTGCGGCTGTTCGGCGAGCAGCGTGCCGTCCGCGTCGCGGTAGCGGGCGCACAGCTCGAAGCCCGCGCGGGCGTGCGGGACCTTCGTGCGCGGGTCGGCGCCGACCGCGAAGACGACGTCGGTGCCGGGCAGGGCGGCGCGCAGGCCCTCCAGCGGGGAGACGATCCGCTCGGGGAAGACGGTGGCCGAGCCGCCGCCGAGCACCCGGGCGTCCTTGGCGGCGGCGCCGATGACGGCGAGCTTGCGGAGGGCGGCGGGGGCGAGGGGGAGGGCTCGTGGTGGGGTGGGGGTTGGTTGGATTTGCGGAGGCAGCTCGCGTTCCGGGGGCGGTGGGGTTTCCGAGGTTGGTTCGTTTTCCGGGGTCGGTTCGTTTTCCGGGGTTGGTTCGGCGCGTACGGCCGGTTGGTTCTCCGGGGAGGGTTCGGCGCGTACGGCCGGTTGGTTCTCCGGGGAGGGTTCGGCGCGTACGACTGGTTCGTTGCGTACGAGGACGAAGGAGCGGCGGGCGACCTCGCGGGCCAGTGCGCGGCCGTCGATGTCTTGCGGTACGTCCTGCGGGGCGACGGCGGCCGGGACGCCCTCCAGGCAGCCCGCGCGCGCGGCGAGCAGCAGCACCCGGCGCACCGCGTCGTCCACCTCGGCCTCCGTGACCCGGCCCGCGCGTACGGCCTCGGCGAGCGGGGCGCCGAAGACCGTGTGCGGGCCCGGCATGGCGATGTCCAGGCCGCCGCGCAGCGCCCGCACCGTGTCGCGGGCCGCCGTCCAGTCGGAGACGTTGACCCCGTCGAAACCCCATTCGCCCCGCAGGACGCCGGCGACCAGCTCACGGTGTTCGGTCATCGTGCAACCGTTGACCTGGTTGTAGGCCGTCATGATGCCCCAGGGGCGGGCGTTCTCGACGATGTACTCGAAAGGCGCCAGGTACAGCTCGCGCAGCGCGCGCGGGGCGATCCTGTTGTCGACGGTGAAGCGCTCGGTCTCGGCGTCGTTGCCCACGAAGTGCTTGACGGTCGTGCCCACCCCGCCGTCCTGGACTCCGCCGACGTATCCCGCCCCGATCACACCGGTCAGGTACGGGTCCTCGGAGAAGCACTCGAAGTGGCGGCCCCCGAGCGGCGAGCGGTGCAGGTTGACGGTGGGCGCCAGGAGGACGTGCACGCCCTTGCGGCGCGCCTCCTGGGCGAGCAGCCGGCCCGCGCGGCGCGCCAGCGCAGGGTCCCAGGTGGCGGCCAGCGCGGTGGGGCTCGGGAGCGCGACGGACGGGTCCTCCGCGCCCCAGCCCCGGCCCCGTACGCCGACCGGCCCGTCCGACATGACCAGGGACCGCAGCCCGATCTCCGGGACGGCGGGCAGCGTCCAGACGTCCTGTCCGGACAGCAGCCGGGTCTTGGTGTCGAGGTCCAGTCCGCCGAGGGCCGCCTCGACGGCGGGGGCGGCTGCCGCGGTGTGGGCGCTTCGGTGGTCGGTCATCGGCTCTCCCTGACGTGGACGTGCGGTCCGGACCTGCCGCTCCGATTGTGACCGTTTCACCTGGCATAGGGTAGGTATCGTTACTGTCACGTAATCTTACGAGCCGGGTGCGCGGCGGAGTTACGCTCGCCCGGTGACTGCACGACACGAGGCGCGGCCGGGCGGCCGCCGCGGCGGTGGCGGACGCGAGGCGCAGCGCGCGGAGCGGCGCGCGGCGATCCTCCAGGCCGCCATGGGGCTGATCGCCGAGCGCGGCTACCGGGGCACGTCGCTGGCGGCCGTCGCGGAGCGCGCCGGACTCACCCAGCAGGGGCTGCTCCACCACTTCCCCAGCAAGGAACTGCTGCTCGTCGG
Organism: Streptomyces sp. NPDC059788; assembly: GCF_042732265.1. Classification (NCBI taxonomy): domain Bacteria; kingdom Bacillati; phylum Actinomycetota; class Actinomycetes; order Kitasatosporales; family Streptomycetaceae; genus Streptomyces; species Streptomyces sp. NPDC059788. The sequence continues at coordinate 298,603 of NZ_JBHWHY010000002.1, read as the reverse complement.
CGTGCTGGAGGAACGCGACCGCTGGGACACCGCCGCCGCGGCCGCCGCCTCCGGCGTCCGGCGCACGGACACCCTCGCCGCGCTGGTCGAGTACAACGCCGAGCGCCCCGGCGTCGTGCAGACGTACACGGTCCTGTCCGGGGACAGCGTCACCGAGGACCACCCGGCCCGCGACTTCTTCGAACAGCGCTTCCGCCGCGTACGGGAGACGCTGGCCGAGGCGCTGCGGGCGGAGTTCGGCGACCGGCTGCCGGGCGGGCTGACGCCGGAGCGGGCGGCACCGCTGCTGGCCGCCGTGATGGACGGGCTCCAGCTCCAGTGGCTGCTGGAGCCGGAGGAGGTGGACATGCCGGCGGCATTCCGGGACTTCCTGTCGCTGCTCAAGGAGGAGGGCGGCGCGAAGTCCCGTTCCGGGGAGGGCGCAGGTCCGGACGGGCCCGGTAAGGGGCGCAGCGCCCAGGAGGCGCGGAGGCGCCGTCCTGAGTGACCGCGCGAGCCGTCTCAGGGGCCGGGCGGGAGCGCTTCTCGTGGCGCCTCCCCCGCCGCGAAACGGATCAACCCCTTCCGTCGGCGGCACGGCGCCGGTTTACTCACCCCATGAGACGCATACGCACCAAGACGGGGGTGCTCGGCGCCGCGCTGCTGACCGCGGCCCCGCTCGCCCTCGTCGCACCTTCCGCCACCGCCGCCACGTCCGACACCACCGGTAACGCCGCCGCCACCGCGTCGCGGCCGTCCGCCGTCACCGCGCCGACCGCCGAGGAGCAGCGGCTGTCGCAGCGCGCGCCGCAGGAGATCCTGCGGCGCAGCGGTTTCGCCGGGGTGGCCGGGACGTTCGGCGGCGGGCTGGCGCGGGTGCACTCGTACGGAGAGGCGAAACGGTACGTCGCGGACGCGGGGCACGGCCTGTGGCGGCGCGCGGTGGACCGCGTCCAGGGGCGCGGGCCGCAGGGCGGCGACCTGAGCCGGGACGACGACCGGCCGCTGTACTGGGCACGGCTGGGGATGACCAAGGCGCTGCGGGAGTGGAAGCCGCAGTTCCGGCTGACCGACACCCGGCGGAACGCGCTGCTGGGGGCGCTGGAGCGCGGTTCGCGCGGGCAGGACTCCATCGATCTGCCCGGCGGCGGACACGCCAGGAACCGTGTGCTGCGCGTCGTGGTGACCGGCTTCGACCCGTTCCAGCTGGACGCCGACGCACGGCGCAGCAACCCGTCGGGGGCCGCCGCGCTCGCGCTGGACGGCACGACGGTCCGTACGTCCTCGGGACGGCTCGCCCGTGTGGAGACGGCCGTCTTCCCCGTACGGTGGGCGGACTTCGCGGCGGGCACGGTCGAGCGGACGCTGCTGCCGCACTTCCGGCGCGGGCCGCGGCAGGTGGACCTGTTCACCACCATCAGCCAGGGCCGGCCGGGGCAGTTCGACCTGGAGCGGACCAACGGCGCCTGGCGGGGCGGCTATCCGGACAACGCGCGGGAGTCGCGGACCGAGACCGTGCCGGTCCCGAAGGGCGTGCCGACCGTGCGTCCGCAGCCGCAGTGGACCACCACGACATTGCCGTACGCGCGGCTCGCCTCGGCCGGCACCGGGCCGTTCCCGGTCCGGGACAACACGGCTGTGACCGAGATCCCGGCGGGCGGCGGGGCGCCCGTGGAGCGGCCGGACGGGCCGACGCCGGGCTCGACGGCCCGTGCGGGCGGCGGTGGTGACTACCTGTCCAACGAGATCGGCTACCGGGCGACGCTGCTGCGGGACGCGCTGAAGCTGAAGGTGCCGGGCGGCCATCTGCACACCCCGGTGCTCAAGTTCGGCGCCGGGAACACCGATCCGGCGACCGGCGAGGTCACCGATCCGGACTTCGTACGGAACCGGACCGCGATCACCAAGCAGGTGCGGAGCATCCTCACCGCCGCGTTGTCAGTGGCACCGGTCATGATGGAGAAATGACCGTCGCAGCAGCGCAGTTCCCGGAGGCGCGCGGGCCTGGCGGGGACGGGGCGGGTACGGCGCCCCCGCCGTGGCCTCCGGGTCAGGACGGCAGTTCGTCCGGCGTCGGGTAGGACGGCTGGGCGCCCGGCTTGGTGACGGCGGCGGCGCCGACCCGTACGGCGAAGCGGGCCGCCTCCGTGAGGGAGTCGCCGCGGGCCAGGCGGGTGGCGAGGGCGCCGGTGAAGGCGTCGCCGGCGCCCGTGGTGTCGACGGCCTCGACCTTGACGCCGGGGACCCGGTCGGTGTGCCCCTCGCCGTCCACGACCAGCGCGCCGTCGCCGCCCAGGGTGACGACGACCGAGCGGGCCCCCTGGCCGAGGAGTGCGCGGGCCCAGTCCTCCGGGCCGCCTTCGGCGCGGTCCGCGAGCTGCTGCGCCTCGTGCTCGTTGACCACCAGGGGGTCGGCGGCGGCGAGGAGTTCGGGGTCCAGGCGCTCCGGGGTCGGGGACGGGTTGAGGACGACCCGGGTGCCGGTCTCCGTGGCGGTGGCCGCGGTGGCCCGTACGGTCTCCATCGGCACCTCCAGCTGGAGGGAGACCGCGGCGGACGCCGCGATGACGTCGCGGGCCGCCGCCACGTCCCGCGGGGTCAGCGCCGCGTTGGCGCCCGGGGAGACGACGATGCTGTTGTCGCCGTCCGGGCCCACGATGATCATCGCGGTGCCGGTACGGGTACCGGACTCGACGATCACATGCGCGACGTCCGTGCCGGCGGCGCGCTGCGCGTCCAGCAGCAGTTCGCCGTACGCGTCGTCACCGACCCGGGCCAGCAGGCCGACCCGGCCGCCCAGCCGGGCGGCGGCAGCGGCCTGGTTGGCGCCCTTGCCGCCCGCCGACTCGACCAGGTCGGAGCCGTGCACGGTCTCCCCCGCGCCGGGCCGCCGCGCCACCCGGACCGTGAGGTCCGCATTGGCCGAGCCCACTACCAGTACGTCGTACATCTGCTTCTCACCCATCGAATCTGGCCGCGTTCCTGCCGGTCACCAGGACCACCGGCACCTTCACCTGTTTCGGCAGCCGCTCGCCGCGCGCCGCCTTGAGCGCCTGGTCCACGGCCTGCCTGCCGAGCAGTTTCGGCTGCTGGGCGACCGTGGCGGTGAGCGTGCCGCCGCGTACCGCCGCGACGCCGTCCGGCGTCCCGTCGAACGCCACGATCTTCACGTCCTTGCCCGCCCGGGCGCCCAGCGACTTGGCCGCGCCGAGCGCCATCTCGTCGTTGGCGGCGAAGACGCCGCCGATGTCCCGGTGTGCCTGGAGCATATTGGACATCACGTCCATACCTTTGGTCCGGTCGAAGTCGGCGGGCTGCCGCGCCACCACCTCGATGCCCGGGTACGCCTTGATGCCCTCCTCGAAGCCCTGCCCGCGCTCGCGGGCGGCGGAGGTGCCGGGCTGCCCCTCCAGGAAGGCCACCTTCCCCCTGCCGCCGAGGGACTCGGCGAGGGTCTTCGCGGCGAGGCGGCCGCCCGCGACGTTGTCGGAGGCGATGGTCGAGCCGACGTCGCCGCCGTTGACACCGCGGTCGATGGAGATCACCGGCACCTTCGCCCGGTTGGCGACGCCGACGGCGGGCACGGCGGCGTCGGAGTCCACCGGATTGATGATCGCCGCCTTGACGTTCTGGCTGGTGAACGTCTCCATCTGGTTGATCTGCTGCATGGGGTCGTTCTGTGCGTCGGTGATGTTGACGTGCAGGCCGCGCCGGTCCGCCTCGGCCTGCGCGCCCTCCTTGATGCCGACGAAGAACGGGTTGTTGAGGGTGGACAGGGCCAGACCCAGGTCCGTGTCGCCGCCGCGGTCGCAGCCGGACAGGACGAGGGCACCGGCCAGCGCCGCCGCGCCGAGCAGCCCCGTACGCCTGCGGAACGCACCCGTACCCCGGCCGGGCAGCCCCGTACGCCCACTACGCGGTCCCCCGCGCCCGCCGCGCGGGTCGGTCCCGCCGCCGGGCAGGCCCGTACGCCGCCTCATCGCGCGCTCCGGCGGCGCAGCGTGTCCAGGAGCACCGCCAGCGCGATGACCAGACCGGTGGCCACCTGCTGCCAGAACGCCGAGACGCTCAGCAGGTTCAGCCCGTTGCGCAGTACGGCGAGGATGAGCGCGCCGATGAGGGTGCCGGACGCCTTGCCGGAGCCGCCGGAGAGGCTGGCGCCGCCGATGACGACGGCGGCGATGGCGTCGAGTTCGTAGCCGCCGGCGGCCTGCGGCTGGGCGGAGGTCAGCCGGGCCGCGAGCACGATGCCGGCGACCGCCGCGAACAGCCCGGACAGCGCGTAGACGACCAGCTTGCGGCGCTTGACGTCGATGCCGGAGAGCCGCGCGGCCTCCTCGTTGCCGCCGATCGCGAACATCGCGCGGCCCGCGTACGTACGGTTGAGGACCAGTGCCGCTGTCAGACCCATCGCGATCATGACCAGGACCGGCACCGGCAGCCAGCCGCCGAGGGTGTCCCCCAGCGTGCCGAGCGAGGCGGGGAAGGCTATCGGCGAGCCGCCGGTGATGACCAGGGCGAGGCCGCGGCCGATGGAGAGCATCGCGAGCGTGGCGATGAAGGCGGGCAGCTTCCCGTACGCGACCAGCGCGCCGGAGACCAGGCCCGCCGCCGCGCCGACCGCGAGCCCCAGCAGGACGGCGATCCACACCGGCAGGCCGGCGTCGGTCGCGGCCCAGGCGACCACGGTGGCGCCGAGGGCGGCCACCGAGCCGACCGACAGGTCGATGCCGGCCGAGACGATCACGAAGGTGACGCCGAAGGCGAGGATGGCGGTGACGGACGCCTGGACGCCGACGTTGAGGAGGTTCTGTCCGTTCAGGAAGTCCCCGGACAAGGCCGTCATGACCACGACGAGGGCGATCAGGCCGCCCAGCGGGCCGTTCTTCAGGACGGCCCGGGTGAACCAGGGGCCGAAGCCGTCACCGGGCGGGGCGGCGCCGACCGCCTCGGCGCCCGCTCCCGTCTTCACATCAGCGGACATCGGAGCCCTCCATCGCGCTCTCGTTCGGGTTCTGCGGTCCGGGCCCGGCCGCGCCGTCGGCGGACCGCACCGCCAGTTCCATCACCGCGTCCTGCGTCGCCTCGTCGGCGGACAGCTCACCGGTGAGCCGCCCCTGCGCCATGACCAGCACCCGGTCGCTCATGCCGAGCACCTCGGGCAGGTCGCTGGAGATCATCAGCACCGCGCGGCCGGCCGCCGTCAGCTCGTTGACCAGCTGGTAGATCTCGACCTTGGCGCCGACGTCGATGCCGCGCGTCGGCTCGTCCAGGATCAGCAGCCGGGTGTCGGCCAGCAGCCACTTGCCTATGACGATCTTCTGCTGGTTGCCGCCGGAGAGGGTGCGGGCGCGCTGCCCGAGGCCGCTCATCCGCACCTTCAGCTGCGCCGCCACATCGGCCGCGGCGCGCCGCTGGCCGCGCCGGTCGACCAGGCCGCCGCGGGTGTCCCGGTCCAGCCGGGCCAGCGTCAGGTTGTCCTGGAGGGAGGCGTCCAGGACCAGGCCCTGGCCCTTGCGGTCCTCGGGGACCAGGCCGAGCCCGGCGCGCATCGCGGCCCGTACGTCGCCGCGGGCCAGTACCCGTCCGTCGATCTCGACGGTCCCGGCGTCGTAGCGGTCCACGCCGAAGACCGCCCGCGCGACCTCGGTGCGGCCCGCGCCGACCAGGCCCGCGAGGCCGACGACCTCACCGGCCCGCACCTCGAAGTCGACGCCCTCGAAGACCGGGGTGCCGTTGGGGCCGTTGCGGGTCAGGCCGCGTACGCGCAGCAGGGGCGCGCCCGGGGCGTCCGGGCGCTGCCGCGGGTACTGCTCGGCGATGTCGCGGCCCACCATCAGCCGGATCAGCTCGTCCTCGTCCGTACCGGCCGGGACCTCGGCCACCGAGCGGCCGTCGCGCAGCACGGTGACGCGGTCGCCGAGGGCGCCGATCTCCTCCAGGTGGTGGGTGATGAAGATGATCCCGACGCCTTCGGCACGCAGTTCGCGCACGATCGCGAAGAGCGTCCCGACCTCCTCGGAGGTCAGTACGGCGGTCGGCTCGTCCATGATCAGGACGCGGGCGCGCAGGCTCAGCGCCTTGGCGATCTCGACCATCTGCAGGCGGGCGATGCCCAGTTCGGCGACCGGCGTGTCCGGGGAGACGTCCAGGCGTACCCGGCGCAGCAGTTCGGCGGCCCGGGCCCGCATGGTCTTCTTGTCGATCAGGCGCAGCGCGGTGCGCGGCTGCCGGCCGAGGAAGATGTTCTCGGCGACCGTCAGGCCGGGGACGAGGTTGAACTCCTGGTAGATGGTGGCGATGCCCAGCCGTTCGGCGTCCTGCGCGGAGCGGATGTGGACTTCGCGGAGGGCTTGATGGGGGGTGTTGGGGGAGGCTGGGCGGGAGCCGGGGTGCGGGCCGGGCCGGGAGCCGGGGCGGGCGTCGTCGCCGGGCGGTCCGCTGTCGTCCGGGGCGTTGCCGTCCGGGGCGTTGCCGGGGCCGCCGGCCGCGAGGATGCGTCCGGCGTCCGGCCGGTGGGCGCCGGAGAGCATCTTGATCAGCGTGCTCTTGCCCGCGCCGTTCTCGCCGAGCAGTACGTGCACCTCGCCCGCGCGCAGGCTCAGGTCCACGCCGTCCAGGGCCCGGACGCCGGGGAACGACTTCGTCACCCCCTCCACGCGCAGCAGTTCGCGGCCGGCCGGTGCGTCGCCCCGAACGTCGTCGTTGACGTCGGTCATGCGCTGCCCCTCTCCTGTCGGGTGTTCTCCTCGTGCGTGGTGCCCGGTTCGCCGGTGCCCGGTTCGCCGCACGAGCGGCGGGTGACGAGCCGGGCCGGCAGCAGTACGGAGCCGGCCGCGCGCCCCTCGATCCGCTCCAGCAGGGTGCGCACGGCGGCCCGGCCCAGTTCGCGGGTGGGCTGCGCGATGGCGGTGAGCGGCGGGTCGATGTGCGCGAACCACGGCACGTCGTCGTACACGACCAGCGCCACGTCGTCGGGCACCCGCAGCCCGCGCGCCCGGATCTCGTCCATCGCGCCGAGTGCCATCAGGTTGTCGGTGGCCAGTACGGCGTCGGGCCGCTCGGGCAGGTCCAGGAAGGCGCGCATGACCTGCCGTCCGCCGGTGTGCTGGAGGTCGGGCGTGGAGCCGACGCGCTCGGCCGGCAGCGCTATGCCGTGCGCGGCCAGCGCCGTACGGAAGAGTTCCAGGCGCTCGTCGCCGGTCGGTGTGCCGGCCGGGGCGACGATGATGGCGGGGCGCCGCCGGCCGAGGGCCGCGAGGTGGGCGGCGAGTCCGGTGAGCGCCGCGGCGCCGTCGGCCCGTACGCACGGCGCGTCGACGCCGGGCACGATCCGGTCGAGCAGCACCAGCGGGGTGCCGGAGGCGACGACCTCGCGCAGCATCGCGGACCCGGTACCGGCCGAGCTGACCAGCAGGCCGTCGATGCGGCGGTCCAGCAGCGTACGGATGTAGTCGTCCTGCTGGCCGGGGCGTTCGGCGGCGTTGCCGATGATGAGGCTGTAGCCGAGGCCGCGCGCCGCCTCCTCGACGGCGTCGGCCAGCTCGGTGAAGAACGGGTTCGTCAGGTCGCTGATGACCAGGCCGAGGGTGCCGGTACGGGCGGTGCGCAGGGCACGGGCGACGTTGTTGGGGCGGTACCCCAGCTCCTCGACGGCGGCGAGCACCCGCTCCCGGGTCTCGGCGACCGGGCTGCGCCCGTTGAGCACCCGCGAGACGGTCGCCACGGACACCCCGGCCCGCTCGGCCACATCCTTGATCTTCGCCATGCCGCCCTTGCCCTTCCGTGCAGGTACGCGGTCCGCGCAGGCCGGTCGCGGACACCGAGGAGCAGGGCGTCCCGATCGCACGTCGGCGTGTAATCGATTTCGTGTGGGCTTACGTAATCGATTACACGCCGGTGGCGTCAAGATGGCGGTGAAGTGGCCTGCGTCACAGGGGGTGGAGTCGGGCCGCTCCGGAGCCGCCCGCGGTCCTGGGACGGCCGGAGGCCGCACCCCGTAGCGGGAGTGCGGCCTCGACTCGGGTGCCCGGCACCCCGGCACCCCTGCTGCCCGGGGCTCCGGGCTCGGGGGCCCGGCTGCCCGGGGTTCGCGTGCGCGCGTCAGGCGACGGTGAGCGTCACGTCGATGTTGCCGCGGGTGGCGTTCGAGTACGGGCAGACCTGGTGGGCCTTCTCGACGAGGTCCTTGGCGGTGGCCGCGTCCACGTTCGGAATGGTGGCGGCGATCTCGACGGTGAGACCGAAGCCGCCGGACGGGGTCTTGCCGATGCCGACCTTGGCGGTCACCCGGGAGCCGGAGACGTCCGCCTTCTCACGACGGGCGACGACGCTCAGCGCGCCCTGGAAGCAGGCGCTGTAGCCGGCCGCGAAGAGCTGCTCGGGGTTGGTGCCGGCGCCGCTGCCGCCCTGCTCCTTGGGCGGGTTGACGACGACGTCCAGCTTGCCGTCGTCGCTGGCGACGCGGCCGTCCCGGCCGTTCTCGGCGGTGGCGACGGCGGTGTAGACGACGTCTACGGGCTGGATGGACATAGAGATCCTCCTGTGGTTCGCCGCGACTCGCGCCCACGGTCGCGACGGCTTGGGGCCGAGCCTAGTGGCCCGGCCGGACCGGTTCCGCGAGGGGTCAGTCCGTGAGATCGACGATCATCTTGCCGGTGTTCTCACCGCGCAGCAGGCCGAGGAACGCCTCGAACCCGTTCTCGATGCCGGGGACCTTCGTCTCGCTGAACTTCAGCTCACCCGAACGCACCCACGCCGACACCTCGGAGACGAACTGCTCCTGGAGGTGGGTGTGGTCGGCGACGAGCAGACCCTGGATACGCAGCCGCTTTCCGATGACCAGCGCGAGGTTGCGCGGCGCGGGGGTCGGCTCCGTGGCGTTGTACTGCGAGATCATGCCGCAGACGGCGACGCGGCCGTGCAGGTTCAGCGCGCCGATGGCGGCTTCCAGGTGGTCGCCGCCGACGTTGTCGAAGTAGACGTCGATGCCGTCGGGGGCGGCTTCCTTGAGCTGCTCGGCGACGGAGCCGCCGGACTTGTAGTTGAAGGCGGCGTCGAAGCCGTACTCCTCCGTCAGGAGCTTGACCTTCTCGTCGGAGCCCGCGCTGCCGATGACGCGCGAGGCGCCCTTGAGCTTGGCGATCTGGCCGACCTCGCTGCCCACCGCGCCGGCCGCGCCGGACACGAACACGGCGTCGCCCTCCTTGAAGGAGGCGACCTCCAGCAGGCCCGCGTAGGCGGTCAGGCCCGGCATGCCGAGCACGCCCAGGTAGGCGGAGAGGGGGGCCAGGGACCCGTCCACCTTGGCGATCTTGGCGGCGTCCACGACGGCGTACTCGCGCCAGCCCTTGAAGTGCAGGACGTGGTCACCGACGGCGAAGCCGTCCGCGTTCGACGCGACGACCTCGCCGACCGCGCCGCCCTCCATCGGCTCGTCCAGCCGGAACGGCGGGGTGTAGGACTTCACGTCGTTCATCCGGCCGCGCATGTACGGGTCGACGGAGAAGTACAGGTTGCGGACGAGGAGCTGCCCCTCGCCGGGCTCGGCCACCTCGGCCTCGCGCAGCGCGAAGTCCTCCGGCTTCGGCCAGCCGTGCGGACGGGCGACCAGGTGCCATTCGCGGCTGGACGTGGGCAGTGCGGACATGGATGCTCCTCCTAAATGCTTCAGGACGTGAAACAACAATGCTCCTCGATATTTCATGTTGTCAAGCAATTCGCTATCCTGATGTCATGACTCCTCGCGCAGACCACCTGACCGTCGAGGTCGTCGAGCTGATCGGCACCGTCGTGGCCCGCTATCACGAGGAGTACGAGCACGCCGCGGCCGAGCACTCCCTCACCGGCGCCCAGGCCCGTGTCCTCGGCCTGCTCGCCCGCGAGCCGATGCCGATGCGGCGGATAGCCCGGCACCTGAAGTGCGAGCCGTCGAACGTGACCGGCATCGTGGACCGGCTGGAGTCCCGCGGCCTCGTGGAGCGCCGTCCGGACCCGGCCGACCGCCGGGTCAAGCTCGCCGCCCCCACCGACGCCGGACTGACGACGGCCGAACGGCTGCGTGACTCTCTGGACTTCGCGCGCGAGCCGCTCGGCGAGCTGTCCGTGGCGGAGCGCGCGCTGCTCAAGGAGCTGCTCCAGCGGATGCTGGGCATACCGCCGGAGTAGACGGAACCAGCCGGGCACGGGACGTGCGGACCCGCGCCGTACGGACACGACCCCGCCCACGGGCCGGACGAGCACCTTCCGGCCGGGTACGCGCCGGACGGACGCGTTCCGGCCGGATGTCCCGGATCAACGCCCGGCCGAAAGTTCCGAATCGAACTATCGTGGCGTCATGACTGCTCAGACTGCTTCTGCCCCGGGCACCACCCGTCACACGGTTGACTTCTACTTCGACCCCCTCTGCCCGTTCGCCTGGATCACCTCCCGCTGGATTCTTGAGGTGGAGGCCCACCGCGACCTCGACCTGCGCTTTCGCGTGATGAGCCTGTCCGTCCTCAACGAGGGCCGCGAAGGCCTGCCGGAGCAGTACCAGGAGCTGCTGACCAAGGGCTGGGGCCCCGTACGGGTGTGCATCGCCGCCGCCCAGAAGCACGGCGAGGGCGTACTGCGCGACCTGTACACCGCGCTCGGCACGCGCCTGCACAACGGCGGCCGGGAGGACTACGGGACCGTCATCGAGGAGGCGCTCGCCGAGGCCGGGCTGCCCGCTGAGCTGGCCGGCGCCGCCGACAGCACGGAGTACGACGACGCGCTGCGCAAGAGCCACCACGAGGGCATGGACCCGGTCGGCCAGGAGGTCGGCACGCCCACCATCCACATCGACGGCGTCGCCTTCTTCGGCCCGGTGCTGACGGCGATCCCGCGCGGCGAGGAAGCGGCGCGGATCTTCGACGGCGCCCGGCTGCTCGCCGGTTACGACAAGTTCTTCGAGCTGAAGCGGACCCGGACGGGAGACCTGGACTTCAGCTGACCCCGGCCCCGACCCGGGCGAGGGCGCCGCGCTGCCGGACTTCCGGCCGGAGCGGGCCGGCTTCGGAGTGCCGGGGCGGGCCGGCTTCGGAGTGCCGGGGCGGGCCGGATTCGGACGGCCGGCGCCCGTTCCCGTCAGGAAGCCGGGGTAGTTGAGGGAGCCGAGGCCGTTGAGGTCGCCGGGTCGGCTGAGGTGGTCGGTGACGTCGAGGTGCCCGAAGCCGTTGAGGCGGACGGGGCGGACGCGCCCTCCACCGGCGGCGGCTGCGTCCGTGTGCCCCTGAGCAACAGCGCCGTCAGCAGCGCACCCAGCGCCATCACGCCCGCCGCGCCGAGCATCGCCGTGTACAGCCCTCCGAGGAAGGCCGTACGGGCCGCCGACAGCAGCGCCTCCCCCGCCCGGCCCGGCAGTTCTCCCGCGACTGCCGCGGCTCCGGCCAGGGTCTCCCGTACGGTGTCCGCCGCGCCCGCGGGGAGCCCTTCAAGCACGGCGTCGTCGATGCCGCCGCGGTAGACCGCGTTGCCGAGGGTGCCCAGGATCGCCATCCCCAGGGCGCCGCCCAGTTCGGTGCCGGATTCCAGGAGGGCGGAGGCCGAGCCGGCGCGCTCCGGCGGGGTGACGCCGAGGGCCAGTTCGGTGCCGAGCGACATGACCATGACCACCCCCGCCCCGTAGACACTGGCCCCGAGCAGCACGGTCCACAGCGGCGTGTCCGCCGCCATGCGGGACACCCACAGGAATCCGCCGGCCGCGGCCAGGAAGCTGCCAATGATGACCAAGGTCCGGTCGATGCGCCGCGCGAGGGCGGTCGCGGCCGGGGCGGCGGCGCCCACCGCGAGGGTCGGCACGACGTTCCACAGGGCCGCCTCCAGGGGGCTCATGCCCCGTACGGACTGGAGGTACTGGGTGAAGAAGACCGCGCTGCCGACCAGCGCGAACATCGCCAGGAGGTTCATCAGGACGGAGCCCGAGTAGCCGCGGTGGCGCAGGAGTTCCAGGTCCAGCATCGGCTGCCGGGCGGCTCGCTGACGGCGTACGAACGCGACGGCGGCCAGCAGTCCGGCCACGACGGCGCACGCGGGCAGCACCTCGAAGCCGCTGCGGGCCAGTTCCTTGATGCCGTAGACGACCGGCAGCACCGCGGCCAGGGAGAGCAGCGAGCCCGGCAGGTCGAAGCGGCCCGCCGCCGGGCTCTTGAACTCCGGCAGCAGCAGGGGCCCGGCCACCAGCAGCAGCACCATCGCGGGCGTGTTGATCAGGAACACCGAACCCCACCAGAAGTGCTCCAGCAGCACGCCGCTGAGCACCGGCCCGATCGCGATGCCGCCCATCGTGCCGCCGGACCAGATCGCGACGGCCTTGCCGCGCTGCTCGGCGTCGTGGAACAGGTTGCGGATCAGGGCCAGGGTGGACGGCATGAGCGTGGCGCCGCCGATGCCGAGCACCGCGCGGGCGGCGATGAGCATCGGGGCGCTCTGCGCGTACGCGGCCAGGACCGAGGCGACGCCGAAGAGGGCGGCGCCGCAGAGCAGCAGCCTGCGGCGGCCGATACGGTCGCCGAGCGCGCCCATGGTGATCAGGAGTCCGGCCAGGACGAAGCCGTAGACGTCGAAGATCCACAGCTGTTCGACGCCGGTGGGGGCGAGTTCCGCGGAGAGGAACGGCAGGGCGAAGTAGAGGACCGAGACGTCCATCGAGACGAGCAGGCAGGGCAGCAGGAGCACCACGAGGGCGGTCCACTCGCGGCGCCCGGCGCGAGGTGGGCGCGCGTACGGGGTAAACGTCATAGTCAGGAACGTAGACAGTGCCCGCTTACGGCGCAAACCATAGCCGAGACAGAGCCTTTGGGCGTGCATCACACTAGTGCACCTAGGACGCTTTCACCGGCGTCACCCCGGGCCCTGCTAGCCTCGCACCCCTGGTGCACTAGTACGGAGGTGGTCACCGTGGACCGTTCGCCCGCACCCCCGTACCGCCGGATCGTGGCGGAGATCCGGCGGCGCATCGACGCGGGAGAGCTGGCCGCGGGCGACCGCGTGCCCTCGACGCGGCGGATCACCCAGGAGTGGGGGGTCGCGATGGCGACCGCGACCAAGGCCCTCACGGCGCTGCGCCAGGACGGGCTGGTCCGGGCCGTGCCGGGAGTGGGCACGGTGGTCGCGGACACCGGTGCGCGCGCGGACGGCGGGCCCCAGCACCGGGTACGTGGCGGCGACGCCCCCGGCCATGCCCTCGACCACGGCGACGCCCCCGGCCCCGGCGACGCCCTCGGCACCCGCCCCGGCCTCAGCCGCGAACGCATCGTCCGGGCCGGCGTCCGGATCGCCGACGCGGAAGGGCTGCGCGCGCTGTCGATGCGCCGCGTGGCGGCCGAGTTCGGCGCGTCCTCGATGGCGCTCTACCGCCACGTGGCGAACAAGGAAGAGCTGGTCATGCTGATGGCCGATGCCACCTTCGCCGAGGTGGAACTGCCCGACCCGGCGCCGCCGCACTGGCGCGCGCGGATGGAGGCCGGGGCCCGCCTCCAGTGGAAGCTGTACCAGCGGCACCCGTGGGTCGCCCAGTACCTGTCGCTCACCCGCCCGCAGCCGATGCCGCACGCGATGGTCCTCATCGAGTGGACCATGGCCACGATGACGCAGTTCGACCCGCTGACCAGGCTGCGGCTGGCCATGACCCTGCTCAACCACGTACGCGGCACGGCCGTCTCGCTGGAGGAGGACCTGGAGGCCGAGCAGCGGACCGGCATGGACCGGGAACAGTGGATGGCGTCGCTTGAGCCGGAGTACGAGCGGATCATCGGCTCCGGTTCGTTTCCCATGTACGAGGGGATCAACGGCATCGACGACGCGGGGACGCTGCGGCTGGACGCGATGTTCGAGTTCGGTCTGGCGCGGCTGCTCGACGGCTTCGAGATGTTCAACGAGGGCAGGGAGGGCCGCCCGGCACGCTGAGTTCGCCGCGCAGCCGACGGGCCCGCAGCACCAGCTCCAGTTCGAAGCGGCGGTCCGGGTCGTCCACCTCGTCGCCCCACAGCTCCCGGATCTGGCGCAGCCGGTAGCGCACCGTCTGCGGGTGGACGCCGAGCCGGGCGGCCACCTCGGGCGCGCCGCCGCGCGTCTCCAGCCAGGCCAGCAGGGTCTCGGCGAGCCGGCGTCCGTGGGTGGGCCCGCAGTGCGCCAGGGGCTCCAGGCGCCGCCGGGTCAGGTCCTCGATCAGCTCCTCGGGCGGCAGCAGGACCAGCGCCTCGGTGTGCTCGGTGCAGTGCAGCAGTTGCCCGGCGGGCAGCAGTCCCCGCTCCATCAGATCGACCGCCGCGCCCGCCCAGCGCAGTGACTTCGCCGCGTCCGCCAGGGGTACGGCCGGGCCGAGCGCTCCCGACCACCCGGCGGTGGCCCGCTGGAGCAGTTCGCTGCGCCCGGCGGCGTCCGGCTCCGGCACCACCATGCGGGGCCGCTCGCACTCCATGTCCAGGAGGACGTCCGTGCCGACGGCCGGGGCGACGGACTCGCGGGCCGGGCGCAGCAGTACGGCCACGGCGACCCGTTCGGGCAGCGTCCAGCCGATCCGTGCCGCGCGGTCCGTGAGCGCGGGGGCGGTGTGCGCCCGCGCCCCGGCCGCGAACAGCTGGTCCATGAGCCGCCGTTGGTGCCGCAGCCGTTCGCCCGCCTGGCGGGCCGCGGCCTCGGCGAAGCCGCGTACGGATTCGGCCACCAGCCCGTCCAGGTACTCGAAGCCCGATTCGGCCAGTTCGTACATGGCGGGTGCCGGGATCGCGACCTGCTGGCCGATCTCGGCCAGCCGCCGCCAGGCCAGCCGTACCCCGAGGCGGTAGATGGCCTGGAGGGCGTCCAGACTGCGGCCCTGGATGCCCGCGCCGCGGCCGAACTCCTGGAAGATGCGGGGGTGGACGTGCGGGCGGTCCAGCCCGGCGGACATGTGCTCGACGAAGTGTTCCAGGGACTGCCGGATGCCGGTGAGGGCGCGCGGCTCGCCGTACTCGTCTAGGGCGAGCGGCAGTTGGGGGTACTCGCGGCGGATCTCGGCCAGGATGCGCCGGGCGAGTGCCGGGACCTCGTCGAGGGCGCGGGAGGCGAACTCCCGTACCTGCGCGGGTGGTACGTCGTGCCAGGCCGAGCGGACGGTCTCCACCACGCCTGCCGACCTCCTAGGGCGTCCGGTCGAAGGTCACCAGGGGCACGTTCGGCTGTTCGGGCGTGGCGCTCAGGACGGCGACGAGGCCGAGGGCGGCGCCGACGGCGAGGGCGGCGGCGGCCAGCGAGGTCAGTACGGCGGCGAGGAGTCTGTGCATGGCGCGGCGATCCCCTTCGTGGCGGGTACGTCGAGGGTTGCGCGGCGCACCGGCCCGGCCCGGTCCGCGTCGGCCGCGGTGCCTGCCGAGTGTCCAGAGGCATTGACGGCATGTCAAGCAGTCGCCTACGGTTCCCGCCCGTTCCCCGGACCGACCGCCACGCCGCACGTGCACTGCCCCCGCAGCCCTCAGGAGTGCTCGTATGCGCAAGACCGCCTCGCCCTTCTCCCTGGTCCTGCTGGGAGTCGGCGTCTTCCTCCTGGTGCTCGCCCCGATGCTCGCCTGGTACGTGACGCCACGCGCCCAGCGCACCCCGGTGGACATCGACGCGACCACCGTCTTCACCGGAACCGGCAGCTATTTCGACACCGGGACGCTGCGGACCAGGAACCGGCAGAAGATCACCATCACCCGGCACGTACTGGGGGACGTGCCGGAGAGCGAGCGCAGCGGCCGGGCGGTGTGGGACGTGTCCACGACCGTCGACACCCCGGTGACGCTGGAGCTGAGGGACCCGCGCAAGGCGTTCCAGTGGACGCTGGAACGGTGGGTCACCGACCGGCGCACCAACGCCCCGGTGCACTGCTGCGAGGAGGCGCCCACCCGTTTCGAGGGGGACGCCTACCTCAAGTTCCCCTTCGATGTGCAGCGCCGGACCTACCGCTGGTGGGATGCCACGCTCGGCGCCGCGGTCCCGCTCCGCTTCGCCGGCACCAAGCATGTGCAGGGGTACGAGGGCTACCGCTTCACGGGGACCGTCGAGCCCACCAGGACGGGCAGCCGGCAGGTGCCGGGACGGCTGGTCGGGCGGCCGCGGCAGGGCCAGGTCCAGGCCGAGGAGTGGTACGCGAACAGCGGTATCGAGCTGGTCGTCGACCAGCGGACCGGGCGGATCATCGACGCGTCGGTCTCCCCGCACAAGACGCTGCGGGCGCCCGGCGCGCGGGCCGACGCGGTGACCCTGCTGCGCGGTACGGACATCGAGTTCACGCCCGCGACGCAGCGCAAGCAGGTGGCGCTGGCCGACGCGGACAGCACCCGGCTCAAGACGGTCGGCGAGACGGCGCCGCTCGCGGCGGCCGTGGCGGGCGGCGGATTGACGCTCTTCGGGGTGGTGCTGGTGATACGCGGGAGGCGGCGGTTCAGCTGATCCTGCGCGAAGTGATGAGGCGTCAGGCGGAGCCGGGGCCGAAATTGTCACGCCGGTGAGTAGCCGCATCGAACAGGGCGGCGAAAACTATCCAGCTCACGCACCGACATCCCCGTAACCCGGCCCCCACCTCCCGTCCGCAGTCCGCAAGCAGCAGTCCGCAGTCGCAGTCCCAGGCCGGCAGGTCCGCACGACTCAGTACGCAGTACGTCCCCCCACACCACTGGTACCGCACCCTGAGACGAGTTGGAGCGCACATGCCCCAGCACGTACGACCGTCCTTGTCCGCCGCACACCCAGCACCGCCCGCACCGCCCGCACAGCAGACACCTGCCACCCGGCAGGCACCAGCCGCACCCCCCGCACGGCAGGCACCCCCGCTCCCCCACCGCATCGTCTTCCTCGCCCGCCGCGACCTGGGCAACCCCGCGGCCGGCGGCTCCGAACTGCTCGTCGACCGCATCGCCGAGGGGCTGACCGCGTACGGCCACGAGGTCACCCTGCTGTGCGGCGGTCCGGCTGCCGACCGCGGCTACCGGGTGCTCTCCGCCGGTGGCGACGCCGGGCACTACCTGCGGGTGCGGCGGCAGTTCAGCCGTCGGATCGGCGCGTGCGACCTGCTGGTCGAGGTCTGCAACGGCATGCCGTACCTGTCCCCGCTGTGGCACAGCGGACCGACGCTGTGCCTGGTCAACCACGTCCACACGGACCTGTGGGGGATGCGCTACCCGGCGCCCGCGGCCCGGCTCGGCCGCCGTCTGGAGCACTGGGCGCTGGCGGGCACCCACCGCGGCAACCTCATGGTCGCCGTGTCGGGTTCGACCGCCGCCGCGCTGCGCGGGCTCGGTGTGGAGCGCGAGCGCATCCGGCTGGTGCACAACGGTGTGGAGGAGCCGGGGCCGCTGCTCCCCGAGTCGCCGGAGCCGCTGTTCCTGGCCATGGGCCGGCTGGTCGAGTACAAGCGCGTCGACCTGCTGCTGCGCCTGTGGGAGCGGGTGCGGCCGGTCACCGGCGGCCGGCTGGTGATCGTCGGCGACGGTCCCGAGCGCGCCCGTCTGGCGGCCCTGGCCGGGCCCGACGTGCACTTCACGGGCCGGATCAGCGAGCAGGACAAGCACGAACTCCTGTGCCGCGCCTGGCTGCTGCTGCATCCGTCGCTGGTCGAGGGCTGGGGCCTGGTGGTCATGGAGGCGGCTGCCCGGCACACCCCTGCCGTCGGTTTCGACATCCCCGGCCTGCGCGACTCGGTCGACAACGGGGTGACCGGGCTGCTGGCGCGCGGCGAGAGTTCCTTCGCGGCGCACTGGTGCACGCTGGCGCTCAGCCACCCGCGCCGGCTGGCCCTGGGCGCCGCCGCCGCCCGACGGGCCGCCCGGTTCCGGTGGAGCGCCACGGTCCGCAGCTTCCGGGCGGTGGCGGGCGAGTCGTACGCCGAGGCGCACCTCGACCTCCCCGCCGGGCGGTGATGCTGAGGTGCGGGACCCTTCCCTGCGCAGATCTCTCACCCTCTTCCGCGCCTTCCTGCGCGAGCAGCACGACCCCGAGCACTGCTACGGCCTGCTCGCGCGGGACGCCGCCGACCAGATCGAACGGTACGAGCCGCTCGCCGGCCGCGTCGTCGCGGACATCGGCGGCGGCAGCGGGCACTTCACCGAGGAGTTCCGGCGCCGCGGCGCGCACGGCTTCCTCTTCGAGCCCGACCCGCGCGAACTGACCGCCCGCGGCCGCCCGCCGCGCGGCGCGGTGCTCGCCGACGGCTACCTCCTCCCGCTGGCCGACGGCGCCGCCGACATCTGCTTCTCCTCCAACGTCCTGGAGCACGTGGCGGACCCGCGGACCTTCCTCAGCGAGCTGGTGCGGGTCACCCGGCCCGGCGGCCTGATCTATCTGTCGTTCACCAACTGGCTCTCCCCGTGGGGCGGGCACGAGACGGCGCCGTGGCACTACCTGGGCGCCCGTCGGGCCCGCGAGCGCTACCGGCGGCGTACCGGGCGGGCGGCCAAGCACACCCTGGGCGAGAACCTCTTCGCGCTGCACGTCGGGCGGACGCTGCGCCAGGTCAGGGCCCGTGAGGACGTATGGATCGTGACGGCCCGCTCCCGTTACGCGCCGTTCCTCGCCGAAACGATCCCGCGCCTGCCGGGCGTACGCGAAGTAGCCACCTGGAACCTCCTCCTCATCCTGCGGCGGTTGCCATGACCCAGACGCTCGTGCCCAGCTCACCGGGATCGCCGGACGCCGGAGGCACCCCGGCGTCCGCGCCGGGCGCGCCGCCGCCCGGCCCGCCCCGGTCCCGGCGCTGGCTCCTGGCGTTCTGGGCCGTCACTTTCGTGCTCTTCCTCGCCCCGTCCTTCGGGAAGATGACCTTCGAGACGAAGCTCGGGGTGACCACCGACCCCTGGCGGTTCCTGGGCGACCTGGGTCAGCTGTGGCACGACCGGGCGGGGTTCGGCGGCATCACGGACCAGTACATCGGCTACGCGTTCCCGTCCCTGCCGTACTACGCCCTGACGGACCTCGTGCACCTTCCGGTGTGGCTCGCCGAGCGGCTGTGGATGTCGCTGATCGTCACCGCCGCCTTCTGGGGCGCGCTGCGGCTGGCCGAGCGGCTGCGCGTCGGCTCCCCACCGGCCCGGCTGCTCGGCGCCGTCGCGTACGCGCTGTGGCCGACGTTCACCATGGTCGTCGGCTCCACATCCGCCGCGGCGCTGCCCGGCGCGCTGCTCCCCTGGGTGCTGCTGCCGCTCACCGGCCACCGCGTCACTCCACGCCTGGCCGCCACCCGCTCCGCGCTGCTCATCCCGTTCATGGGCGGCGTCAACGCGGCCTCGACGCTGGCCTCGCTGCTGCCCGTCCTCCTCTACGTGCTGATCCGTACCGGGCCCCGGCGCAGGTCGCTGCTGCTGTGGTGGATACCGGGCGTCGTCCTCGCGACCGCGTGGTGGGCGGTGCCGCTGCTGCTGCTCGGGGTGCACGGCGAGAACTTCATGCCGTACATCGAACAGGCCGGGACCACCACCGGCACCATGTCCGCGACCGAGCTGCTACGCGGCGCCGGAAACTGGACCGGCTACCTCAACTTCGGCGAACCCTGGCTGCCGGCCGGCTGGACCATGGCGGCAGGGGCTTTCGCGATCATCGGCTCGGCACTGGCCGCCGCGCTGGGCCTCGCCGGACTGGCCCGCCGGGACGTGCCGGAGCGGCGCTGGCTGCTGCTGACCGTGCTGGTCGTGGCCGGTATCTGCCTCACCGGGTACGCCGGTTCGCTGGGCGGCCCGTTCCACGGGCTGTGGCAGGACTGGCTCGACGGCTGGCTGCGGCCGTTCCGCAACATCTACAAGTTCCAGCCCGGCCTGGCGCTGGCGCTCGCGTTCGGCCTGGCGCACCTGATCGGGGTGGCCGGTGAGCGGCGCGGCACCCGGCGCGTCCCCGGACGCCGCCACCTCCCGCTGATCGTGGCGCTGCTGACGCTCCCCGCGCTCGCCCTGCCGTACCTCGACGGCACCGTCCTCCAGCCCGGCGCCTTCAAGAGGCTGCCGTCCGCCTGGGAGCGGACCGCCGACTGGCTGGAGAAGAACACGCCCGACAACCGCGCCCTCGTCGTCCCCGCCACCGCCCACGGCATCTACACCTGGGGCTCGCCCATCGACCAGCCCCTGGACGTGCTGGCCCGGTCCCGGTGGGCGCAGCGCGACTTCGTGCCGTTCGGCACGCCGGGCGTACGGCGCGCCCTGGACGCCGTGGAACAGGCCCTGATGTCCGGTTCCGAGGTGCCGGGACTGCGCGACTACCTGCACCGGGCCGGTCTGTACGACGTCGTCGTACGCAACGACCTCGACCCGGACCAGATCGGTTACGTGCCGACGCAGACCGTCAAACGGACCCTGGAGGCGTCCGGTTACCGCAAGGTGGCCGGGTTCGGCCCGCTGGCCACGGACGGGAAGATCGCCCCCGGCACACCGGTGCAGATCCAGGGCCTGTACCCGCGCCAGCGGTCGGTGGAGATCTACGAACCGGTGGACACCCCGCGGCCCGGACCGGTCACCGCCAAGCCCGTCGCGGACACCGTCCAGGTCAGCGGCGGGCCGGAGGCGCTGCTCCCGCTGTCCGCCGACCCCGCGCTGCGCGCCCGCCCGGCCGTGCTGACCGGCGACAACCACCCGGGCGTCGGCACTCCGCCGCTCCAGCTGACCGGCGACGGGCTGCGCCGTGCCGACACCCGGTTCGGGCTGGTCAACTCCCATACGTCCTATACGTATACGCCCGGCGAGCGAAATCACCCGGACAGCGTCCAGGACCCCGGGCGCCCGCCGCGGCAGATCCTGCCGTCCGAGGGCATCGCGCACCAGACCACCGCGGTGCTGCGCGGCGCCGCCTCCGTCACCGCGTCCAGCAGCGGCAACTGGCTCTTCCACCTGCCGCAGTACGACCCGGTGCACGCCTTCGACGGCGATCCGGACACCGGCTGGGCCGAGGGCAGCGCGGGCGAGCCCGTCGGCCAGTGGCTGCGCGTCGGCTTCACCCGGCCCACGCCCGTCCCGACCATGATCACGCTGACGCCGCTGCCCGGCGACGGGACGCGCGCGGCGCCGACCGCCGTACGCGTACAGACCGACCGGGGCAGTGTGGAGAGCCAGTTGCTGACCAACGGGGCCCGGCAGCGGGTCAGGGCGCCGGCCGGCCTCGCGAAGTGGCTGAAGATCACCATCACCGGGTCGCAGACGCCGCGCGCCGGACTGTCCGGCGCCGGGTTCTCCGAGGTGTCCGTACCGGGCGTGCAGGTCACCCGGCTGCTGCGGCTCCCCGCCGACGCCGAGAAGTCGACGGCCCCGGCCGCGACGTACTCCCTGCACCGCGGCAGCGACCCCGGCGGCCTGTCGCCGGTATCCGCCGAGGTGGGGCTGCACCGCCAGTTCCGTACCGGCGCCGGCGCGTCGTACGAGGTCGCGGCGCGCGCACTGGCCGTACCGGGACCCGAACTCGACCAGTTGCTGGACCGCGTGGCCCCCGGACAGAAGCAGCGGATCACCGTCACCGCCGACTCCACCGCCTTCGGCTCCGGCCGCTCCCTCAGCCCCCGCAACCTCGTCGACGGCGACCTCACCACCGCCTGGATCGCGGGCGGCAAACCGACACTGCACCTGCGCTGGCCCGGCAAGCGCAAGATCGACCAGATCGTGCTGGCCGCGGCGGGCGGGCTGTCCACCCGCCCCGAACAGATCCTCGTCAACTCGCCCGACGGGGCGGCGACCGCGGACGTCGACGAGAACGGCCAGGCCCGCTTCGACCCCATCACCACCGACCGGCTCGACATCACCATCAGCAAGGCCAAGGAGCTCACCGTCCACAACCCGGTCGCGGACCAGGCCCTCCAACTGCCCGTCGGACTGAGCGAGGTCTACATCCCGGCCCTGGACGCGCTGCGCACCCCGCCGCCCTCGGCGAGCGACCGCTTCTCGCTCGCGTGCGGCGAGGGCCCGCCGCTGGCCGTGGACGGCACCCTGCACGCCACCAAGGCCTCCGGATACGTCCGCGACCTGACCGGACGCCGGCCCGTCAAGGTCGAACTGTGCGCGGGCGCGGCACGCGACGGACAGCTGGCCCTCCCCTCCGGACAGCACCGGGTGGAGGCCGGCGACCAGGGCCCGCTGGCGCTGACGGACATCACCCTCACCCGGGGCAGCGCCCCCGCGCCGACCATCGGGCGGCGCACGGTGACGGCACAGGACTGGGCGGGCGACCGGCGGTCGGTGCGGGTGGGTGTGGGCGGAGCCGCGTACCTCCAGATGTACGAGAACGCCAACGACGGCTGGCACGCGACGCTCGACGGGCGCGAACTGTCACCGGTCCGGCTCGACGGCTGGCAGCAGGGGTTCCTGATCCCGGCAGGCGAGAGCGGCCTGGTGAAACTGGCGTACGAGCCGTCCACGACGTACGACCTCGGACTGCTCGGCGGCGCCCTCGGCATCGTCGTGCTCATCGGCTCCGCCCTGGTACGCCGGGCACCGCGCACCCCGCAGGAGCCACCGGCGCCGCCCGCGCCGTCCTGGCTGCTGGGGGCCGTCGCCCTCACCGTGGTCGTGGCGCTCGCCGCCGGCCCGTACGCCGCGATCGTGCCGCTGCTGGCGCTGGTGGCGCGATTCCGGCCGGGGCTGCTCGTGCCCCTCGCGCTGTCGGCCATGGCCGGGGCCGGCATCACCGCGGCCCTCGGCGCGGGCGAACCGGCCGCCGCGGACGCCGGGGCCTTCAGCGCCACCGCCCAGGCGCTGGCCCTGCTGGCGCTCGCCGCGGCGGTGGTGACGGTGCCGCGCGCGAAGGCGCGGCGCGGGGCGCACGCGGGAGCGGTCCCCGGACCGGGCGCGGAACCGGCGATGGCCGGGGCGCCGGGAGAGGCGGGGGCGTCGGGGGCGGAAGGGGCAGGGGTGGAAGGGGCAGGAGCGGGAGGGGCAGGGGCGTCGGGGGCTGAGGGGGTGGGGGCGGGGCCGCCGGGGCCTGCCGCGCCGTCAGGGCCTGCCGCGCCGCCGTTGCCGCGGCGTCGGAGGCGGCGGGCGGCTCCGGGGGGCGGGTCGCCGCAGGAGACGGGGCCGGGTGGTGCGCCGCCGTCCGGGGCGTCTGGTCCGTATGGGCCCGTCGGGCCGTCCGACGCGTCCGGACCGTCCGGCGCCACCGACACCACTGGCACCACTGGCACGTCCAGCCCATCCGACTCGCCGTCACCACGGGACTCGTCAGGCACGTCAGGCCCGTCAGGCACGTCAGGCCCGTCAGGCCCACCGGACCGCAGCGACCCATCCGACCGCAGCGGGGAGGAACCCACCCGATGACCGCACTTCAGCCGGCACGGCAGGAACCGGCCGGGGACGGGCCGCCAGGTGCGGCGGGCCGGACCGTACGGCGGGTTCCGTTCCCGGTGGTGGACGAGATCACCCGGCACTGCCTCACGGACGAGGAACCGGAGACCGTGCACATCGAGGTGCACCTGCCCGGACGGCCGGACCCCGACCGGCTGCGGGCGGCGTTCCGGGAGGCGCTGTGCCGGCATCCGCGCATCCTGATGCGACAGGCCCCGCACCGCTGGTGGCGGCGGCGGTACGCGTGGGAGCTGACCGGCGTACCCGATGTGGACCCGGTCGTCTTCCCGCCGCCGGGCCCCGACGCCCTCGAACGGGCCCGGGAGCGGGCGCTGACCGACTGCCCGCCGCTGGACGCCTCACCGCCGGTACGCCTGGAGGTCGTCGACAGGGGGGCGGGCGGCGGGGACGGTGGGAACGGCGGCACGGTGCTGCTCGTCACCATCAACCACACCGCGCTGGACGGCCCGGCCTGCCTGCGGGTGCTGGCCACCGCCGCCCAGCTCTACGGCGGCGCGGACAACTCCCCGGCACCTCCGCCCGTCCGCGCCACCGGGGCCGCCGGGACCTCCGGGGGCGCAGCGAGCGCGGGCGGGGTGCCGCCGGAAGCGCCGCCGCTCGGCGGGCACCGCCTGGAGCGTCCGGTACGGATCGCCGCCGACCGCGGGCGCCGCCGCGCGACCGGCAGCGACAGCGGCAACGGCAACGGCAACGGCATGCTCATCGTCGAGCTGCCCGTGCCGGCCCGCCCGCCCCGCACCGACGGCGTGGCCGCCTTCACCGTCAACGACCAACTGCTCGTCGCCACCTGCCTGATGGTGGCCCGCTGGAACCACCTCCACGGACGGCCGGGCGGCCCCGTCGTCGTCACCATGCCGGTGGACGACCGCCCGCGCGGTACGGACATGCCCATCGGCAACGGCACCCGCCTGGTCTCCGTCGGCTTCGGACCGGCGGAACGGCGGGACGCCGCACTGCTCACCGCCGATCCGCCCGACCCGGCGGCGGTCGCCCGGCTGCTGCGGAGCACCGCCGCCCGCACCCGGTCGCTGAAGGCCGCGCCGGGCTCCCAACTCGGTTTCGGCGCCGCGCTGCTGACCGCACCGGTGCTCCCCGTCGGCGCGCGCGGCGTCCTCACGCGAGCGCTGCGCACCGCCGCCGCCCCGCTGGCGTCCACCACGCTGCTGTCCAACATCGGCCGCATCCCCTATCCGCTCGACTTCGGGGACGCGGGGCGCCCCACCGCCGTGTGGTTCTCGGCCCCGGCCCGGATGCCGCGCGGCCTGACCGTCACCACCGTCTCCGTCGGCGGGCGCGTCCAGCTGGCCCTGCGCTGGTCGCGGGCGCTCCTGGACGACGAGGCGGGCGCCCGCCTGGGCTCCCTCTTCGCCCGCTCCCTCGCGGCCACTTCCTGGCGGCCGGGGGGCGGGGGGCCGGGGCCCGGGGAACCGGGGCCTGGAAAACCGGAGGCCGAGGAACCAGGGCCCGGGGAACCGGGGGACGGAGAACCGGAGGCCGGAGAACCAGGGCCCGGGGAACCGGAGGCCGGGAAACCGGGGCCCGGAAAGCCGGGGGTCGCAGGAGGCGCCCCGTGACACGGCAAGCCTCAACCGCCACTCCCGCCCCCACCCCCAACCGGGACGGCGCGCACCGCGAACCCTCCGACGGCCTACGGGAGTTCTACGAGAACCCCGCCGTACCCGTCGCCTCGGGTGACGCCCGCAGCCGCCGCCAGGCGCTGATGCTGGCCCACGCCCTGGGGCCCGTACGCCCCGGCGCGCCCCCGGCCACCGTCCTGGACATCGGCTGCGGCGACGGGAGTGCCGCGGCCGTCGCGGCCACCGTCCTGCCCGGCCACCGCATCGTCGGCGTCGACTGGTCGCAGGACGCGCTGCGCCGCGCGGCGTCCCGCGTCCCGTACGCCGTACGCGGCGAACTGGGCGGCGGCGGGCTGCCGTTCGCGGACGCCACCGCCGACGCCGTCCTCTTCAGCGAGGTCATCGAGCATCTCGTCGACCCCGACGCGGCCCTCGACGAACTGCGCCGGGTGCTGCGCCCCGGCGGTCACCTGATGCTCTCCACCCCCAATCTCGCCGCCTGGTACAACCGCGGACTCCTCCTGGCGGGAGTCCAGCCAGTCTTCTCGGAGGTGAGCATGCGAGGCATCCACGGCCGGCCCGGCTCCCAGGTGGTCGGCCATCTGCGCCTCTACACCGCCCGCGCGTTGCGCGGCTTCCTGCCGGCCTGCGGCTTCGAAGTCGTACGGATCGCGGGGGCGCCGTACCACGACGTACCGCGTCCGCTGCGGCCTCTGGACCGCGCGGCCTGCCGGCTGCCTTCGCTGGCCTCCGTCCTGCTCGTCCATGCCCGCCGGAGAAGGGAGTAGGGCAGTGCTGTGGTGGGGCGTGGCGTCCGCGCTGCTCGCCAACGTCCTGTACAGCACCGGGTTCGTGCTGGAGAAGCGCGCCCTGTCCGCGCTGCCCGCACTCAGCACCCGGCAGCCCGCCCGGCTCGTCCGCCACCTGCTGAGCAGCCCGCTGTGGCTGGGCGGCTCGCTCGCCCTCGCCGCCGGCTTCGCCGCCCAGCTCGCGGTCTACCGCACCCTGCCCATCGCCGCCGCCCAGGGCATCTTCGTCTCCGGCCTGGTCCTGCTGCTCCTCCTGTCCTCCGTCTTCCTCGGCGAACGCACCACCGGCCGCGAACGGCAGAGCATCCTGGCGATCCTGCTCGCGCTCGGCATGGTCGTCGCGTCGCTCCAGGGCAGCGGCGCCGGCACCGTCACCCGCACCGCCCCCACCGGCACGCTGCTCGCCATCGCGCTGCCCTCACTGGCCGCGGGGCTGTGGCTGTACG
The DNA here is from genome assembly GCF_042732265.1 of Streptomyces sp. NPDC059788. Classification (NCBI taxonomy): domain Bacteria; kingdom Bacillati; phylum Actinomycetota; class Actinomycetes; order Kitasatosporales; family Streptomycetaceae; genus Streptomyces; species Streptomyces sp. NPDC059788. The sequence continues at coordinate 272,483 of NZ_JBHWHY010000002.1, read as the reverse complement.
GTGCCGCCGAACAGCGCGCCCGGCGCCGCCACCGCCAGCCGTCCTCGGGCGTGCCCTACGGGGTGGCCGTCGGCCTGCTCTACGGCGTCAGTTCGCTCGCCATCAAGGGCGTCTCCGGACTGCTGAGCGCGCGCGACCCGGCGGGCGCCGTCCGCGACCTGTTCACCTCCCCCTATCCGTATCTGCTGCTCTTCACCGGCGCGGTCGGTCTGGTGCTGTCGCAGACCGCGCTCCAACGCTGCCGCGCCTCCCTGATTGTCCCGGTCTGCACCACCGTGACCTGTGTCTTCACCGTCGCCTGCGGCACGGTCGCCTTCGGCGAGCCGCTGCCCGCCGACCCCCTGCGCCTCGGCCTGCGCCTGGGCGGCACCGCGGTCGCCGTACTCGTCCTGCTGGCCCTGCCCCGCCAGGACGGCCCAGCCGACCAGGACGCCTCTGCTGACCAGGACACCTCTCCTGACCAGGACACCTCCGCCGTCCAGGAGACCGGCCCGCCCCGAACCGAACCGGCCCGAACGGAACCCGCCCGAACCGAACCGGCCCGAACCGAACCGCCCCGAACGGAACCCGCCCGAACAGAGCCACCCTGAACCGAACCGCCCCCTACCGGCCCGCCCCGAGCACACCCGCCCCGCCCCGAGCATGCCCGACCCGATCACCTCCACCCCGAGCCAACGGAACCCGACCTCCCCCGGAGCTGAGGCATGACACCCGACGACCCGCTGCTGAAGATCCTCGCCTGCCCCATCGACAAGGGCCCGCTGTCCCTGCTCGTCCCGGGCGACGCCCTCTACAACCCGCGGCTGCGCCGCCGTTACCCGATTCTCGACAACATTCCCCAGCTCCTCCCCTCCTGCGGTGAACAGGTCACCGAGACCGAACACGAAGCCATCCTGCGCCGTCTGCCCGCGGACGAACGCCCACCCGAGGAGCCCTGACCGGGCCCGCCCGCCCCCTCCGTCCGCGAACATGTCCATCATGGACCCCACCACTGACAACGGACCCGACAGCGGCCCTGACGACGGCCCCGACGACGGCCCCCTCGCCTTCCAGCTCGTCCTGCTGCGCCGCATGGCCGACCACCAGCCCGGCCTGGTCGAGGACGCGCTGCGCACCCTCGGCGCCTCCCGCGCCGACCTGCGCGAGGCCAACCGCCGCTGGCAGGCGTGGGCCCACTCGCCCCGCTCCCGCGGCGAGGTGCGGCGCTACCGCTCGCTGCTCGGCCGCCCCGAGTCCGTCGCCACCCGCCGCATCGGCGACCTGACCTGCGAGGCGCTGACCTGGCCCGTACCGCTCTGGCCCGATCTGCGTTTCGAGGTCCTCACCGGCCCGCGGGGCACCGCGTGGAACGCGTGGCTCGTCCGGGCGCCGGGCGCCGCCGCCCCCGCGCTGCGTACGGCCGACGACCTGGTGCCCTGGTCCTGCACGGTCGACGAGGTGGCCCGCGCCTTCGCCCCGGCCCGCCCTATGGAGGGCACCGCACCGACCCGCTGGCGGCTCGCCTTCACGGCGCCCGACGCGAACGGCGAACCGCGGGACACCGTCGCGGAGTTCACCTGGGGCCTGCTACAGCGCACCGTCGAGTGACGCCCGCAGGCAGGCGGCCGTGGCCGAGCCGTGTGCCGACAGCAGGTCGCGCGGTGTCCCGGCGAACACGATCTCGCCGCCCCGCCGGCCGCCGCCGGGCCCCAGGTCGACCACCCAGTCCGCCCGCTTGACCACGTCGAGGTCGTGCTCGACGACCAGCACGGTGTTGCCGCCGTCCACCAGCCGGTCGAGCAGTTCCAGCAGTCCGTCCACGTCGGCCATGTGCAGCCCGGTCGTCGGCTCGTCGAGCACGTACACGCTCCCCGTGCGGTGCAGCCGGGTGGCCAGCTTGAGGCGCTGCCGCTCGCCGCCCGACAGGGAGGACACCGACTGCCCCAGCGTCAGGTAGCCGAGCCCGACCTCGACCAGGGACGCCAGCTTCCGCACGATCCCCGCCGCCTCGTCGCCACCGGTGGAAGCGGGATCGCCCGAAGCGGAGCCGTCCGCCCCGAAGAACGCCACCGCCTCCACCGCCGTCATCTCCAGCACGTCCGCGACCGACCTCCCCCGCAGGGTCAGCCCGAGCACCTCGTCCTTGAAGCGCCGCCCCCGGCACACCTCGCAGGTCGTGGTCACCGGGTCCAGGTACGCCAGGTCCGTGTGGATCACTCCGCGCCCCCGGCACGCCTCGCACGCCCCCGCCGCGTTGAAGCTGAACAGCCCCGCCGGCACGCCGTTGGCCCCCGCGAAGAGCGTGCGTACGGCGTCCATCGCCCCGAGATACGTGGCAGGTGTGGACCGCGCGGACACCCCGATCGCCGACTGGTCGACGACGACCGCCTCCGGGTGGGCGCCCACGAACGCCCCGGACACCAGCGTGCTCTTCCCCGACCCCGCCACGCCCGTCACCACCGAGAGCACCCCGGTGGGCACACGGAAGTCGACGCCCTTGAGGTTGTGCAGCGTCACGTCCCGTACGGTCAGCCAGCCACCCGGCGTACGGAATTCCTCCTTCACGCCCGTCACGCGCCGCAGTCCCCGCCCCGTCGGCGTGTCGGCCGCCGCCAGCCCGCGCACCGTCCCGGCGAAGACCACCTCGCCGCCCTGCGTCCCGGCCCCCGGGCCCATGTCCACCACGTGGTCCGCGATGGCGATGACGTCCCGGTCGTGCTCGACGACGAGCACGGTGTTGCCCTTGTCGCGCAGGCGCACCAGCAGGTCGTTGAGCCTGCGTACGTCACCGGGGTGCAGCCCGGCGCTCGGTTCGTCGAAGACGTACGTCATGCCCGTCAGGCTGCTGCCCAGGTGCCGCACCGTCTTCAGTCGCTGTCCCTCCCCGCCGGACAGGGTGCCGGCCGGGCGGTCGAGGCTGAGGTAGCCGAGGCCGATGTCGGTGAGCCGGTCCAGCGCGGTGACGGCGCGCGCCGCGATGGCCGCGCCCACCGGCTCGTCCGCCGGGTCGATGCCCCGCAGGACCCGGCTCAGTTCGGTGGCCTCCAGTGCCGCCATCTCGGCGATGGACAGTCCGGCGACCCGGGATTTCAGCGCCGCCGCGGTGAGCCGTCCGCCCTGGCACAGCGGGCACGTCCCTTCCTCGACGAAGCCGCGCACCATCTGCCGGGTCTTCTCGGCGAGCGCCGACAGGTCCCGCTTCACATAGCGCCGGTCGAAGTTCTCGACCAGTCCCTCGTACGTGTTGTTGTAGGCCTGCTCGCCGCGCTTGACCTTGAAGCCCTTGCCGTACAGGAGGAGGTCCCACTCCCGGGGCGTGAACCGGTTCAGCGGCTTGTCGGGGTCGAAGAGGCCGGAGGCCGCGTAGATCTGCCAGCCCGCCGTGCCGACGGCGAGGGGCGGGAAGCGGAGCGCGCCGTCGTTGAGGGAGCGGCCGGTGTCCAGGAAGCGGTCGAGGTCGATACGGGTGGTGCGGCCCAGCCCGGCGCACTCGGGGCACATCCCGGCGGGGTCGTTGAAGGAGTACGTGGTGGCCTCGCCGGCGCTCGGGGTGCCGCAGCGCGAGTACAGCACCCGCAGGATCGCGTGGATGTCGGTCAGCGTGCCGACGGTGGACCGGGCGCCGCCCCCGATGGGCCGCTGGTCCACGACGATCGCCGGGGCGAGTCGCTCGATGGTGTCCGCCTTCGGCCGTTCGTGTTTGGGCAGCTGGTTGCGTATGTACCAGGTGAACGTCTCGTTCAGCTGGCGCTGCGACTCCACCGCCACGGTGTCGAAGACCACCGAGGACTTGCCCGAGCCGGACACCCCGGTGAAGACCGTGATGCGCCCTTTGGGGATCTCCAGGTCCACGTCCTTGAGATTGTGCTCACGCGCCCCGGTGATGGTGATGCGGTCGGTGCCGGTGCTGTCCGCGTTCTGTGCTCCCATACCGGCCACGCTAGGAACGAAATAGGTCAGATCATGACCGCTTTCTGCGGCACTCTGGAGGCATGAGCGACACCCCGGCCCGCCTTCTGGAGCTCCTCACCCTCCTGCAGACCGGCCGCGAGCGGACCGGCACCGAGCTGGCCGAGCGGCTGGGCGTCAGTCCGCGCACGGTCCGCCGCGACATCGACCGGCTGCGCGGCCTCGGCTATCCCGTGGACGCGACCCTCGGCGCCGTCGGCGGCTACCGCCTCGCCTCCGGCACCGCCATGCCGCCGCTCCTCCTGGACGACGACGAGGCCGTGGCCATCGCCGTGGGCCTGCACGCCGCCGCGGGCGGCACGGTCGCCGACGTCGCCGAGACCTCCGTACGGGCCCTGGCCAAGCTGGAACAGGTGCTGCCCGCCCGGCTCCGGGACCGCGTCACCGCCCTCCGGGAGGCGACCGTCCCGCTCTACGGTCTGCTCACCGGCGGCGGCGACGCGCCCGCCACCGACCCGGCCGTGCTGACCGCCCTCGCCTGCGCCTGCCACCGCCGCGAGCGGGTCCGCTTCGCGTACGCGGCGGCGGACGGCGCCCCGAGCAAACGGCACACCGAGCCGTACCGCCTGGTCAGCGCGGACCACCGGTGGTATCTCGTCGCCTACGACCTGGACCGCGCGAACTGGCGTACGTTCCGCGCCGACCGGATCGGCGCGCCCCGGCCCACCGGTGCCCGCTGCGCACCGGACCGTCACCCGCCCGCCTCCGACGCCGCCGCGTTCGTCGCCGAGTCCATCACCAGCCACCGCGCCCGGCACCGGGCGCTGGTCACCCTGCACACCACCATCGAGGACGCCGCCGCCCGCCTCCCCGAGGGCACCGGCATCCTGGAGCCGCGCACGCCGGGCTCCTGCCTGCTGCGTACGGGAGGCGACGCCCTGGACTGGCTCGCGTACCGGCTGGGCCTGCTGGGCGTCCCCTTCGAGGTGCACGAACCGCCGGAACTGATCGCCTACTTGCGCGACCTCGGCACCCGCCTCCTCGACGCCTCGCACCGCTCCACGGCCCCACCGTCCTCACCGGCCACGGCCGTCTCACCGGCCCCACAGGCCGCCGTGTCCCCCAACCGGACCTCCTCAACGCGCACCTGACGACCCGTTGGCACACGATGGCTTACGAGTGGCCGCCGGCGGCCACTCGACCCGAACCGCCGAACGCTTCCCGGGGAGGCACCATCCATGACCGCCAGCCTGGCTCAGTTGCTCCGTTGCTCGGTCGCCGTCGATCTGGGCGCAGCCCGCACCCGGATGTACGTCAAGAACCAGGGCCTGGTGGTGGACCAGCCGACCGTCGCGGCCGTCAACATCCGCACCGGCGCGCTGATCGCCGTCGGTGACCGCGCGGAGGTGATGGACGGCCGCACGCCGGACCACATCCGCGTCGTACGCCCGGTCTCCGGCGGCACCGTCGTGGACATCGACATGGCCCAGCGGCTGCTGCGCAACCTGGTCGACGACAAGCTGCGCAAGGCGTGGCGGCGCAGACCCACCATGCGGGCCGCGGTCTGCCTGCCGTACGGCAGCGAGCCGCTGGCCCAGCGGGCCGCGGTGGAGACGCTGAACGGGATCGGCGCCCGCCGGGTGGAGATGGTCGACACCCTCGTCGCCGCGGCCGTCGGCTGCGACCTGCCGGTGGAGCACCCAGAAGCCACCATGATCGTGGTGTGCGGGGCGGGTACGACGCAGATCGCGGTGCTCTCGCTCGGTTCGATCGTCGCGGCGGAGACCGTCGCGGTGGGCGGCAACGCCATCGACCACGCCGTCGTGCAGCACCTGAGGCTGCATCACAAGCTGATGCTGCCGGGCCAGTCCGTACGGCCGCTGCATCTGATGCTGTCCGGCAACGGCGACCTGGCGGCGGGCCCGACCGAGGTGCACGGCCGAGACGTGGTCAGCGGGCTGGCCCGCTCGGTCATGGTGGAGACCGAGCCGGTCCAGCGCGCCATCGCCTCACCGCTGACCGCAATCCTGGACGGGATCGGGGCGGTGCTGCGCCGCTGCCCGCCGGACCTGGTGGCGGACCTGGGCGAGCGCGGCATCATGCTGGCGGGCGGCAGCGCGCTGATCCCCGGCCTCCAGTCGATGATCCAGCAGGCCACGACCATGCCGGTGCACATCGCGGAGCGGCCGGACACCTGTGCGGTGCTGGGACTGGGGGCCATGATCGAGGGCAAGGTCGAACCCTTGCACCTCGATCCGATGGCCACCTGAAAGACCGGTACGACCAGGCCTCACCCGGCCACGGGCACCGCGGCGGGGTGCCACCCGGTCATGGGCACTGCGGCCGGGCACCGCCGGACCATGGGCACCGCGGCCCGGTCCCGGCCCTCGCCGCTCACAGCTCCCGGGTGTTCCAGCCCACCACCGCGGGACGCCCGTGCTCCGCGCCGAGCACACCCACGGTGCCCGTCTCGAAGGTGAACAGCGCGCCCGCCGAAGCCGGCAGGCCCAGCCGGCGGGCCGTCAGTACCCGCAGGAAGTGCCCGTGGCCGACCAGCACCACATCGCCGTCGGCCGCGCTCAGCTGCTCCTCGATGCGGGGCAGCACGCGGTCGGCGCGCGCGCCGACCTGCTCGGGGGACTCCCCCGGGTGCTCGGGCGGCCCGGCGGTCACCCCGTCCGTGAACAGGAACCAGTCGGGCCGGGTCCGGTGGATCTCGGCGGTGGAGATGCCCTCGTACCCGCCGTAGTCCCACTCCCCCAGATCGGCGTCGATCCGCGGCTCCGGCAGCCCCACCAGCTCGGCGGTGTGCCGGGCCCGCCGCAGCGGGCTGCTGATCACCGCGCCGATCTTCCGGTCCGCCAGGACCGGCCGCAGGGAGCGGGCCTGCTCCTCACCACGGGCGGTGAGCGGCAGGTCGGTCCAGCTGGTGTGCTGCCCCGACCTGCTCCACTCCGTCTCGCCGTGGCGGATCAGGAGCAGTTCATTCACCGCTTGCCTGCCCCTCCGGCTGGGCCTGGCCCTGCTCCTGCTTCTGGGCCTCCTCGACGGAGGCGCGGACCTCGTCCATGTCCAGGGCACGGGCCTGGCCGATGACGTCCTCCAGCGCCTCCTCCGGCAGCGCGCCGGGCTGCGAGAACACCGCGATGTTCTCGCGGACGATCATCACGGTCGGGATCGACTGGATCTGGAAGGCGGCCGCCAGCTCGGGCTGCGCCTCCGTGTCGACCTTCGCGTAGACCAGGTCGTCGTGCTTGTCGGACGACCGTTCGAAAACCGGGCCGAACTGCTTGCACGGGCCGCACCACTCGGCCCAGAAATCGATCAGGACGAAATCGTTGCCGGAGACGATCTCGTCGAAGTTGTCCTTGGTGAGCTCAACCGTGCTCATGCGTACTTCCCTGCTTCCGGTTCCGGTCTGTTTACGGTCCCGCTGCGACAACGGGTTCATCACATGACCTATTCCGCACGCCGGACCGTCCCGCACCCCTGCCCAGCAAACGCCGTCCTATCCATGCGAATTTTTCCGGCCACCCGGCGGCGTCCGGCCATCCCCGCCGGCCCGCGTCCGCCACACCCGGTCCCGGGTCAGCGGCAGCCGCGTGAAACGCACGCCGGTGGCGTCGCGGAGCGCGTTGGCCAGGGCCGGCGCGACCGGATTGAACGGGCTCTCGCTCATCGACTTCGCGCCCACCGGACCGATCGCGTCGCACGTCGGCGTGAAATACACCTCGGTACGCGGCACGTCGGCGAAGGCGGGCAGCCGGTACTCGCGGAACGCCGCGGTGCGCACCGCGCCGCGCCCGTCCAGCCGTACCTCCTCGAAGAGCGCCGCCCCGAGCGCCTGCGCCACCCCGCCCTCGACCTGCCCACGGCACTGCATGGGATTGATCACAGTCCCGGCGTCCGCCACGTGCACGCTGCGCAGGACACGGACCTCACCGCTGTCCGGATCGACCGCGACGCGGAACCAGTGCGCGTTGAAGGCGACCGTACGCGGCGTACCGGCGAAGTGCCCGTAACCGGTCGGCGGCCCGTCGCCGGCGCCCCGCTCCCGGAGGAGTCCGGCCAGGGACCGCGCCGCACGCAGTACGGCCTTGCCCGTCACCACGGTCCCGGCCGAACCGAAGGCGCCCGTGTCGTGCCCGACCGCGTCGGTGTCGGCCTGCCGTACGGTGATCCGCGCGGCGGTGGTGCCCAGCTCGGCGGCGGCGATCTGGCGGAGCGCGGTGGTGGCGCCGCTGCCGGATTCGGTCGTGCCGACGGCCAGTTCGTACGTGCCGTCGGCGGCCGGCGTGATCCGGGCATCGGCGAAGTGCCCACCGGGCCCACCGGCAGCGATCACGGACAGCGCGCTCCCTTCGCCCACCAGCCACCCGTCGGGCACGTGGGACACGCCCGGCACGCCCGGGGCACCGGACGCGGACCCCTCGGACGCGGACCCCTCGGACGCGGGCACCTCGGCCGCAGGCCCCTCAGGCACAGCCCCTTCGGACTCGGAAACCTCACGCAACACCTCCAGACACCCACCGAGCCCATAACTCCCCATGAACAGATCCGTCTCCCCTCCCCCTGCCTCTCCCTCTTCCCCTCCCCCTGCCGCCCCCTCTTCCCCTCCCCCCGTCTCTCCCCCTTCCCCTCCGACCACCGTCTCCAGCGCGTCCCCCGGCCGCACCACATTGCGTTCCCGCAGCACCAGCGGGTCGATGTCCAGCCGCCGTGCCAGCTCGTCTAGCGCGCTCTCCAGCGCGAAGACGACCTGCCCGAGCCCGTATCCGCGGAAGGCCCCGGCCGGGACGGTGTGGGTGTAGACGGCGTACCCGTCCGCCTTCTTGTTCGGGCAGCGGTAGAGGGCCAGGGCGTCGCCGCAGCCGTGCAGCAGGACGGACCGGGCGTGGTTGCCGTAAGCGCCCGTGTCCGACACCACGTGCAGTTCGAGCGCGGTGAGGGTGCCGTCCCGGCGCGCCCCGGCCCTGACCCGTACGGTGAACGGGTGCCGCGTGGTGGCGCCGGTGAACTGCTCGGCCCGGGTGAACTCCAGCTTGACCGGGCGCCCGGTGCGCAGCGCCGCCAGCGCCACGATGTCCTCGACGAGCATCTCCTGCTTGCCGCCGAACGCACCGCCGACCCGCCCCGCGACGACCCGTACCGCCGTGGGCGGCAGATCCAGCAACGTACAGAGGGAACGGCGCACGAGGTACGGCACCTGCGTACTGGTCCGGACGACCAGCCGCCGGGCCGGGTCGGCGCCGCCCGGTGCCGGCCAGGCCGGATCGGCGCCGCCCGGTGCCGGCTCGAAGCAGGCGAGCGCGCCGTGCGTCTCCAGGCTCGCGTGCTGCACCCGCTGCGTACGGAAGGTCTCCTCGTACACCTCGTCGGCCGCCGCGAACCCGCGCCGTACGTCACCGGCCTCCCCGTGCACCTCACCCGCCACATTGCTCACGGGCCGCGCGATTCCGGACCACTCCCCCTTGTCGTGCACCACAGGGGCGCCCGGCCGCATCGCCTCCTCCGGTGTGAGCACCGCGGGCAGCACCTCGTACGTCACCACGACGCGACGGCAGCCCTCCTCCGCCGCCGCCTCGCTGTCCGCGACCACCGCCGCCACCCGCTGGCCCACATGGCGGACCGTGTCGTCCAGCAGGCGGGTGTCGTACGGATCGTCCTCCGGGTGCTCGTGCTGAGCGGTGGAGAAGTGCTGGTCAGGGGCGTCGCGGTGGGTGAACACCGCGTGCACGCCCGGCGCCCGCAGCGCGGCCCGGGTGTCGACGTCGGCGATCCGGGCGTGCGCGTGCGGCGAGCGCAGCAGCTTCATGTGCAGAAGGCCGCCGGGCCGACCGTCAAGCAGAGCGCCGGACAGACCGGTGTCCACGTCGAAGGTGTAGCGGGCCGTCCCGGTGACCACGTCCTCGGCGCCGGCCGCCGGAACATTACGGCCGACGGCGCGCCCCTCCGCCGGTTCCTCGGTGTGCCGGACTCCCCGTACGGCGTCCTCGACGGCCCGGTAGCCGGTGCAGCGGCACAGGTTCCCCTTGAAGGCGCGCGGCAGGTCGGCGAGCAGTCCGTCGTCGAGCGCCGCGGTGGTCATCAGGAACCCGGCGGTACAGAACCCGCACTGAAACCCCTGCGCCTCCAGAAACCTCCGCTGCACCGGATGGAGTTGCCCGCTCTCCGCGTCAGCCAGCCCCTCCACAGTGGTGACCGACCGCCCTTCCCCCCACACGGCCGGATACACACAACTGTGCACCGGCTGCCCGTCCACATGCACCGTGCACGCCCCGCAGTCCCCCGCGTCACACCCCTTCTTGACGCCGAACCACCCGCGCTCGCGCAGGTAGGTACGCAGGCACTGGCCGGGGCGGGGCACGGCGTCGGTGACGGCGCCGTTGATCTCGGTACGGAATCCGCCCCGAAGCCGCGCCCGTACGACCGGACCGAGGACCTCCACCCCTCGCCCACACATCCCCACCCCCTCGCCCGCCCCCTCCGACTCCCCCGCCCTTCCCACCCCTCCCAACTCCCCCCGAATCTCCTCCCCCATCCGATACGTCATGTGCCGCCGCCACTCCGGCATCCCGTGCACATCGTCGAACCAGCCGCCGTCCGGCACGGCCCGCCCGATCGCCGCCCGCAGCGCCGAGGCGTCCGGCAATGCGGAGAAGCGGAGCCGTACCGGCCGTACGGTGGCGGCGGTGATCGTCAGGGTGAACGCCCCGTCCACCGGGTCGAGCGTCCCGATCAGCAGCGCGGCCGAGCGCCCGAGCCCGTACAGCGACGTCTGCCGGAACGCCGTACGACGGTCCAGCGCGCGGGCCGGGAGCGTGATCGAGCGCAGCAACTCGCCCTCCGCCAGGGCGTTGTGACCGGCGCCGGTGACGAGGTCCGTCACCGGAAGCCGCCGGGCGGTACCGTCCCGGGCCAGCAGCAGGCAGGTGCCGTCCAGCGCGGCCGTGAGGGAGATCATCGGCCCGGCGGGCAGCGCATGGCAGAGGTTCCCGCCGACGGTGGCCGTGTTCCAGATCTTGAACGACGCCTGGAAGGCCCGGCAGCACTGGTCGAAGAGCGGCCCCGCCGCCCGGCCGGTGCCGCGCCCGAACCGGGACACCTCGGCGACGGTGCACGTCGCCGCGATCTCCAGCCCGCCGTCCGGCCGCCACCGCAGCGGTTCCCAGCCCATCCGGCTCAGATCCAGCAGCCGCCGCAACCGGGGCTGCGGCTCGGAGAAGAGGTACGTACCGCCGCCGAGCCAGGCATCACCCGGCCGCCACCGCAAGCGCTCCCGGGCGTCCCGGACCTCCCGCACCGTATTCAGGTCCATGGACCGAGTGAAGCAAGCGCGCCCCGCCGACCGCCGACGCGACGCACGGGAACCGGCCCGCGTCCTCCCTCAGCACCCCAGCGCCCATCCACAGGCCTGGCATCAGCGCCACTACACACCCATTCGCCTGGCATTTACGATGCGATTGCGCGCTCTCACCTGGCGAGTGCGCACGGCAATGCCCCGGGCCCGGCGCCCGGGTCGGTACGAGGAGCACACCCCATGCCGCACACCACCCCGCCCGCCCCCGGGGAGGGCTCCGCCCCCGCCGCCCTCACCCTCGAACGGCTGCTGGCCTCCGTACCCACCGACGTACGCGCCGTCTTCAGCACCCGCACCCTGCGCCCGCTCCTCTCCGAACACGACCGGACCGGCACCCTGCTGCACACCCTGGAGGTCTTCCTCCACCACGACGCCTCCTGGTCCCGCACCGCCGCCGCCCTCCACCTCCACGTCAACACCATCCGCTACCGCATCCACCGCATAGAACACCTGACCGGCCGCGACCTCACCCGCCTCAGCCACCGCCTCGACCTGCACGCGGCGTTGCTGTGCCGCGCGGGGGCGGCACAGGGGGAGGGCTCGAAGGCGACACAGGGGGACGGCGCGGGGGCTGCGGACGATGCGGCCGTGCGTGACCCGGTCAGCCGGTGACGCTTTCCGTGCCGTTCTCGATGTGGGACTCCACAGGCTCCCGCTCCGGAAGCGATCCTCTGCTCACTGGCACGCCCCGGCGTACGCTGCCCGAAAGGGCTCGACTTCGCGCCAGAGAGCACCACATGACGGAGCGCCCCTCCTTCCACGCCGACTTCCCCGACGACATGACGCCGGGCGAGCGCGTCCAACGACTCCGTGAACGGCGGGGGATGACCTGATCGAACAAGCCGGTCACAGCGCGGACGGCGAGCTGTGGACGGCCCCCCAAAGCCCTCGTCCCGGTGGCGGCAAGCTGCTCACACGCCCCGAAGCCAGGAGGCTGCGGCCCTATCAGCCCCGGCAATTGCGCCACCCACGGCGGCGGCGAGGGGGGCCAGGCTCCCCGCACCCACAGCAGAGAAGGTGAAGGCATGGACGCGGAAGAAGCCCGGCGCGTCGACGCCACGCTGAGGCGGCCGGGTATCCCCGGGGTCGTCGCGCCGGAAGATCCGGACGACGCGGCAGGGGCGTGGCGCGTGTACGACAGCCCCGCCCCCGCGACGCGGAAGGACACCACCGCCGACGCTCTCACGGCCGTCGTCGCCGAGTTCCGGGCGGCAGAACCGGAACCCGCCCGAGGCCCCGATAGCGGTCCCACCCGGGGCTTCGTCATTCCGCCCGACGAGAGCCGACCGCCGAAGCGCCCGAAAGGCGGGACGGCATCCACCGCCCCGCCCGCGCGCTTCTGACTGTTGATGCCCGGATCAGATGTGCAGCAGGTACACGTACTTCCCGCCAGCGCCCGCGTTGAGGTCCTTGTCGTAGCGCTCCCAGGGCTTCGGGGGCTGGTAGTCGCGGTTGTCGGTGAGGGCGACGTCCAGGGAGTTGACCGGCGAGCCCTGGTCGGGGTTGCGGGTGTAGGCGGCGTAGATGTACTCGCCGCCGGCGCCGGAGTTCAGGTCCTTGTTGAGCTTGCGGTAGCCGTGCGGGGGCTCGTCGCCCTTGCCCAGGAAGACGATGTCGGTGATGGGGCCGAACGCGGCGTTGGGCGCGGCGAGCTTGCTGTCGGTCTCGAAGGCGAAGTACAGGTACTGACCGCCTGCGCCGGCGTTCAGGTCCTTGCTGATCTTCGTCCAGCCCTCGGGCTCCTGCTCGTCCCCTTCGAGGATCATGAGGTTGATGACCGCCATGGCGTCCGTTCCTTTCTCGTCGGCGTGCTGAGAAGAGGCGGGATCACGCTAGGGCCGCCCGCACGGGAACACATCGTGCGCAATCGGTCAGCGGGGCGTTCGAATCGGCATTCGGTCACGGCCCGGCTGAGCTGCCGACCACATGGTTCACGCGGCAATCAGGGTCGAACAACCGGGGCGAACAGCCCGGCCGGACAATTGGTGGCCCGCTGTCCGGTTCCGGCGCCGAACCCCCCTCACTTCACGCTGGCCCCCTCGGAGCCCGCGGACGACCCGAATGGCATGGGCGGGGATTGGCCGGAGGGGACTCGACCCCACGGCCGAGGACCACGAGCCCTTTGACCCCTTTGCCCCCTTGGGGGCCTTCGCCCGACGATCAGTCCCGTGCCCCATCCCGGCAACCTCGCGGTGGCGCTGTCGCCAACGGTCGCGAGAGTGCGCCCGTCCGGGCCGACCACCCCCGACCCTCCACCCGTCCGGGCTGACCACCCCCACCCCTGCGCCTGCCCGCGAGGCCATCGGGCCGCCACCTCCGGAGGCCGTCCGAACAGGCGCAGGGGCGGGGGCAGGGGCGGACGTGGGCAGCGCCGACCGTCCGCTGACGTGGAAGCGGGCCGTCCGTTCCGCGCCAACCCGTCGCTCATATCCGCGACTTCAGGACATCTGCGCCCATTGGGGCTTGTGGGGCTGTCGAGGATCATGGCCATCATGTGCACGGGAGTGCTTCGTGGGCTGCCGCCTGAAGTCCGCGCACCGGTGAGCCGAGCGCACCGGCGGCGACGACGCGTCGCCCGCTCCCTGCCGTCACGCACCATCGGACGAACTCGAATGAGGAGAATCCATGCGCGCATCCAGACGCTGGAAGACGATGATCTGCGGCGTGGCCGCCGTCACCGGCATCGCTCTCGGCACGGGAACGGCCCATGCCGTGCCGATCGGACAGACCATAACCGGCAAGCTGGACTTCTACGAGAAGATAGGCAAGGGCCCCTGCGGTACGTGGATCAACACCGGCGCAGGGGACCTGGCCGCCGTCAACGCCTCCTTGTGGACCGCGGCCGACTCGACGAAGGACGAACTCTGCGGCCTCAAGGTCACGGTCACGTACAACGGCACGATCATCGACGTATGGGTCCGGGACAAGTGCACCTCCTGCGGCCCGAACGACCTGGTTCTCAGCGAGAACGCCTTCCGCAAGATCGTGCCCTGGGGCACCGACAAGGTCGACAAGGTCGAATGGGAGTTCTTCCGCCCCCAGCAGTGACGGCACCCACCGGAGCAGAGCGGGCCCGGCCGGCACCGGAACCGGCGCACGCGTCGCCGCGTCCGCCGTCGGGCCCGTATCAACCTGCCGACAGCGCAAGCTGCTTGCACCACTTGCGCTAACGTTGCGCATATGACGCGACGACTTGCGCAGGTGGCGAAGAAGGTGGGCGTCTCCGAGGCGACCGTCAGCCGGGTCCTGAACGGCAAGCCCGGCGTCTCGGACGGCACCCGCCAGGCGGTGCTCACCGCGCTGGACGTGCTCGGCTACGAGCGCCCGACCCAACTGCGCGGTGAGCGCGGCAAACTGATCGGGCTGGTGCTGCCCGAGCTGTCCAACCCGATCTTCCCCGCCTTCGCCGAGGTCGTCGGCGGCGCGCTCGCCCAGCGCGGCCTGACCCCGGTGCTCTGCACCCAGACGCCCGGCGGCATCCAGGAGACCGACTACGTGGACCTCCTGCTCCAGCAGCAGGTCTCAGGCGTGGTGTTCGCCGGCGGGCTGTACGCCCAGGCCGACGCGCCGCACGACCACTACCGACTGCTGCACGACCGCAACCTGCCGGTGGTGCTGGTCAACGCGCCGATCCCGGGACTGGACTTCCCCTGCGTCTCGACCGACGACGCGGTCGCGGTGGAACAGGCCTGGCGCCACCTCACGTCGCTCGGCCACGAGCGGATCGGCCTGGCGCTCGGCCCGTCCGACCACATCCCCTCGCGGCGCAAGCTGGCCGCCGGACAGGCCGTGGCACGGGCCGCAGGCGCCGAACTGCCGCAGGAGTACGTGGTGCGGGGCATGTACTCGATGGAAGGCGGCCACGCCGCGGCCTCCCGGCTGCTGGACGCCGGGGCGACCGGCATCGTCTGCGCCAGCGACATCATCGCGCTGGGCGCGGTGCGCGCCGCACGCCGGCGCGGGCTGCACGTCCCGCAGGACGTATCGGTGGTGGGGTACGACGACTCGCCCCTGATGACCGTCACCGAACCACCGCTGTCGACCGTCCGGCAGCCGATCGACGCGCTGGGCCGCACCGCCGTCCAGCTGCTGACGGCGCAGATCGACGGCAGGGAAGTGGTCCGCGACGAGATCCTCTTCGAGCCGGAACTCGTCGTACGCGGCTCCACCGGCCCCTGCGCCTCGCGGTAAGGCCCGTCGACAAGCCTCGCACTCCGCTGTCAATCTTTTGCAGACTGCGCACGAGTTATTGCCTGCCTCTGCGGGCGATGCTGGAGCACGTGCGGCGGGGACCACCTCCGGTGGGGCGGCCACTCCTGTGGCCGCCCCGCCGTCCTGTGCACCACACTCACTAGCCGCGCCGTCCGATGCCTGCCACCGGCGTTTCCCATCGTCGTACGGACAGGGGCGCCGTTCCGGTAGGTGTGCCGCTGACCGACGAGACCCCTGACCTGGAGGCCATGGCCGCGGCCCTCACCTCTCGGACGAGAGCCGTCTTCCTCTGCGAGCCGACAACCCGACCGGGACCGCGGTCCGGGCGGGTCGGCTGAAGCGATGCCTGGACCAGGTGCCCGAGGACGTCCTGAGTGGTGCTCGACGAGGCGTACCACGAGTTCTTCCGCTCCACGGACGCCCCGGACGGTGTGGCGCTGTACCGCGACCGCCGGAGACCGCGTCAGCTCTGCCCCAAGTTCGAGACCCGTCCGAGAGGCTGAGACGGCAGATCGCACCGGAGGCCCCGGTAGGACTCAAGGAGAACTCACGCCCCTCCGGCGGCGGTGTGCAGGCACAGCAGGCGGTCGACCAGTTCGTCGGTGTAGGCGGGAGTGAGCGGGCCCGCTCCGAACAGGATGCGGATGCACATCGGGGACAGGATGAGATCGAGCACCTGGAGGACGTCCGGCGGCTGTTCGCCTCGGTCCCGGGCCCGGTCGAGCATGGCCTGTAGCTGACGGGTGCGTTCGGCGAGAAACGCGTCGCGGGCCTCCAGGCCCGGCTGCCCGGAGTTGGACAGGGAGATGGCCAGGCGCAGTATCGCCATCCCGTCCGGCCCGGTGACATCGCGGGCGACGGTGGCCGCGTAGCTACGCAGATCGCCCTCCAGGCTCCCGGTGTCGGGGGTGGGGGAGGTCGCGGTGAGCCGGGTGATGGCCACGTCCGAGAGGAGGGCTTCCAGGTTTCCCCAACGGCGGTAGATGCTCGTGTCGGCCACGCCCGCGCGGGCGGCGACGTCGCCGACCGTGAAGTTCCCGTATCCGCGGTCGCCGGCCAGGTCGGCGACCGCCTGATGCACTGCCGCGCGGACGCGGGCCGCCCGTCCACCGGGCCGGCGGGCCGGCTCTCGTTGCCTCTCCATGATCCCCACTTTAACGCAGTCGCGACTTGCGTTTGCTGTTTCCGTGACCCTACAGTCCCACTAAACGCAGCCAAGAACTGCTTTAGGAATACCAATGGAGCCCCTGTTCTTCCCGCACAACCCTTCGTTCTGGTTCGAGACACTGCGGTCCTTCGGTCACATCGCCTACGGCGGCGCCGACTTCGGGGAGGTCGTGGTGACCACTCAGCGGATCACCGCCGGCGACTACGACAGCTGGCACGACGAGTGGCTCGCCACCGCCGACCGGGTGGCCGACGAGGGACGTACGGCCCTGGCCGGCGGGCACCGCGTCAGCGCCCGGGACGCTTTCCTGCGGGCGTCGAACTACTACCGAAGCGCCGAGTTCTTCCTGCACGGCGACGCCACGGACCCGCGCATCCTGCACGCATACGACGCGTCGGTGAGGTGTTTCCGCCAGGCCGCCGCGCTGTTCACCCCGGCCATCGAGCCGGTGGAGATCCCCTACGAGGACACCGTGCTGCCGGGGTACCTGTACCGCGCCGACGGCTCGGGCGCCGCCCGGCCGACCGTGGTCATGTTCAACGGATTCGACGGCACGGCCGAGGAAATGCACTTCGCCGGCGCCGCCGCGGCAGTCGAGCGCGGCTACAACGTCCTGTCCTTCGACGGCCCCGGCCAGCCGGGCACCCGCCACCACCACGGCCTGGTGTTCCGCCCCGACTGGGAGAACGCGGTCGGCCCCGTCCTCGACTACGCCCTCACCCGCCCCGAAGTCGACCCCGCCCGGATCGCCCTGCTGGGCAACAGCATGGGCGGCCTGCTCGCGCCACGCGCCGCGGCCTTCGAACACCGCCTCGCCGCCGTCATCGCCCTCGACGGCGTCTACGACATGGGCGACATGGCCACCAGCCTCCTGTCCCTCGACCGCACCGAGGCCGAACGACGGTTGCGCGCCGACCGCGACCCCGAGCTCGACGCCGCCGTGGAGGCGGCCATGGCCGCCAGTCCCAAGATTCGCTGGATCGTCGACCAGGGCACGTACGTCATGGGGGCCGACACCCCGCGCGGGGTCTTCGCCACCTTCCTCGACTATCACCTGCGCGACGGCATCGCCCAGAAGATCACCTGCCCCACCCTGGTCTGCTCGGCCCCGGACGACGTGTTCTTCGAGAGCCAGCCCGAACTGCTCCACGAGCACCTGACCTGCCCCAAGACGCTGCTGGAGTTCACCGCCGCACTGGGCGCGGACGCGCACTGCCAGGCGGGCGCCCAACGCCTGGCCTTCGCCCGCGTGTACGACTGGCTGGACGACGTCATGGCCGAAGGCGCCTGAGAACGTGGCCTGACCGCGCGGCGCTCGCGACGCGGTGGTGGTCCCGGACGGGCCCCGACGTCCGGTCCGCCCGGGACCACCACCGCGCCATTCGACGTCCGGCCCGTGCAGGTCGACGTGGTCCCCGCGCGTGCGGAGCTGTCATCTCGTTGAAGAGCTGCAACCTCGGCGATGTCTGATGCTAGCCCTGCGCATACAGAGCTGATCTCCCGATGGCTTCCCTTAGGCCCCACATGCTTGGCTCAGCTCCGCGGCAAACGGACGCGCGTTGATCGCTTCTGTCCCACAGGTGGAGAACCGGCGGAGGAGAGTCGAGTGGAGACGGAGGCGAAGTAGGAGGAGCACGCACAAAATGTCACCGAGTCAGGATGAGCCCGCAGCTGTACGCCCGGGCGTGGCCGATGCCCTCGGAGAGGGCGGTGACGAATGCTGCGGGGTCGGTGATGGTCAGGGAGCCGCGCAGTTCGGCGCGAGCGATCTTCAATCCCTTGTGGGGTGCGGGGCTGGACACCGTGGGCAGCATGCGCACGGAGATGGCGTCAGGGTCCGCAGAGGCGCCGACGCGGCCGGGAATGTGCCCATCTCCGAAGAGGCGGCCGCACCACTTCCTGACGCCGTCCGGCTTGGTGTGTGCAACCCGTTGGCCTCTGACAGGCTGCCCGTCCGGGGTAGTTCGGTGCTTGCTGTACGTGGGGTTGACGACGGAGCGGAAGCCGACGGTGTCACCGGCGCGAAAGGTACGGTCGACGGTGATGAGATGCGGGGCATCTCGTAGTGCGGCTTTGGGCACGTGCCCCCAATCCGCGGCGACCTTGGCTTGTACGACCAGGACGAGGGCGGCCGCTTTGAGGTCGAGCGCCCATGTCGACAGGACGCCCAGCTGCGCACGGGCGTCCGGACTGCCGTCGTCGACCCACCCTTGGAATCCGCTCATCACCGTGCGGTGCATGTCCTGGGCGTCGATCAGCGACTTGGCTACGTAGGGGTGGCGCGCATCCAAGGTGAGCACGGAATGGGTCGCGACGAAGCGAGCCGTCGCGGTGCGGGGCTGCGGAGAGATGCTCACGGGATGATGTCTTTCCATTCGGTGGCGTTCGCGGCGATCGTGACCCTGCGGCGGACCTCCCAGCGGGTGGTGTGCTCAGGCTGCAGCGAGTCGAAGCTCACCGGCTGGTCCTGCACGGGCGTGGCGCCCCGCTCGGAAGGCCGGACTTGGAGCCACGCCCAGGGCTTGCGCGTCGGATCGGTCGTACCATCGGGTCCGGGCAGGAGCCGGTGGGTACGGAACGCCGTCTCCAGGTCGCCGGGGACGGTTTTGAGGGCGAGGGTCCCGGACGGCGGGCAGGACTTGCGGCCCAGCCACAGCAGATGCCGCGGGTGCTCCAAGGCACGGGCCACGGTCTGCAGGAAGTCCTCGTCTTCGTGCTGAAGCCCTACCAGGAATGTCGCGTCGGCCAGGTACCACCGCTCGGTGATGAGGCTGGAGCGGTGCAGTTCGCCGGAGACCAGTACGCCGGAGTGGGGGTCGGTCGCGATCTTCTTGGGTGCTCCGTACCACCCGGCCAGCGCGTGCCGGCCGAACTGGTCCCCGGTGGCCGCGTCGAGGCTGGCCGAGACGGCGGCGGCTCGGCGGTGGTCGGTGATGAGATCGCGGGGGCGCAACGGGTAGGAGCCCGCGCCGACAGTGTGGTAGTCCCGGACGGGGACGCCGGGGTTGTCGGCACGTACCCCGAAGGCGGCCCCGGCCAGCTGCCCCAGGAGAGTCGGCTTCGTGTGCGCCTTCCCCTCCGAGGACCTGTCCGGTTCGGCCAGGCCCATGGTCCGGGGCAACCCCAGGGCCGCTGCGCACATGCCGATCACGGCGGACTTGGTGGGACGGCTGTGCGAGTCACGGCGGGCGGCGAAGCGGCTGGCCATGCCCCACGACTGCAGGGGCCCGGCCAGCCGTAGGAGCAGTACGTAGGTCACGGCGTCAGGCCCCCGATGGAGTCCACCCGGGTTGCGCTTGAGGTATCCAGGTCGTCCAGGAGCTCGTCGACCTGCGGGTCGTACGTGAGCAGACGGGCCGTACGGATGTCGGGGCGGCGCTCGCTGACGAAAGCATGGTGCTTGAGCAGACGCTTGACGCCGGCGGGCCCGGCCGGCCCTTCGCCACCCTTGCCCTTCTTGTCCTCCGGATTCTCGTCGACAGGCTTCTGGAAGGCGCCGGCGTAGCTGTACGGACGCTCGCCCTCGAAGGCGAGGACCAGGGCCGGCAGCGAGCCGGTGGAGGCCGTGGAGTTCTTCTTCGCCTCGGGAAACGCCTCGACGAAAGCGTTGACGAATTCCTGTTCCGCAGCGACCGCGGCCTCTGCTGCCTCCGCCTCGGTCATGCCGGCGGCCTGGAGGTTCACCTTCAACTGGCGCCGGTCCAGCACGGCGTGCCGGTAGAACGTGCCGGAGATGAGGGACTGGTAACCCGTCATTCCCGCGCCCGCGTCGTCCGCCGCGTCCAGGAAATCCAGCGCGTTCTTCTTCCGTTCCAGCTTGGCATCGTCCGCCGCGGCGTAGAAGTCGTCGACCTGTTCGGCCTCCTGGATCGTGAAGGCATGCGCGCTTTGCACGGCGCCGTCCACGTTGGGCGAATCGGCGATCTCCGCGAGGAAGCGGCCGTACAGCGCAATGTCGATGGCGTCGCGCGGAGCCAGTGCCGTGAGCACCGCGGCACGCGTCTCCTTGGGGAGCGATGGCAGATCTTTCGTCTCCGCGGCCTCGCCGTCTCCGTTCGCGGACTCTTCGGCTGCCTTGCGCGCACCTCGCTTCGGCTTTGCGCTGGCTGCCTGGGCGGCGAGGTATTCGTCCCGCCACCCGCGCAGGCTGTCCGCTGCCGCGATGTGCCCGGCGATCCGCTCGCCGGTGTCGGCCGGTGCGAACAGCAGCACCTTGGTGAGGTTGGCGACCGTCTTCTTGGCCGGGTCGCCGAACTTCAGGCCCGTGGCCTCCAGCACGGCGCGCGCAGTGACGACGGCCTCTTCCTTCTCCCAGCCGTGGACGGTTTCCAGTACGCGCGCGGTGAGCAGCGCCCACTCGCGGGTACGCACCCCTGTGGTGCGCCCGGCCAGCGGGCCGACTCCGGCGTTGGCCCGGTTGCGGGCGTGCACCCGCTCGGCCCGCCGCCGCGCCTGGCTCGTGATCATGTGCCGTTCGACGCCGCCGAAGACGATCGTTTTCGGTGATCCGTTCTCATCGCGTACCGGCAGGACCGCGACCAGTGTCTCCAGCAGATGGAGGGAGAGGAACTGGCCGCGTGGGGCGGAGGTCTCGGTCACGTGCTGCTGCCCTTCTGGGTGCTCTTCCTGCCGGTGTCGTACGGTGCGTGGAAGTCGACCGCCCAGTGGTAGGCGATGCGGGCCTTCCGGTCGTTCCATCGCTCAAGGTCGGCGACGAGGTCGGTCCAGGACGGCGGTTGCTGCTCGCAGGCGCGCAGCCGGGCGATGCCGTGCTGGAGGTGCCGCCACGGAATGCGTCGGCTGGCCACGATCCGGTCCACCAGCCGCGTGGCACCGGGATCGTCGGGGCCGCGGCTGCCGGGCCTGCCGATTCTCCGGGCCGCGGTACCGAAACTGCCGAAGCCCTGGGTGGGCCGCCCCACACCCCGGTGGTAGACGGCGAACAGGAAGGCGACCTGCTCGTAGATCTCCCTGCTGGTCTGGTTGTCCTGGTCCGGGGAGTACCAGCCGGCCCGGATGCTGGCGCTGGTGCCGGCTGTGGCGCGCCGGAGCTGGGCGAGATCGCCGTACTCGCGGTTGTGCACCAACGTGAGAAGCCAAGCGGTGAGCCGGGCTGCCCCCAGCTCCGTGGTCTCCCACCCGGATGATTCGCTGGTCATGCTCCTCCGTTCTTGAGGGCGGTGAGGTCGGTGAGGTCGACCGGAGCCCGGGAACTGGTGAGTTCGGCCTCGAAGCTCCTGCGTGCCGCCGCGCGGGCCCGCAGCCCCGGCCCGTTCTTCGGCAACGAGTCCAGCCGGGCGTCCAGAAACTCTCGTGCCATCTGCACCAGCCACTCCACGTAGCCGGGCATGCAGTCGGTCACCATCGCGCCCTCGGCCACGTCCAGGAGCAGGGTGTGGAAGGGTTCCTCGGTCGCCTTCCACTGCTCGCCTCGCGCGTCGAAGCGGGCGAGCTGTGCCTTCTTGTCGCTGGGTTTGGGATTGGGGTACGTGATGGCCCAGGCCGCGTACGCCGCCCGGTCCAGGCTGCGGGCGATGTGTTCTGCCACCTCGGAGCCGCGCAGCGACGCCTGGTAGAGGGCCGGGGCCTGGCCCGGCGCAAAAGGGAAGACGCTGCTGACCCAACCGACGGGAGTGGTCTTGTTCGAGAGGAGGCCGACCGCCAGCAGATCGAAAGGGTGGCGTTCGGTTCTCCGCTCCTTGGGGAGCTTCGCGAGGCGTGCGTACAGGCCGCCGGCCTCGTTCTTCACCGCAGCGTAGAGGGCGTGCGCTTCACGCCAGAGATCACGGGTGGGCGAAGGCCACAGTGGCTTGTCCTCCCTCGTACGGGTCTGGGACATGACGGCGTCCTGAAGGTGCAGTTCGGTGTCCAGCTCAAGCAGTTCACCGGCCCCGATGAGCACACGGTCGACGCCGGCCTCTTCACCATCGCGCCCAGGCTTCGGACGCATCAGCACCGAACGGCCCAGGTAGCTGTGCAGGTCCGCATACCCCCGTACGGCACGGGCCGGCGGCTTGGCCTTGAAGCCCCTTCGCTCGATCGGCCCGCGCGTCCAGGTCAGGTTGAGCACGCGCGGGTCATCGGCGGTCGGCACCAGGTTGAGACGCAGGGTGTGGCCCAGCGTCCGGCCCAGAGCGAGGACCCTGATCCGGCCGCCGAGCCGTCCGGTGGCCAGGTTGGTGATGGCCGCCCCCAGCGTGGCCTTGCCTGATATCCGGGCGCGACCGGACAGGCCGAAGACATGCTGAGTCAGCATCGCCCGGAAGGCTCTCGCCGCGGGCAGCGGCTTGGAGTGATCCAGGTGGTGATGGTCAGCGAACTGGTTGTAGTCACCCGCGTATTCGATCACCAGCTGGGCGGTCCCGGTGCCGTGCTCCTCCATGAACGGCGCGAGAAGGGAGTTCTGTCCCAGGGGCCGTTCGGGATGGAACAAGTCCCAGTCATCGCCCGGTTGCTCGGCCAACCACGAGGAAACCGCATCCAGGGGGTGGCCCTCCTGCACCCAGTCCTGCCACTCTTCCGCCGACGTGGGATACGTACCCGAGGCATAGCACAGAGCGAGCAGGAACTCGACGAGGGCGACCTTTTCCCCCGGAGTGTCTCCGTCGATGTCCGTCAGCTCCTCGGCCTGCGTGAAGAGCCCCGTCAGGTCCTGCTGAACCACCTCGCCGTCCAACGACAGGGCTTGTACGCATGGGCGCACGCGAGGGTCCCAACGAGGGCGGTCGCTCATTGCATCGAGCGGGGCTGAATCAGCCGGGTGCATGGCGCGTGACCTCGGAATCTCGCATCCACCTGAGTGGAGTGCGGAATGGGTGGGTGACTGATGACAGGGCCGAGGCGCGAGAGCCGCAGCGCGCCTCGGACAGATACGTCGGCTCCGCCCGGCCGGCAGATGATGCGCATACAGCCCGTCGACTCGTCAGCAGGTACGTCCTTCCGTCCCCGCCGACGCGGGGAATGAGCGAGGCGTGTCCGCTGACGAACTCCGCCGAGGGCTCAGCCCTGCCGGCGCAGGGGTTGCATAGCTCCGATCCGATGAATTCCGGTATGGTCCCGGAGTACCTGAAGACCGCCACGGCCGACACATCACGCCCTGCGGGCGAACGAACGTCGCCCCGTGGCCTGAAGATGGCCTCTCCCGGCAATTGGCCTGTCGGGAGAGACCGTCTTCACATGAGCGTCATGAGACGTGAGACCACGGCCGCGACGACGACTTCGATCATCAACCAGACCATGTCGTCCCGGTGTCTCCGCAACCACCCCCTTGTGTCGACCAGGCAGGCCCTGAGCCAGCGCCATGATTGCGCGCGCAAGGTACCCCTCCTTCACTCCGCTCTCTGGCGCCTGCCAGGGAGCGGACCAGCGGAGGTGTGGGGCACCGCCAAGGCTCACTGTGGCACGCCTCGGCGATGCGTACCCAGCGTTTGAGGGAACCGGAGTCTGACCAACTCAGCCGAGTCGCGCCGATCGCGCCAGCGATCTGCCGCGCAGCCCAACAACAGCTCACTCGCGGGGCTTTCGCCGCAGCAGGATCGCCAGAGTCGCCCGCGCGTCACGGCGCCGGGCCGAGGAGCGGGAGGCGACCGAGACGAGTGCGACGCCGAGCAGAGTCACGGAGTAGCTGAACCCCGTGGCGGCGGCCAGTACCGTGGCATCAGTCAGCAGGGTCGGCAGTGCGGACATGGTCAAGTTCCCTCCCGTACAGGCCGGCCAGCGGATCTGCCGGGCGGCGGGTGGGGCAGTTGTCCCACGTCCAGCGGGTTTCCAGCGATGTCGAAAGCCCTGGGCAGATAGCGTTCGCGCTGCTCTCACGCGTCGCAAAAAGTTTCCAGGGACTTTCCCGGGTGGGAGATGATGTGAACGCTCAGGAGGCCGGAGGCACCGACGGTCGCCCCGAGATCGCCCGCATGCGGCTCGCTGGTTGCTTGCAGGCGCTGCTTGAGGAAGCCCAAAGGGCATGCGGACGAAGGATCACGCTGGAAGAACTCGCGACCAAGCTGGGCATCTCTACCTCAACGATCAGTAACTGGCTGAACGGTACGGCCGCGCCGTCCCAGCGAGGCGTCGTCAAGTACTCGTCTCTGATCGACTACTTGGAGGGGCGCGTCCAAAGACCTGCTCGCCCCCGCAGGGAGTGGCAGCGACTCATCAAGGAGGCCGTGGACGAAAGCCGGAGCAACCGCGGTGGGCGGCCGACCACCGCATTCCGTCCGGCCAAGATCGCCCCTTTCCGGTACCTCCACACTGCCGAGCAGTACCGGCCGCCGGAACTGGCGGACCGGCAGGAACACCTGGACCGACTGCCGGAGTTGATCCGCAGCGCGAAGGGATACCTGTCCCTCGTCGCCCCGGCCTGGGCGGGCAAGTCCGCGTTCCTGGCCACTTTCGTCGCAACGTATGAGGCCGACGACATGGACCTCATCGCTTACTTCGTCCGGTGGGGGCACGGGACGGACAACGCTTCGAACTTTCGCAAGGTCATGATCGAGCAGCTGTCGCGGCATGCGCGAGACAAGCCGTCGGACGCGACCGACGAAGCCACCCTGCTGACCCTCTACAAGGAAGCCTCCCAGAAGAGTGTCGCGCTTGGTCGGAATCTTCTCCTGGTCATCGATGGACTGGACGAGGACGCCGGAGAAAGTAGGCGTAGACAGAGCATCGCCTCGCTGCTGCCACAGCAACCCCACCCCGGTCTCCGCGTCCTGGTCAGCCGCCGGTGGCACCCGCCCCTGCCCGGTGATGTACGCCAGGACCACCCGCTACGGCACGCCGAGCAGATACCGCGATTCCGGCCTTCGCCGGAGGCCGGCGTACTGCGGCAGACCGCCAAGGACGATCTGGCCGCACTGTTCGAGGACACCAGAGGCTGGGTACGCGACGTCCTCGGCTACCTGACCTTGGCAGACGGCGGGCTCAGCGTCACCGAACTGGACGAGTTGCTCCAGTACAGCGGGCACACGACCGAGCTGATGCCCGCCGACTTGGAGAGACTGCTTCACAGCGTGGCCGGCCGGGTCTTCGGGCCGGAAGACCTGGGACCCGACACCCTCGTCCTGGCACACAAGGAACTGTACGAGGCGACCAAGGAAGGGCTAGGCCCCAGGAAGCTCACCCAACTGACGCAGCACCTGCACACCTGGGCCGACCGCTACCGGGCCGCCGGCTGGCCCGACTCCACCCCCACCTATCTGCTCCACCACTACCCTGAACTGCTCCGGAATGGTGGTGACCTCAACCGCTGGCATACCTTCGCGCTCGATCACCGCCGTCTGCTGTGCCTCGCGGACCGAGGTCGTGCCGACCTCGCGCTCGCCTCGCTCGATCGCGTCATGCAGGCGCGCCCGGCACCCGCTGGCAGGGCATCGGCAGCCGCCTCCCGGTCCCTCCTCAATACGAGGAGCCGACCGGTACCACGTGAGGTTCTCCGCGCTCTGGTCGTGGTCGGAGACCTCACCCGCGCCTGGTCGCTCGCGCTCTCGGCCGTTGACCCAGCTTCCAAAGCGGTACGGCTCATTGAGGT
The DNA here is from genome assembly GCF_042732265.1 of Streptomyces sp. NPDC059788. Taxonomy (NCBI): domain Bacteria; kingdom Bacillati; phylum Actinomycetota; class Actinomycetes; order Kitasatosporales; family Streptomycetaceae; genus Streptomyces; species Streptomyces sp. NPDC059788. Next base: position 246,332 of record NZ_JBHWHY010000002.1, on the reverse strand, counting down.
GGTTCAGGCGGCCCTGTCCATGGGGCCGTTGCAAGCTGAGGCTGCGGAGCGGGCGAGACGCCTGGCGGGTGAAGCCGCCGCGTGGGCCACGCACGCACAGCGGCAAAAAGCGGAGACCGCCCCTACAGCAGAGCTGGAGATCCAGGCGCTCGTCCCCCGGGCCGCCGCCACGCTCGCCGCAGCGGGATCACCGGGCGAGGCGGTCCGCTTGCTGGCAACGGTCGACATCTGCCGGCCCGAGAACGTCGCGGCGGTTGCCGAGACCGCAGCTCTGCTGCTCGTTACCGAACCGGCCGTCGCGGCTGAGCTGCTCGACGAACTCCTGCTGGAAGCGGAGGGTCATGCGGATTGGGCAGAGGGGCGCCCCGTCTTCGCGGTGGAGATCTGGTCAGCCGTAGCCACGGCTGAGCCGAGCCGGGCAGAGTCGATCCACCGCAGGATGAAGGAGTTCGCCGAAAGCGTGGCCCTGGTGGCTCCGGTCCTGACGGCAGTCGACTGTTGCGCGCTCACGGCCTCCGTGCTCGCCGAAGCCATGCCGGAGGAAGCCCGCCGGCTGGCGCACACCGCCATGCGCGAGGCGGAGAGAGCTTCGGGCGACGTCCCGGAGGGAAGGCTCCGGGAGTCCATGAGCCGGGTAACCCAAGCGCTGCTCGACGTGGGAGAGACACCCAGGAAGGTGCGCGTTCTGCCCCCTGGCGCGCCCACTGACGACACCTCATGTGCCTCGCAGTCGCACGACGGTCGTCTCGACGACGAGACCGCAGCACGGGAATCCGCCGAAGCAGCGGAGGCGGAGGAAAACGAAGAACTGCTCAAGGAAATGACGCGTCTGTCCGACCTCGGAGACGGCCCCCACCTACGCCGGTGCCTGGACCGGTTCACAAGGCGGGCTGCCGATGGGAGCGCCCCCGTCACATGGCTGCCCTTCCTCGCGGAAGCTCTTTTCGGCGTTCTCGATCCCGTCGAAGAGGTCACCTCACTCTTGAGGACCGAGCTGTCCGACACTCTCCTGCGCCTACAGGTCTTGACCTCGGCCGCAATGGCTCACGCAGACGCACAGCGCCGCGACGAGGCGTTGCGGTGCGCGGAAGGGGCAGCCGACATTGCCCAACACATGCCGCACCCATTGCAGCCGAAGATCAGGGCCCTGGTCGCCCAGGCGTTCGCTCATGCAGGTGACTCCCAACGGGCCAAGCGATGGGCCGCCCTCCCCCACGGAGGCAAGCCGCTCGGCAGGGCGGGCATTCCGTACCGGCGGGCTGCCTTGGCCGTCGAGATGGGCCTCGAACCGGAGGCCGTCGTTGCACGTGCCATCGCTGGTGGCTTGCCGAGAGCTGGTCTCGACACGTCCGGAACCGCACTGCTCAAGGCGCTGTGTGATCACGCTACCGGTGCCCGGACGGACGCCCAGCTCGCCTCCCTGGAAGCCGCAGCTCACGCACGGCTCGGCACGGAACCCCTGTTCGCTACCGGACTCGCCCTGCTCCGGGCTACCCACGGTGACGTCGAGCGCGCGTACTGCACGATCGGCAAGTTGCCTGGCCCTGCTGCCCGAGGCGTTGCCCAGTCGGTCGTGGCCGCGTACCTGGCCGGCGTACCGCCGCATCTGGATGTGGCTGCCGACGAGGGTTACTGGACCCTTTCTGTGCTCAGAGCCCTCGCACACCACACGCGCCCGACAGAGGCCGACGACACCACCATTGCGCGAAACCTCGTCCTCGAAGCCCTGGCCACCGACAGCTGGTATTGGACGTTGCCAGTGCTGGGCCGCACAGCCCCGGACGCGGTGTCCCAGGTCGCCGGTGTTCTCGACCAGCACCGGATGGCGAGGAGGACGGAACCGTGAGCTTTGCCCGTGCGGCCCGACGGGTCACACACCGCGCGCTCACACTGAGAGCCGATCTGTGGTCCCCAAGCCCACCGACCGCCGCCTGACGCAGTTCGGCGACGCATATGACCTCATCGTGCGCGACCAGCAATCACTCCAGTTCCGCCGCCTTCCGCCGCACCCTCACCCATGGACTGGGCAAGTCCAAGGCGTACGGCTGCGGCCTGATGACCCTCGCCCCGGCAGGTGGCCGATGAGCACCGTCAACCGCCGCAGCACCTCCACCCCACGCCAGTTGGCCCGGGTCGGCGACCGGCTCTCCTTCATCTACCTGGAGCGGTGCACCGTGCATCGCGACGCCAACGCCATCACCGCGACCGACGCGGACGGCACGACCCACATCCCGGCCGCCACCATCGGCACCCTCCTGCTCGGTCCCGGCACCCGCATCACCCACCAGGCCATGTCCGTCCTCGGCGAATGCGGCGCCGGTGTGGCCTGGGTGGGCGAGCACGGCGTGCGCTTCTACGCCGGCGGCCGCGCCCTGACCCGCTCCTCGGCCCTGGCCGAAGCCCAGGCCACCGCCTGGGCCAACCGGCGCACCCGGCTGGAGGTCGCCCGCGCCATGTACCGCCTGCGCTTTCCCGACGAAGACCCCGCAGGCCGCACCCGCCAGGACCTGTTGTCCATGGAAGGGCGCCGCCTCAAGGACTGCTACCGCCGCGAATCCGCCCGCACCGGCGTCCCCTGGACCCGCCGCGACTACCACCGCGACAACTTCGCCGCCGGCGACGCCCCCAACCAGGCCGTCACCGCCGCCGCCCAGTGCATGTACGGCATCGCCCACGCCGTCGTCACCGCCCTGGGCTGCTCCCCCGCCCTGGGCTTCGTCCACTCCGGCCACGAACGCTCCTTCGTCCTGGACATCGCCGACCTCTACAAAACCGACACCGCCATCCCCGCCGCCTTCGACGCCGCCGCCGACGGCATCGACGACGTGGCCTCCCGCACCCGCCGAGCCCTGCGCAACCGCATCAACGACACCGGCCTCCTCGACCGCTGCGTCAACGACATCAAGACCCTGCTCCACCACAACGACGCCCCCGACGCCATGGATCGCGAAGACCGCGTGACCCTGCAATCCGACGGCGACACCCACCTGGAAAGCGGCCGCAACTACGGCGACGAGGTGCTGTGGTGACCGTCATCATCCTCGCCAACTGCCCCGCCGGCCTGCGCGGCTTCCTCACCCGCTGGCTCCTGGAAATCTCCCCCGGCGTCTTCCTCGGCTCCCCCACCGCCCGCATCCGCGACCTCCTGTGGTACGAAGTCCGCCAGTACGCCAACCAAGGCCGCGCCCTCCTCGTCCACCAGACCGACACCGAACAAGGCTTCACCTTCCGCACCCACCACCACGCCTGGCACCCCACCGACCACGAAGGACTCACCCTCCTCCACCGACCCGCTCCCCGAACCACCCCACCGGAAGCCAGCCGCCCACCGCAGCCCCCGAAACAGAACTGGAGCAAGGCCGCCCAACGCCGCAAATACGGCCGCCGATAGCCACCCCGGCCCGCGCCCCGCGGCCCGCGTCCCGCATGAATGGAGCAGCCTGCCAATGCCGGAACATATGCCTGTTATGTCGGAATCCCTGGAAGTAAGTAAAAACCCCTCCCTCGCCTGACAAAGCCGCTGGTCACGGCCTGTGGTCCCCGCGCGTGCGGGGCTGTTCCCCTCGCCGACGCCCCCAGCGCCGGCACCGTCCCGTGGTCCCCGCGCGTGCGGGGCTGTTCCCTTCGCGGGATCTACCACGAAGTGATTGTCTAGGTGGTCCCCGCGCGTGCGGGGCTGTTCCCAGCGAGGCCAGTTCCCTGGCTTCGAGCACGACGTGGTCCCCGCGCGTGCGGGGCTGTTCCCGGCTTCATCGATCTGGTCGCCCGGGTCCGCGAGTGGTCCCCGCGCGTGCGGGGCTGTTCCCTCTCCCTGCTGGGATTCGTGCTCTGCCTTGGCGTGGTCCCCGCGCGTGCGGGGCTGTTCCCGCGACCGAGCGCATCACCCCGCCGTGGATCTCGTGGTCCCCGCGCGTGCGGGGCTGTTCCTTCGCGGCGTGGGTCTCGGCCCAGCTGGTGACGGTGGTCCCCGCGCATGCGGGGCTGTTCCCACGGCGCCGGACACGGTGCGCAGGAGACGAAAGTGGTCCCCGCGCGTGCGGGGCTGTTCCCGAGAACCTCCCCAAACGGTCCCGCGAGGGCAAGTGGTCCCCGCGCGTGCGGGGCTGTTCCCTGTACGGCGCCGAGCTGGGCGAGGCGGCGTGAGTGGTCCCCGCGCGTGCGGGGCTGTTCCCTCCACGGTCTGGCCGCCGTCTTCCACCAGCGCGTGGTTCCCGCGCCTGCCGGGCTATTCCCCTGGCGCCGATGACGCCGGCCCGGCGTCTGACGTGATCCCCGACCTTCACCTCAGAGACCCCGCACCCAAGCCCCTACACAACCGCCAGCCCCTCCCCTGGAGGAACACAGAGGCACATCGCATGGCCGCCCCGAAGGCATGACGGTCACGACCACGTTCTGACTGCGAAATAGGCCCCGGCTCCGAGACCGAGTGGAGACGACAACGAGACGACGCCCGGTACAGGTGGGAGTGGAGGCGGGAACGCCTTCCCCACCAGCCGTAGCAGCATCAACCACGACTCCCACCCCAACGCCACCCCAAAACCCCAGGTCACCAGGACCCCGGAGCCTCGACCAGGTCGCACAAACCCGCGTTTGCCTCGCCACGCCGAGGCAAACGCCTCACGCAAACGACCTCTTCGACCATGTTTTCGCAGGTCAGATCGATTTTTCTGGTGGGGCGGGTGGGACTCGAACCCACGGCCGACGGATTATGAGTCCGCTGCTCTAACCGGCTGAGCTACCGCCCCGAAACGGCGCGCCGCGCACATTTGTGCGCGCCGTCTGCCGCAGCATAGCCGCTCATACGATCTGTTGCGCGGGTGGGTCCTCGATGGGCCGCCATGCTCGTTCAAGAGGACTCCGGGCACCGGGTGTTCGGTTCCCCCGGACAGGAAAAAGGACCCCCTCGGGGGTCCTCTTCCGTCCTGCTCCCCCGACTGGACTCGAACCAGTAACCCTCCGGTTAACAGCCGAATGCTCTGCCAATTGAGCTACAGGGGACCGAGCTCCCCCGACTGGACTCGAACCAGTAACCTGCCGGTTAACAGCCGGCTGCTCTGCCAATTGAGCTACAGGGGAATGCTCTGTGTGCCTCGAATGCACTCCGATCCGGGGCTCCGGACGGCGTGCGCTCGCTGCTGCACATACATTAGCGCAAGCAGGGGGGTGCTCCGCCAATCGGTAGGGTCGCGGGCGCTCCCGGATGATCTTCGGTATGGCTGCGGGCGCTCCCGGATGATCTTCTGGTCCGCGGGTACGCGGGCAGCACGGCCCAGCGGCCCGACGCACAGCGCGCGCGAGCGAGACCGACGAAGAGGGAAGGGTGGAGCGACGATGCGCTATCGGCTCACGTTCATCACGGGACTGGCCATCGGATACGTGCTCGGCACCAAAGCCGGCCGGGAGCGCTACGAGCAGCTCCGCAAGAGCGCCCGGCGGATCGCGCAGAACCCGGCTGTCCGCAACACCGCGGAGTCCGCCGCGCTCGGCGGCCGTGAGGTGGCGACCAAGGCGTTCGACAAGGTGTCCGCCAAGGTCGGCGACCGGATGCCGGGGCCGGTGGCCGAGCGCATCCGCTCGCTGCGCGAGCAGCGCGGCGCCCAGGACGACGACTGGGGCACGAGCAACACCTGATTCCGGGCCGCGCGGGCGGCCCGGAGCGGCCGCCCGCGTCCCCCGTCCGCGCCCCCGGGGGTGTGAACCTGACCGCCGTCGCGTCCCGCGGATGGGGCATCATCTGGGGGCATGGGGATAGTCGCCGGGCTGGACAGTTCGTCCGAGAGCACACGGATCGTCGTCTGCGACGCGGACACGGGTGCCGTCATCAGGCAGGGGTATGCGCCGCACCCCGCCGAAAAGGGACACGAGATCGACCCGCAGGCGTGGCTGATGTCACTCGGCGAGGCCGCGGGCAACGGGCTTCTGGAGGGTGTGCAGGCGATCGGGGTGTCCGCGCAGCAGCACGGGCTGCTGCCGCTGGACTCCGACGGCGCCCTCGTACGGGAAGCGCTGGTCGGCAACGACAAGCGGGCGCAGAGCGCCGCGGCCGACCTGCTGGACTCGCTCGGCGGGCGGGCCACCTGGACGCAGGCCGTCGGCGCCGTCCCGCACGCCGCGCAGCCGCTGACCAAGCTGCGCTGGCTGGCGCGTAACGAGCCGGCGAACGCGGCGCGGGTGGCCGAGGTGCTCCAGCCGCACGACTGGCTGGTGTGGCAGCTGCTGGGGCGGCCGGCGCGGCGTACGACGGACCGGGGCGGCGCCTCCGGCACCGGCTACTGGTCGGCGGCGACCGGCGCGTACCGGCCGGACCTCGTGGAACTGGCGCTCGGGCACCAGGTGCGGCTGCCGGAGGTGCTGGGTCCGTCCGGCACCGCCGGGTTCACGCCGGAGGGCCTGCTGATCTCCGCCGGTACGGGCGAGACGATGGCCGCCGCCTTCGGGCTGGGGGTCGGCGCGGGCGACGCGGTGGTGTCGCTGGGCGCCTCCGGTTCGGTCTTCGGCATCCATCACGAGGCGCTGGCGGACTCCAACGGCACGATCACCTCGTTCGCCGACGCGACGGGGATGCACCTGCCGGTGGTGCACACGAGCAACGCGGTACGGGTGCTGCGCGGCACGGCCGAGATGCTGGGCACCGATCTCCAGGGCCTGTCCGAGCTGGCGCTGAAGTCGACGCCCGGGTCGTACGGCATGGTGCTGCTGCCGTACCTGGAGGGCGAGCGGACGCCGCACCTGCCGCACACGGCGGGGTCCCTGCACGGGCTGCGGCGCGAGAGCATGAAGCCGGAGCACCTGGCGCGGGCGGCCTTCGAGGGCATGCTGTGCGGGCTGGCGGACGCGCTGGACGTGCTGCGCGGGCGCGGTGTCGAGGTGCACCGGGTGTTCCTGCTGGGCGCGGCGGCCGAGCTGGGCGCCGTGCAGGCCGCGGCGCCGGGGCTGTTCGGCGCGCAGGTCGTGGTGCCGCAGCCGGCGGACTACGCGGCGCTGGGCGCGGCCCGGCAGGCGGCCTGGGCGCTGGGCGTGGCGCACGGCACACTGGCTCCGCACGATCCGCCGCGCTGGCCCGCGGCGGCCAGCCAGGTCTTCGAGCCGGGCGAGGAGCTGCCGGTCGGGCAGGCGGTGCGCCAGCAGTACATCGCGGTTCGCGAGGAGAGCTACGCCGGGGCGTTCCTGTCCGCGCAGTAGGCGCAGTAGGTCCGCCGGGCGGCTGCTCCGGGGCGTGCGGACCGCTCCTGGCGGCTCCGCGCCGTGCGGGCCGGGCCGCTCCGGGCCGTCCGGAGGCCGCGGCTCAGTCCAGGTAGCCCCGGAGCTGGTCGGCGAAGGCGTGGTCGCGGAGCTTGTTCAGCGTCTTGGACTCGATCTGCCGGATGCGCTCGCGGGTGACGCCGAAGATCCGGCCGATCTCCTCCAGGGTGCGGGGGCGGCCGTCGACGAGCCCGTACCGCAGCTGGACGACCTTGCGCTCCCGCTCGCCGAGGGTGGACAGCACCGCTTCGAGGTGTTCGCGCAGCAGCAGGAAGGCGGCCGACTCGACGGGGGACGCGGCGTCGCCGTCCTCGATGAGGTCGCCGAGCGCGACGTCGTCCTCCTCGCCCACGGGGGCGTGCAGGGACACCGGTTCCTGGGCGAGCCGCAGCACCTCGCTGACCCGCTCCGGGGGCAGGTCGAGCTGGGCGGCGACCTCCTCGGGCGTGGGCTCGTAGCCCCGCTCCTGGAGCATCCGGCGCTGCACCCGTACGACGCGGTTGATCAGCTCCACGACGTGCACCGGGACGCGGATCGTGCGGGCCTGGTCGGCCAGGGCGCGGGACATGGCCTGGCGGATCCACCACGTGGCGTACGTGGAGAACTTGTAGCCGCGGGCGTAGTCGAACTTCTCCACGGCGCGGATCAGCCCGAGGTTGCCCTCCTGGACGAGGTCGAGCATGGTCAGGCCGCGGCCGACGTAGCGCTTGGCGACGGAGACGACCAGGCGCAGGTTGGCCTCGATGAGGCGGCGTTTGGCCATCCGGCCGAGGACGACCAGTTTGTCGAGGTCCAGGGCCAGTTGGGAGTCCAGGTCGGGGGCGAGCCGCAGCCGTTCCTCGGCGAACAGTCCGGCCTCGACGCGGCGGGCCAGTTCGACCTCCTCCACGGCGGTGAGCAGCGGTATCCGGCCGATCTCGCGCAGGTACTGGCGGAACAGGTCGGAGGAAGGGCCGCCGGCCTCGGGGCGCGGCGGCGGCTCCGGGGCGATCTCCTCCACGAGGATTTCGGGCGCGGGCGGCTCGGCCTGCTGCGGCACGGTGGCCGAATCCGCGGCCGGCGCGTCGGCGAGGGTCCGGGTCTGCACGGGGGCGACCTCCAGTGTGATCGCTGCTGAGGCGGCGGAAGGGCCGGGAGCGTCTGCGGCCGAGCCGCTGTCCGTCCCGTACATCAAGAGCGGTTCCGCGGGGGATTCCGGTTCCGTACGTCCGGACCCGCCGCGCTCCGAGGACTCAGGCACCGCTCCTCAGTGTGGAGTACGACACAGGCCCGCCACGAGGGGCGTGCGGGCACTTTTTGGGTCCGGACGGTGACCGCGCGGCTACGGCGGGGTGGTTACGGGCCGGGCGCGGGCGGCAGCGGGACGGGCGCCGGCGGCTACAGCGCCGCGTAGCCGCGTTCGCGCAGGGACTGGCCGTACTGCTGGAGGACCCACAGCTCGTTCTGGACGGCGGCCAGGTGCTGGGGGTCGGCGTTCGGGCCGAGGCGCTGGAGGGAGCCGCGGATCTCCGTGACGCGGCGGTTGACTGCGGCCAGCCGGACGGCCACCAACTGGACGCCCGCGTACACCTCGTCGGCGTCGCGGCGGGTGTGCAGCGGCTCCACGGCCAGCTCGGTGACCATGGCGCGGACCGTGTCGTCGGGGGCGGCCTCGCGGACCCGGGCGAGGTAGCCGTTGTCGCCCGCGGCGGACAGTGCGCCGCCCGCGTCCTCGATGCACCGGCGGACGGTGGCGTACGGGGGCGCGGTGAACTCGTCGGCGCCGTACGCGTCGAAGGCCGGCGAGACCAGGTCGGGGCGCTGGAGGGCCAGCTTGAGCAGCTCCCGCTCGACGCGGTGGGCGGGGCTGCGGAGGTTGAGGGCGGGGCCGCGGGGGCCGGGCGGCGGCTGGACGGCCTCGGGGGCCTGGGGGGCGGCGCGGCGGCCCGTACGGCCCGGTTCCTGGCCGTCCCTGCCGCGCTCGCGGGCCCAGCGGGCGAGCTGGCCGACCCGGCGGACGACGAACTGGGTGTCGAGGATGCCGAGCATCCCGGCGAGCTGCACCGCGGACTCGTGCTGGATGGAGCTGTTCTTGATGTTGGCGACGATGGGCGCCGCCTCGTCGAGGGCGGCGGCGCGGCCGACGGTGGTGTCCAGGTTGTGCCGGGCGACGACCTGGCGCAGCGCGAACTCGAACAGCGGCGTACGGGACTCCACCAGACCGGCTACGGCCGCGTCGCCCTTGGCCAGGCGCAGGTCGCAGGGGTCCATGCCGCCGGGGGTGATGGCGATGGAGGTCTGCGCGGCGAACTTCTGGTCGTCCTCGAAGGCGCGGAGCGCGGCCTTCTGGCCGGCCGCGTCGCCGTCGAAGGTGAAGACGACCTCGGAGCCGGAGTTGTCCATCAGCAGCCGGCGAAGGATCTTGATGTGGCCCTCGCCGAAGCTGGTGCCGCAGGTGGCGATGGCGGTGGTGATGCCCGCGAGGTGGCAGGCCATGACGTCGGTGTAGCCCTCGACGACGACCGCGCGGCTGGTCTTGGCGATCTCCTTCTTGGCGAGGTCGATGCCGTACAGGACCTGGGACTTGCGGTAGAGGGGGGTCTCCGGGGTGTTCAGGTACTTGGGTCCGTTGTCGTCGTCGCGCAGCTTGCGGGCGCCGAAGCCGACGACCTCGCCGGCGATGTCGCGGATCGGCCACATCAGCCGGCCGCGGAAGCGGTCGATGGGGCCGCGGCGGCCGTCCTGGGAGAGGCCGGAGAGGATCAGCTCCTTGTCGCTGAAGCCGCGGCCGCGCAGGAACCGGGTGAGGTGGTCCCAGCCGGCCGGGCTGTAGCCGACGCCGAAGTGCTGGGCGGCGGCCTGGTCGAAGCCGCGCTCGGCGAGGAACTTGCGGCCGATCTCGGCTTCGGGTCCGTCCAGCTGCTCGATGTAGAACTGGGCCGCGGCCTTGTGGGCCTCGACCAGGCGGGTGCGCTCGCCCTGCTGGCGGCCGGGGGCGTAGCCGCCTTCCTCGTAGCGCAGGGTGATGCCGGCCTGGGCGGCGAGGCGTTCGATGGTCTCGGCGAAGGAGAGGTGGTCGAGCTTCATGATGAAGTCGACGACGTCGCCGCCCTCCTGGCAGCCGAAGCAGTGGTAGAGCCCCTTGGCGGGGCTGACGTGGAACGACGGGGACTTCTCGTCGTGGAAGGGGCACAGGCCCTTCAGATTGCCGCCGCCCGCGTTGCGCAGCTGGAGGTATTCGGACACGACGGCGTCGACCGGGACCGCGTCCCGCACCGCCTTCACGTCGTCATCGTTGATCCTGCCTGCCACGCCTGAATTCTACGGGTGGGGTACGACAGTCCCCGCCGGGCCCGCCCGGCCGGGTGCGGCGGTCCCCCGCGGCCCCGCCCGGCGGCCGGGGGCCACACCGCCGGGTCCGCCGCTCTCAGGCCATCAGCTCCAGGAAGCGGTCCAGCCCGATGTTGCCGCCGGAGATCACCACGCCGACGCGGCGCGGCAGCGGGTCGACGGCCCCGGCCAGCAGGGCGGCCAGCGCGCAGGCCCCGCTCGGCTCGGTGACGATCTTCAGCCGTTCGAAGGCCAGCCGCATCGCGGCCCGGATCTCGTCGTCGGTGACCAGCACCACCGAGTCCAGCAGCCGCCGGTTGATCGGGAAGGTCAGTTCGCCGGGCTCCGCGAGCGCCTGCCCGTCGGCGATGGTGTGCGGTACGGGGATGCGCACCCGCTCGCCGGCCGCCAGCGAGCGCCGGGTGTCGTCGCCGGTCTCCGGCTCGACGCCGATCATGCGGATGCCGGGGCACAGCGCGGTGGCGGCGACGGCCGAGCCCGCCATCAGCCCGCCCCCGCCGACCGGTGTGAGCAGGGCGTCCAGCGGGCCGGTCGCCTCGATCAGCTCCAGGGCGGCGGTGCCCTGTCCGGCGATGACGTGCGGATGGTCGTACGGCGGGATCAGGGTCAGGCCGCGCTCGGCGGCGAGCTTCGCGCCGAGCGCGGCCCGGTCGCCGGTGTAGCGGTCGTACGTGACGATCTGGGCGCCGTATCCCTCGGTCGCGTCCCGCTTGGAGCGCGGTGAGTCCTCCGGCATGAGGATCACCGCGCTGCTGCCCAGCTCCCGGGCGGCCAGCGCGACCGCCTGGGCGTGGTTGCCGGAGGAGAACGCGGCGACGCCGCGCGCGAGCCGCTCCGGCGCCAGCCGCGACACGGCGTGGTAGGCGCCGCGGAACTTGAACGCGCCGACGCGCTGGAAGTTCTCGCACTTGAGGTGCACCTCGGCGCCCACGAGGGCGTCGAGGGTGCGCGAGCGCAGCACGGGGGTGCGGTGGACGACGCCCTTGATACGGGCGGCGGCGTCCCGGACGTCGTCCAGGGTGACGGTGGCTTCGGTCATGGGTGGTGCTCCCCGGGCATCGGCTGCGGTCCTGGGCGTCGGCTGCGGTACGGGCCGGCGCCGCCCGGCGCGCGGGCGGCGCCGGGCTCAGAGCAGCGAGTCCAGGGGCACCTGCGGGTTCGCCAGGGCGTTCGGGTCCAGGGTCCGGCCCGAGCGGATGAGCTTCTGGATCGGTTCGGTGACGTCCCACATGTTGACGTTCATGCCCGCCAGCAGCCGCCCTTCGGACAGCCAGAAGGCGATGAATTCCCGCTTTCCGACGTCGCCGCGGCACACGACCTGGTCGTACGAGCCCTGGGGCGCGTAGCCGGAGTACTCCAGTCCGATGTCGTACTGGTCGGAGAAGAAGTAGGGGATGCGGTCGTAGGCGACGTCCTGGCCGAGCATGGCGCGGGCGGCGGCGGGGCCGCCGTTCAGGGCGTTGGCCCAGTGCTCGACGCGCAGGCCGGCCGGACCGCCGTCGTCGGCGGCGGGCAGGAGCGAGTATGGGAAGGCCGCGACGTCACCGGCGGCGTAGATGTTCGGGTCGGAGGTGCGCAGCGCGGCGTCCACCGCGATGCCGCCGCCGTGCGCCCGGTCGACCAGGGTCAGCCCGGCCTGTTCGGCCAGGGCGGTGCGCGGGGCGGCGCCGATCGCGGCGAGCACGTCGTGGGCCGGGTGCTCCTCGCCGTCGTCGGTGCGCGCGGCCAGCACCACGCCGTCCTGCCCGGCGATCTCGGTGAGGCGGGCGCCGAAGTGGAAGCGGACGCCGTGCTCGCGGTGCAGGTCGGTGAAGAGGCTGCCCAGCTCGGGCCCGACGACGCTGTGCAGCGGTGTCGGCTCGGGCTCGACGACGGTCACCTCGGCGCCGTACGAGCGCGCGGCGGCGGCGACCTCCAGGCCGATCCAGCCGGCGCCGGCGATGACGAGGTGGCCGTTGTCCCGGCCGAGGGAGCGCAGCACGCCGCGCAGCCGTTCGGCGTGCGCGAGCCGCCGCAGGTGGTGCACGCCCGCCAGGCCGGTGCCGGGGACGTCCAGGCGGCGCGGCTCGGCGCCGGTGGCCAGCAGGAGCTTGTCGTACGCGATCAGGGTGCCGTCGCCGAGCCGCACGGTGCGGGCGGCCGGGTCCAGGTGGACGGCGGGCTGGCCGAGGTGCAGTTCGATGTCCGCGCCGGCGTACCAGGCGGGCTCGTGGACGAAGACGCTGTCGCGTTCCTCCTTGCCGAGCAGGTACCCCTTGGAGAGCGGGGGGCGCTCGTAAGGGTGGTCGCGCTCGTCACAGATCAGTATCACCCGGCCGGTGAAGCCCTCCGCCCGCAGGGTCTCGGCGGCCTTTGCCCCGGCCAGGCCACCCCCGACGATGACGAACGTCTGGTGTGCGTCGACCACTTGCTTCCTCCTCGCTGCGGCGCGGTGCGTCCGCGTCCGTGAACGCCCCCGGTCGTGTCCCCGTTCTACCCCCCGTGGTGCTTCCGCCGCGTACTGCCCGGCGCGGCCGGTCGCGTGTCCCCGCCCGGTCGTGTGACGCCGCTGTGTCATTTCGCGTTCCGCGGCCGTCCACCCCGTCGTGCCCCTGTTTTGTTTCCCCCGTCCGAAACACTCAAGCCCGAGCGTCCCGCACCGGGCGTGCCGCGGGAAGGGGGCGCGCTTCCCAGGAGTCGCACGGGCCCCGTCCATGGTGGCCCGGTGCTGGGGGCGGCGCTGGTCAGAGCGTGCCCCGCGGCCGGGTGAGCCGGGCGTGCAGGGAGCGGGCCGAGACGTCGGTCAGGGCGGCGATCTGGTCGATCAGGGCGCGCATCCGGGCGGTGTCGTCGCCGGCCGCCTCGGCCTGGTCGTACAGGGCGCGGAACTGCGGGTCCAGGCCGTCCGGGGCGCGGGCGACCAGTGCCTCGGCCAGTTCGGCGATGACGACGCGCTGGTCGGCGCGGAGCGCTTCCTGGTCGGGGCGGCGCATGACGTAGCGTTCCGCGACGGCCTTCAACACGGCACATTCCAGGCGGGTTCCGCGCGGTACGACGAGCCGGGCGCGGTGCCGGGTGAGCCGCCCGGTGCCGTACTCGGCGCGGGTGGCGGTCTCCGCGGCGAGGCAGAAGCGGCCGATGAGCTGGCTGGTGGCGTCCTTCAGGCGGGCCTGGGCGACGGCCGTGCCGTCGTAGCCGTGCGGCCACCACGCCTGGTCGAGCAGCCGGTCGAGGGCCTCGCCCAGTTCCTCGGGGCCGGCGTCGGGCGCGTAACGTTCGACGGCGATCGCGAACACTTCGGCACGTTCGGGTTCGGCGAGCAGGCAGTTCGGGTCCACGTAGCCGGCGTGCAGTCCGTCCTCGACGTCGTGCACCGAATACGCCACGTCGTCGGCCCAGTCCATGACCTGCGCCTCGAAGCTGCGGGCGGCCTCCGGCGCGCCGTGGCGGAACCAGGCGAAGACCGGCAGGTCGTCCTCGTAGACCCCGAACTTGGGCGAACCGGGGTCGGTGGGGTGCCCGCCGCGCGGCCACGGGTACTTGGTCGCGGCGTCCAGGGCGGCGCGGGTGAGGTTGAGGCCGACGCTGACGGCCGTACCGTCGGTGTCGGGCACGAACCGTTTCGGCTCCAGGCGGGCGAGCAGCCGCAGCGACTGGGCGTTGCCCTCGAAGCCACCGCACGGCGCCGCGACCTCGTTGAGGGCCTGCTCGCCATTGTGCCCGAAGGGCGGGTGGCCCAGGTCGTGGGCGAGGCAGGCGGTCTCCACCAGGTCCGCGTCGCAGCCGAGGGCGGCGCCCAGTTCCCGGCCGACCTGGGCGCACTCCAGGGAGTGGGTGAGGCGGGTGCGGGGGCTGGCGTCCCACAGGTGTTCGGTGGTGCCGGGGGTGACGACCTGGGTCTTGCCCGCGAGGCGGCGCAGCGCGGCCGAGTGCAGCACCCGGGCCCGGTCGCGCTGGAAGGCGGTGCGTCCCGGGCGTTTGTCGGGCTCGGGGACCCAGCGTTCGGTGTCGGCGGCGCCGTACCCCGTGCCGTCGTGGCCCGCTTCGCGGCCGGTCGTCGTTCGTGTGCCCGTCATACGGTGACGGTAGCCGCCCCGGCGGAGTCGTGGTCGCACCCGCTGCGCGCAGCGAGTGCCTGGTCGTAACGGTGCAGGACCAGCCGGGCCAGCGCGGGGTGGTCGCCGAGCGGCGCGGCGGCGGGCCCGGGTGCGGCCGCGGCGCACTGGGCGGCGAAGCGGCCGGGCGCGGTGAAGCAGGCGGCGAGGGCCGGGCGGTGGTGGCCGCGGGCGGCGAGGACGCGCAGCGCGGCGGGGACGGAGAGCGGGGTGCCGGGCGGGCCGCCGTGCGGGGGCGCCGAGGCGTAGGCGGGCAGGACGGGTACGCCGCCGAGCCGGTCGGACAGGAGCCGCGCGGTACGGGCGGTGTCGGCGGCCGACTCCGGGGCGCGGGAGCCGGCGGCGGCCAGTACGACGGCGCTCGGGCGCCGGGCACCGGCCTCTTCGAGGCGGGCGTGCAGGGCTTCGGCGAGCAGGGGGTGGGGGCCGAGCGGGCGGGCGAGGCGTGCCGTGAGGTGGGGCGCGCCGGCCAGCGCCGCGGGGATGTCGCGGCCGGCGTGCTGTCCGCGTGCGAGCAGCAGCGGTACGGCCACGGCCGGGCCGCTCAGCTCCGCCAGCGTGTCCGGGAGCAGCGGCGCGTTCAGCTCGATGTGGCCGAGGCGGACGGTGAGTCCGGGGCGCAGTCGCCGTATCCGGTCCAGGAGGGCGGTGACGGTGCGCAGCGCGGCGGGGTCACGGCTGCCGTGCGCCACCGCGACGAGTGGGGGCACCTCCCGGGCCGTTGGGGCATCGGGGAAGGGCCGGGAGGTGTCCGGTGCGCGGACCGCCGGGTCCCGGCGGGGCAGGCCGCGCAGTCCGATCCGGCTGAGGCGGTCGCTGAGCTGGTGGGTGATCTCGGTCATGAGCTGCGCCGTACTGTCGAAAGGGACCGCGGTGTGCGAAGGGACCGCGGGGGGCGGGGGCGGTATCGACGCCTTCATGGGAGGAGCCTGGCAGCCGGGCGTTGCCGGGCCGTTGCGGCGGCGTGACGGCTGGTTTCCGGTGGCTGTCGGGCCGCGGGTGCGGGGCGTGAGGTGAATCGGGCGTGCGGTGTGCCCGGTGCCCGGTGCTCCTCGATCGCCGGGCACGAATCTCCTCACCCGCCGGGTACCGGCACGGTGAGGCGGGCTTCCCCGGCCCGTAACGCCGCTCCGGACCGGCGGAAACACGGGCGCCGCAGGCTGGCCGTATGAACGCCGCCACCCCCCGCACCGCCACCGCCCCGGCGGCCCCGCCGCAGGAAGCGCACGCGCAGGTGGACACCCACTGCCCGTACTGCTCCCTGCAGTGCGGCATGGGCCTGCGCCGCACCCCGCCGGGGGCCGCCGCTCCCCCGGCCGAGGTCGTGGAGCGCCCCGGCTTCCCCGTCAACCGGGGCGCTCTGTGCGGCAAGGGCCGCACCGCCGCCGAACTGCTCGCGCCGGGGGCCCGGCTGACCGAGCCCCTGGTGCGCGATCCGGCGACCGGCCGTCTCGTGCCGGCGGACTGGGACACGGCGCTCGGCCGGGTCGCCGCGGGGCTGTCCCGTACCGGTGCCGTGTACGGCAGGGACGCGGTGGGCGTCTTCGGCGGGGGCGGGCTGACCAACGAGAAGGCGTACGCGCTGGGCAAGTTCGCGCGGGTGGTGCTCGGCACCTCGCAGATCGACTACAACGGCCGGTTCTGCATGTCCTCGGCCGCCGCCGCGCACCAGCGGGCTTTCGGCCTGGACCGGGGGCTGCCCTTCCCGCTGGCCGACATCGCCCGCGCCGGCTGCGTCGTCCTCGTCGGCTCCAACCTGGCCGAGACCATGCCGCCCGCGCTGCGCTACGTGACGGAGCTGAAGGACAACGGCGGGCGGCTGATCGTCGTCGATCCGCGCCGTACCCGGACCGCCGAACAGGCGGACCTGCACCTGGCGCCGCGCCCCGGCACCGACCTGGCGCTGGCGCTCGGCCTGCTGCACCTGGTGGTGGCGCAGGGCCGTACGGACGAGGAGTTCATCGCGGCGCGCACCAGCGGCTGGCCGGCCGCGCGGGCCGCGGCGATGGCGCACTGGCCGGAACTGGTCGAGCGCGTCACCGGCGTACCGGTCCCCCAACTCCGTGCGGCGGTGCGCCTGTTCTGCGACGCGGACACCTCCATGGTGCTCACGGCGCGCGGCCCCGAGCAGCAGTCCAAGGGCACCGACACGGTCGGCGCGTGGATCAACCTGTGCCTGGCGACCGGCCGCGCGGGACGTGAACACTGCGGCTACGGATGCCTGACCGGCCAGGGCAACGGGCAGGGCGGGCGCGAACACGGCCAGAAGGCCGACCAGTTGCCGGGCTACCGCAAGCTGGCCGATCCGGCCGCGCGGGCGCATGTGGCGGGCGTGTGGGGCGTGCCCCCGGACTCCCTTCCGGGCCCCGGCCGCAGCGCGTACGAACTGCTGGACGCGTTGGGCCGCGATGTGCGCGCCCTGCTCCTCATGGGCTCCAACCCCGTCGTCTCCGCGCCCCGCGCCGCCCACGTGGAGCGGCGCATACGGGCGCTGGACTTCCTCGCGGTGGCCGATGTCGTGCTGTCGGAGACGGCTGCGCTGGCGGACGTGGTGCTGCCGGTCGCCCAGTGGGCGGAGGAGACCGGCACGACGACGAACCTGGAGGGCCGGGTGCTGCTGCGCCGCCGCGCCCTGGACCCGCCGCCCGGCGTCCGCACCGACCTCCAGGTCCTCAACGCGCTGGCCGCCGGGCTCGGCTGGGAGAAGGGTTTCCCCGCCGACCCGGAGGAGGTCTTCGACGAGCTGCGCCGCGCCTCGTCCGGCGGCCCGGCCGACTACGCCGGCATCACCTACCGGCGGATCACCGCCGAGGACGGCGTCTTCTGGCCCTGCGCGGACGAGGACCACCCCGGTACGCCGCGCCTCTTCCTGGACCGCTTCGCGACCCCCGACGGCCGGGCCCGTTTCGCCCCGGTCGCCCACCGTCCGGCGGCCGAGGAACCGGACGAGGAGTACCCCGTCGTACTGACCACCGGCCGCGTCCTGGCCCAGTACCAGTCAGGCGCCCAGACCCGCCGGATACCCGGCCTGAACAGCGCGGCCCCCGGCCCGTACGTGGAGATCCACCCCCGCCTCGCCCGGCGGTACGGCATCGGGGACGGCCGCCCGGTGGCGGTGGTCTCCCGCCGTGGCCGCGCGGTGGCCCCCGCGCGCTACAGCGAGGACATCCGCGCGGACACCGTCTTCATGCCCTTCCACTGGCCGGGCCGCGGCCGCGCCAACACCCTGACGAACCCGGCACTGGACCCGACGTCGGGAATGCCGGAGTTCAAGGTGTGCGCGGTACGGCTGGAGCCGGTGGAGGCGACGGCGGAAGCGGGGGCGGCGGACGGCTCCGGCCGGGCGTGACCCTGCCGCCCGCGTCCTCACGGGGTGCAGGCCTCGGCGATCGACAGGCTGTTCTCGTAGAGGTGGTGGCGGGTGATCCGGCCGTTCTCGACGGTGAGGCGCAGCGCGAACGGGCCCTCGAAGGTCTTGCCCGTCGCCCGTACGGTTCCCGACACGTGCCCCGTCAGGACGGCGTCCGTGCCGTCGACGAGGAAGGCGTCGAGGGAGGCGCGCGAGTCCTCGGGCACCGTGTGCTCCGCCAGCTCCGCCGCCTGTGCCGCGCATTCGGCGCCGGTGGACCGCGGGCGTATCCACGGGACGACGGGGTTCTCGGCGAGCAGCCAGTCGACCCGGTCGGCGAAGAGTTCGACGAGCCGTGCGGTGTCGCCGGCCATCCGGGCGGCGATGAAGTCCTGTACGACGGCCCGGGTGGCCTCGGCGACGGCGTTCTCGGTGGTGGCGGAACCCGCCGTGGCGGCGGTGGGGTTGGCGGACATGGCGCTCTCCTCGTGGCTGCGGCCGGGACCGGTCCCGGCGGGGGCTTGCGTCGGTGTGCCCGACCTTGCCGTGGGCGGGGGCGCCGGTCGATTACTCCGGGGGTAATGGGCGCTCAGTGGTGCCACATCTTCCCGCCGACGTTGTGGATCATCCGCTGGAGCACCTTGAGCGTACGGACGTACTCCTCGTCGCCGATGCCGTCGTGGAGCGTCGCGCGCATCTCCTTCTGGAGGGCCGCGCACCGGGCGTGCACCTCGGCCCCCTCGCCGGTGATGTGCAGACGGCCGCCGTCGAGGGTGAGCAGGCCGCGGTCGCGGAGGGCGTCGATGTCCGCGGCGAGGGCTTCGGCGCCGACGTCCAGGTAGCCCTTGAGCATGTCGGTCACCTCGGCCCGGTCGCGGCCGTCGGCGTGGCCCGCCAGCTGGTTCAGCACCCACCACTGGGGCTGGCCGAGGCCGTGGCGGGCCAGGCCGGCGCGGATGTGCGTGACGGCCGCCGTGTGTGCGGCCCAGGCCCAGTAGCCGATGGGCTGGCCCGCGAGTTCGGCGTCGGGGTGCGAGTACTCCATGGTGGTTTTCCTCCTCGTTTCGCGCGGGCCCGGTGCCCGGCGGGGGCTGCGTGCCCGATGAGGAGAACCTAGGAACTCAACCGCACTTGAGGTCAACGGCGGGGCGGGGCGGTGCCCCCGGTCACCGCCGCCCCGCCGCCCGCCCCGCGGCCCCGCTCAGCCCCGTCCGTGCGCCTCGACCTCCTTGAGGTACCGCTCGCGGGTGGCCTCGTCCAGGAAGGACGCGCGGAAGGAGTTGCGGGCGAGGGTGCGCAGGGTCTCCTCGTCCAGGCGCAGGGCGTCGCGCACGGCGGTGAAGTTGTCGTCGGCGTAGCCGCCGAAGTAGGCGGGGTCGTCCGAGTTGACGGTGACCAGCAGGCCCGCGTCCAGCATCGCGGGCAGCGGGTGGTCGGCCAGGTCGCCGATGACGCGCAGGCGGACGTTGGACAGCGGGCAGACGGTGAGCGGCACCTGGTCGGCGACCAGGCGGGCGACGAGCCGCTCGTCCTCCAGGCAGCGCACGCCGTGGTCGACGCGGTCCACGCCGAGGACGTCCAGCGCCTCCCACACGTACGACGGCGGGCCCTCCTCGCCCGCGTGGGCCACGCACTTGAGCCCGGCCTCCCGCGCCAGCGCGTAGACCTCCCGGAACTTCGACGGCGGGTGGCCGACCTCCGCCGAGTCCAGGCCGACGGCGGTGATCCGGTCCAGGTACGGGCGGGCCGCCTCGAAGGTGGCCAGCGCGGACTCGGCGCTCTCGTCGCGCAGGAAGCACATGATCAGGCGGGTGGTGATGCCGTAGCGCTCCTCGGCGGTGTCCAGGGCCCGGGTCAGGCCCTCGACGACCGTGCCGACGGGCACGCCGCGCGAGGTGTGCGCCTGCGGGTCGAAGAAGATCTCCGCGTGCCGGACGCCCTGCGCCCGCGCACGGGCGAGGTAGGCGTGGGTGAGGTCGGCGAAGTCCTCCTCGGTGCGCAGCACCGCCATCAGCGCGTAGTAGAGGTTCAGGAAGGACTGGAGGTCGCTGAAGGAGTAGGCGCGGCGCAGCTCGTCCTCGGTGGCGTACGGGAGGGTGACGCCGTTGCGTTCGGCGAGGGCGAAGGCCAGCTCGGGTTCCAGGGTGCCCTCGATGTGGAGGTGCAGTTCCGCCTTGGGGAGAGGGGAGGGCGAGGGGCTCGCCGCGTTCTGCGCCGGGGCCGGGTCCGGGGAGGTGGGGGGCACGCTGGGATCACACCTGTCTGCTGCTGGGGCTGTCGGGTCTGCCGGGTCCTGTGCGGTACGGGGCAAGTCGTCCAGGTTATCGGGGCGGCGACGGCGGCCCGGCGGACGGGGCGTCCGCGCGGTGCGCCCCGTCCGCCGTCCGTCCGCGCGGCCAGTCGCCGCCCGGGACCGGCGTGCCGGACGCGCGCAGTTGCCCGGCGAGCGGCTCGGCCGCCACGTACACCCACGCCCGTACGCTCCGGCCGTCCGCGCACTCGGCCTGCCGCGCCACCCGCTCGTAGAGGTTGCCGGGGGCGCCGGGGACGTGGCCCTCCAGCCGGTCCAGGGCGGCGCGCACGGCGTCGTAGGCGTCCGCCCTCGGCCGTATGAGATCGCCGTGCACGACCGCTTCGGCGGGGCCCGTCACGGCGTACGGATAGCCGGGCCCCTCGTACAGCGTCATGCCCCTGACCAGCGCGGATTCCTCGTCCGCCGTCCGGCCGCGCAGGCATCGGGCGTGGTTGGCCCGGCCGGGGCGCAGCGTGCCGTAGACGAAGAACGGCAGGCGCTCGGGCTCGGTGGTCATCCGGGCGGCTCCTTCGTGACGGGCGCGGGCGGCCGCTCCGCCCGGCCCTTGGCGCAACCATGCCAGGCCGCGGAGCGTCGCTGCTCACGGCGCTTACGGAACGAGCGGTTACGGAACGAACGGGGGCTTTCGCGGTGGCACGTGGGATGCGGATACGGATGCGGATACGGCGGTTGGCGGGACGCGTGGCGGGCCGGGCCCGGCTGCCCAGGACGCGGCGCGGGCAGCGGCGGGCCTTCCAGGTCGCCGT
The DNA here is from genome assembly GCF_042732265.1 of Streptomyces sp. NPDC059788. Lineage (NCBI taxonomy): Bacteria > Bacillati > Actinomycetota > Actinomycetes > Kitasatosporales > Streptomycetaceae > Streptomyces > Streptomyces sp. NPDC059788. The sequence continues at coordinate 225,257 of NZ_JBHWHY010000002.1, read as the reverse complement.
GCTGGCCAGTGTGCTGGCGCTGCTGCCCGCGACGTGGACGAACGCCGCCGCGGGCTCCCGGGTGCGTACGGTCGAGGACGTCCCGGCGGCGCCGGTCGCCGTCGTCTTCGGCGCGGGGCTGTGGGACGGCGAGCCGTCCCCTTACCTGGCACACCGGCTGGACGCCGCCGCCCGCCTGTACGACCGGGGCACGGTCCGCGCGGTCCTCGTCACCGGCGACAACAGCCGCGAGGACTACGACGAACCGGACGCCATGCGGACGTATCTGGTCGCGCACGGCGTCCCGGCGAACCGGATCGTCGGCGATTTCGCGGGCTTCGACACATGGGACTCGTGCACGCGCGCCCGCCGGGTCTTCGGCGTGGACCGGGCCGTCCTGGTCAGCCAGGGCTTCCACATCCGGCGCGCGCTGGCGCTGTGCGGCGCGGCCGGCGTCGACGCGTACGGGGTCGGTGTCGACGACCGGCACGACGTCACCTGGTACTACGGCGGGACCCGCGAGGTGTTCGCGGCGGTGAAGGCGGCGGCCGAGGCAGCCGTACGGCCCGATCCGCGGTTCCTCGGGCCGCGGGAGGACGGGGTGGCGGCGGCCCTGCGGTAGCCGCAGGGCCGCGGGGGCACGGAGCGCGGGTACGGGCGCGTGGGCCGCCGCCGTCGGACGTGGCCGTGGCCGTGGCCGTGGCCGTCAGATGTGGCCGTCAGTCGTGGCCGTGACCGTCAGCCCGCGACGGCGCGGGCGTACAGGCGGAACACCTCCGGGCCGTAGAACGGGCTGTAGGAGGTCCGGTCGCTGTCGGGGCCGGATGGGCCGCCGCCGTTGAGGCCGCCGATGTTGCCGACCACGTATCCGGTCTTCGTCCGCTCGTCGAAGCGGCTCAGCCACGGGCTGCCCGAGGTGCCGCCGTAGAAACCGCCGCACTCCATGCGCAGCTGCCGCTGCCCGGTGAGCCGGGTGGTCCGCACCGCGCACCGTATGGCCTGGTCGGCCGGGTCGTTGCGGACGGACGGGTAGCCGATGACGGTGACGTCGGTGGCGTAACCGGGGGTGCGCGTCAGGATGTTGCCGCCGGTGACCGACTCCAGCGGGCGCCCCTCGTCGTCCGGTTCGACCGTCGCGAACGCGAAGTCCAGGTCCGAGCCCGGACCGGTGTCGGTGCGCCCGGGGTCGGTGAAGCCGCGGGTGATGGCCCACACTCCGTACGGCTGGGTGGCAGCGCCGGAACGATACTGCGGGACAAAAGCCGCACGTGACCCCGGATTGCAGTGCCCGGCCGTGAGGATCAGATTGCGGCGCGGGCTGCGGACGACGCTGGCGGTGCAGTGGTGGGCCCGCGCGTCCTTGTCCACGGAGAAGAGCACACCCACGGAGGGCACGCCGTCGAAGTGCTGGGCGGAACCGGCGGCAGCGGCCGTGGAGCGCGCGGCCGACGGCCCCGCGGCCTTCGCGGTGCCCGCGCCGGACGGCGTCGCCGACGCCATCCGCCCGGCCGTCCAGTACTGCGCCGCCGCCTCGCTCGTCCAGCCGCTCGCGCCGTCATCGTCGTCGGCGGTCGCCCCGCTCGCGGGCGCCACCAGCAGGCCCAGGGCGAGCCCGGCGCCCACGAGGCCCACCCGGCCGCGGACCGGCCAGTTGCCCCGGCGCCCGCGGCCGTGCCGCGCCCCGGAGGGCCGGGTTCCGGGCTCCTGGGCCCCGGACGGCCGGGCCCCGGAATCCTGGGCCTCGGACGGCTGTGCCCCGGCCCCCGGTGCCCCGGATCTTCTCTTCTCGGATCGCCGTCCCATGTCAGCTCGTCTCCTCCGCGACCCACGCCAGGTAACCGGCCCCGCCCCGTGTGACGGGCGTGGCGATGATCTCCGGCGTGTCGTAGTCGTGCGCCCCGAGGAGATACGCCTCCAGCGCCTCGTACCGGGCGGCGGTGGTCTTGAACAGCACCTGCCACTCCTGGGCCGTCTCGATCGCCCGCTCCCACCGGTACACGGACGTCACGGGCGCGCTGATCTGCGCGCACGCCGCCACCCGCGCCTCGACCGCGCCGCGCGCCAGCGCCTCCGCCTTCTCGGCGCTGTCGGTCGTGGTCATGACGGTCAGGAAGCCGGCCGGGCCGTCGTCCGCACCGTCCGCGGCCGCCGTCCCCCTGCCGTGTTCCGCCGGTTCGCCTCGCATGCGAACGCCCCCTTCGGGCACTGGTCGGTGATCAGGTCCCTCCGCATCGTACGGACCTCCGTGATCATCCGGCTCCCGGCCACGGAACATCCGGCGCGCACCGGCCATTCGGCAGCCGCCCGGCCACCCGTCAGGATGGACCAGGACCGGCGCCCGTGCGGTTACCGGAGCCCGTACGGGTACCAGTACCGCCACCGGTGCCGGTCCCGGCGCCGCGGTCCCGATCGAAAGGCCGCGTCATGGACGACCTCAGCTCGCTCGCCCGCCGCCAGCTCGACGACGCCAGGGCCTCCGCGCACGGGCGCAGTGCCCATCTCTTCCTCCAGGACGGCCCGCTCCGGCAGACCGTGATCGCGCTCATCGAGGGCGCCGCCCTGGACGAGCACAACACGCCGCCGGCCGCCAGCCTCCAGGTGCTGCACGGCCGGGTGCGGCTGACCGGGACCGCCGACGAGCGGGACCTGATCGCCGGGCAGGTCACGCCGATTCCCCACGAGCGGCACGGTCTGAAGGCGCTGCAGGACTCCGCCGTCCTGCTGACCGCCGTCACCGCGACGAAGACCATGAACTGACGTGACGTGACGTGCGGGCCGGCTCCGGATTCCGGCCCGCCGGCCGGGGAGGCGGGGCCGGCGGCCCCGCCTCTCAGGCCACCCACTGGTCGAAGGCCAGCTTGCACAGCAGCGACACGACGACCACGACGAGCACCCCGCGCACGAACCCGGCCCCCTGCTTGAGGGCCATGCGCGCGCCAACCGTACCGCCGACGAAGTTGAACACCGCCAGCAGCGCGCCCAGTTGCCACAGCACCGTGCCCTGGTAGGCGAACATGGCCAGCGCGCCGATGTTGGTGCACACGTTGACGACCTTGGCGGTGGCCGAGGACGTCACCAGGTCCATGTGGAGGATCGCGGCGAGCGCGACGACCAGGAAGGCGCCGGTGCCGGGGCCGATCAGGCCGTCGTAGAAGCCGATGCCCAGCCCGGCGACGAGGACCGCGGCCAGGACGCGCCGCCGGGTGACGGGCCCCGAGGGCGGCGGGGCGGTGCCGAAGGCCGGGCGGAGGAGGACGAACGCCAGGACGCCCACCAGGACGGTCATGATGAGCGGGCGCAGCACCTCGCTGTTGATGCCCGCCGCGAAGAACGCGCCGCCCAGCGAGCCGCCGAGCGCGGTCAGGCCGATGCGCAGGGCGTTCCGCAGGTCGATGGGTGCTTTGCGTACGTAGGTGTAGGCCGCGGCGGCGGTGCCGACGACGGCCGTGGACTTGTTGGTCCCCAGGACGTACGCGGCGGGTGTGTGCGGCAGGCCGACCAGCAGCGCCGGCAGGAGCAGCAGTCCGCCGCCGCCCACGACGGCGTCGATCCAGCCCGCCGCGAGGGCGGCCAGGCACAGCAGCAGGGTCGTCGTCAGGCTTATGTCAGCGGGCACCGGCCGATCTTAGGGAGCCGGACGAGGCCGGTGTGGCTGTCGTGGTGGGAGTCACAGAAGGGATGGGCGGGACGAGTGCACGTCACCGGAGGGACAGGCGGGAGGCGGCCCGTGACTGCCGCCCACCGCCCGTCCGTTCCAAGGGCGCCCCGCCCCGGCACTGGTGGGGCGGGGCGCCGCGTCCGTCACCCGGCGAGGGCCTTGGTACGCCGGTGAGGACGGTCTGGTGCGGACCGCTGGGGGCGGTCCGTGGGGAAGCGCGGCGGGCGGTCGGCGCCGGGCTGTTGGGGGCGGCTCGCGCCGGGCCGCCGGGAGCGGTCCGTGCCGAGCCCTTCCGGACGCTCCGTGCCGAACCGTTCCGGACGGGCCGCCGTGCCGGGCCGTTTGGGGCGCTCCGGGCGGTGCTCCGCGGCCGTCGGCGCCGCGGGCCCGGCCGTACGGACCCGGGACATCCGCAGGACGGCCCGGTACGCGCGGCACTTGAGGACGTAGTACGCACGGCGCGGCATGGCGGACATCAGGCGCACCCCGATCCTCCGGCGTCGGCACCGGGCACCCGGTCCGGGCGCCCCAGCAGGTCGGCCAGCCCCTCCGCCAGGCCGCCCGCCCAGCAGGCGTGGTCATGACCGCCGTTGTACTCCGTGTACGTGACGGGATGCCCCAGGGCGCGCAGGGTGTCGCGCAGTTCCCGGGACCGTTTGCGCATGTCCCCCTCGTACCGGCCGACGCGCAGGTGTGTCCGCAGCTCGCGGCGGGCGCCCTTGGCGTACTCCGCCGCCAGCCAGGAGGCGCGCTCCGGGGCGTCGGTTCCGTTCACGGGTCCCGCGCCTTCCGGCCGCCACCACAGGGAGGGCGACTGGGCCAGCACCTTGCCGAACCGGCGCGGCGCCGCGCACCCGGCGTACAGCGCGGTGAGCCCGCCCAGGGCCTCGCCCGCGACGACCGTGCGCGACGGGTCGAACGTCACCGGCAGCCGCCCGGCCGCCCAGGGCAGCAGCTCGGCGGCGAGGAAGTTCGCGTACGCCTGCCGGCCGCCGAACTCGCGGGCGCGGGTGGCGTTGTCCACGGCGTCCGGGGCGAGCACCACGAGGGGCGGCAGCACGCCGTCCGCGATCAGCCGGTCGAAGAGGTCCTGCACGCCGAGGCGCCCGAACCACATGTCGCCGTCCAGCAGCACCAGGGTGTCGGCCCCGCCGTCCGGGAGCGGCCCCGGCGGTACGTACGTCCAGACGTCCCGCCGCGCGGCGAGGGCGGCGCTGGTCAGCCGGTGCCGTTCCACCACGCCCCGGGCGCCGTTCCCGGCCGGTCCGGCGGCGCGCACCCGTGACACCCGTGACACCCACGGCTGCCACGGCTGCCACGGCTGCGCGGGGGCGTCCGGCAGTTCGAAGACCGATCCGCCCGCGCCGCGCCAACGGGACGGGAGGACGCGGGGGTTGAGCGGGTCCGGCCCCGCGGCGGCGAGCAGCGGGAGCAGCCGGGCCTGGAAGTCGTCCGCGGGTACGGCGTCCGGGGCGGACAGGGGCCCGGGTGCGGGCGCGGACGCGGGCGTGCGCTCGGGCGTGAACGCCGACGCGGGCCCGGGTGCGGGCGCGGTGCGCCGACGGCTGCCGCCGCTGCCCGTGTCGGGCGCGACGAGGTACGCGCCGCGGTAGTCGGCGGGGAGCCGGTAGGTGAGGTGCCAGACGTCGGTGCCGTGGATGCGGCGCATCAGGCTGCCCGCGAGGTGGGCGCGGTCCACCAAGCGGTTGACCAGGAGCAGGACCCGCCGGGTCGGCTCCGTGCCGCGCCACAGGAAGGTGACGGCCCGGTGCTCGGGGTCCCACGGGATCGGCTCGACGAGCGGAGTGCCCTGCGCCTCGGTCTCGGCCCAGAACTCCCGTACGGCGGCGTCGCGTCCGCCCGCAACGGAGGCGGCCAGCGCGACGATCCGCGGGCTGTCCACGATGTCGGCCGGTGCCGGACGCGACGCACGCGGCGGGCCGGCGGGCACGGCTTCCGCCGCCTCCGCTCCCACCGGTCCGCCGGAGGGTGCGCCCGGCACCGTCCCCTCTGCCGCCCCCGTCGCCGTACCCGCCGGACCGCCCGGCAGGGTTCCCCCTGCCGCGCCCGTCGACGTGCCCACCGATGTCTTCATCGACGCTCCCATCGACAACCCGCTTTCCCGCCCGGCGCATCGGCGCGGGCACAGACGACTTCGGCCGGGCCGTACGCGATGCGCCGCGACCTCGACTTAGGTAAGGCTAACCTAATCCCCCACTCGGTGATCCGACAACACCCGCGGGCGCGGCAGCCGGCCGTCCGGCCCCGCGCCGCGGACTCCGGCCCGGGAACCTGCCGCAGCTCACGGCTCCACTCGCGCCCGGGGCGCGCCCTCCCGGTCCACGTCTTCGACAGGCAGCGCGCCCGGAGCCGAACCGGCGCCGGGACCGCACACCTTCCGGGCCCACTCGCGATAGGGCCCCACCCGGTCGGTGAGCACCACATCGACCCCGGCGGCCCGCAACTTCTCCCACGCCGGGGGCCAGTTCGCCGTCCAGGCGTAGACGCGCAGCCCTGCCGCGTGCCACTGGCGCACCCGCTGCGGGGTGACCAGGAACCGGGAGACGTTCAGCTCCGTACCGTGCCTGGCCGCCTCGGCGCCGCTGATGGCGGTCAGGTCGTGGGTGAGTCCGGTCCGCAGCTCGGGCGCCCGGTGCCGCACGGCGTCCACCGCGGCCCTGTTGAAGGAGTGCACGATCACGTACCGGCCCGCGCCGGCGGCACGGACCAGGGTGAGCAGCGACCGCACCTGCGCGGGTGTCGGCGTCGGCTTCAGCTCGACCATCGCGGTGAGCCGGTGGGCAGCGGCGTACTTCAGCGCCTCGGCGAGGGTGGGCACCGGCTCGCCCCGGTCGGTGCGCAGCCCGCGCACCTGGGCGGCCGTCATGGCGGCGATCTCGCCGTGTCCGCCGGTGGTGCGGTCGACCGTCGGGTCGTGGGAGAGGACCGGCACGTTGTCGCGGGTCCAGTGCACGTCCAGTTCGAAACCGGAGGCGCCGGCGGCGACGGCGTCCTCGAACCCCCGCAGCGTGTTCTCGTCGGCCGGGGTGCCGCGATGTCCGATGACGGCCGGCACCGTGCACTGCGGCGAGAGGGCCGCCGGGGACCCGGCGACGGCCGGCCGCTGCTCCGCCTGCCGGGCTCCGCAGCCGCCGACGAGAGCGGACACGGCCGCCACAAGAGCCGCCAATCGCACCGATATTCGCTTTGTCACCGGATCACGGTAACTCGCCTGCATCCGGTTACGTGGCCAAGGTGTATGCCATGTACGTCATGGCAGGAGGAAAGCGGCATATCACCCCATGCCTCGGAAGGAGCGGTCACCCGTGCCACGCCGGGGGTTCTTAGAGAGTTCTTAAGCCCGCTCACTATCCACGTGTCCATGGATTCCAAGATCGCCCCAAGCGGCGACCGCCCCCGCACCCGTACCCGCACCGGCACGCGCGCGCTCGCCGTCTCCCTCGCCCTGACCGCCACGGTCACCGTCGGCGCCTCCGGATGCAGCAGCCAGGCCGTGGCCGGAACCGTCGCAGGGCGGCACGTCACCCTTCCCGTACGGGGCGGTACGGCCACCGTCGACACCGGCACCCTCGCCGTGCACGCCCGCACCGCCGAGGGCAGGGACCTGGTCCTTTCCGCCCCGTCCGGCACCGGACTCGGCAAGCCGGGACCCGTCGAACGCACCGGCGGCGGCGCCCGCTGGAGCTATCCGGACCGGGGGCTGACCGTGACCGCCCGCGCCGACCACGGGCGGCTGCGGGTCAGTATGAAGGCGGACCGCGACGGCTCCGTCACCTGGCCGGTCACCGGCACCGACCGGTCCGTGTCGTCCGTGCAGCTGCCGCGCGGCGAGGGCCTGGACATCCCCGTACGCGACACGTTCTGGAACTCCGCGAAGGGCGGGCTCACCGGCGACGCGATCGACCTCGGCCAGCTCGAACTGCCCCTGTGGGGCCACACGCTCGGCAAGGGACACGGCGTCAGCTACCTCACCCCCACCGACCTCGGCACCTCGCTGAAGTTCCGCTCCGACGGCGGGCAGCTGCGCACCTCCACCACCCACGACTTCAACGGCGGCGACGGCACCCGCGACTACACCGTCACCTTCGCCCTCACCGACGGCAACCCCGTCGCACCCGGCGCCGACTACCGCTCCTGGCTCGCCGAGAACGGGCAGCTCGGCAGCCTCCGCGACAAGATCCGTGCGAACCCGGCCAACGGCAGGCTGCTCGGCGCCTTCCACGCCTATGTATGGGGCGACGCGCGCAAGGCCGCGGGCGTCGAGGAACTGCGGAAGCTGGGCGTGGACCGGATGTGGCTCGGCTACGACTCCGGGCCCGGCCCGATGGACGCCGCCGCCGTCAAGGCCGCCAAGAAGGCGGGCTACCTCGTGGGCCCGTACGACACGTTCGCCAACGGCCAGGACCCGAAGACCGCCGACTCCCCCACCTCCGTGTGGCCCGGCACGGTCTACCCGGACTTCTGCGTCGAGGACGCCCGGGGCAAGCCGGCGACCGGATTCGGCAACCGCGGCTGCTACCTCAGCTCGCGCGCCTTCGAACAGGCCGAGCCGGAGCACCACTACCTCGCCGACCGCACCCGCGCCATGACCGCCAACGGCGCCGACAGCTACTTCCTCGACGTCGACGCGACCGGCGAGCTGTTCCGCGACCACAGCGCCGGCCACCCGATGACCAAGGCAGGCGACCGCGACAACCGGCTGGCCCGGATGCGGCGCCTCGCCCAGGACAAGAAGCTCGTGCTGGGCTCGGAGAGCGCGCAGTCCTGGGCCAACAAGGAGATCGCCTTCGACCACGGGGCGGCCACGCCGGTCGCCGACGGGCTGTGGAAGCTCCAGCGCGACCGGAAGAACTGGGGCGGCTACTACCCCGAGAAGGCCCCCGGCGCGTTCTTCAAGCCGGTACGGCTGCCCGCCGACCTCGCCAAGGCGATGTACGACCCGGCCTACCGGGTGCCGCTGTACGAGACCGCGCTGCACAGCTCGCTCGTCAACGCCGAACGCTGGGAACTGTCGTACGGCAAGCTGCCCGCGCAGAAGACCGACCGCGCGCTGCTCGCGATGCTCTACAACATTCCGCTGAACTACGTGCTCGACGGCCCGTCCCTCAAGAAGACCGGCCCGGAACTGGCCGCCCTCCAGAAGTACTTCGCACCCCTGCACAAGGCGGCGGGCACCGAGAAGCTGACCTCGTTCCGCCGGCTGACCGGCGACAACCTGGTCCAGCGGACGGAGTTCGGCGGCGGCAGGCTCACCGTCACCGCCAACTTCGGCCGCACGCCGTACGCCGGTCTCCCCGGCGGCTGCGTGGACGCGAAGCTGCGCGGCGACGAGCAGCCGCGGCGGCTGTGCCCGGCGAAGGTGACGGGCACAGGCGCGGGCACCGATACGGGTACGCGTACGGGCTGACGCGGGTGCGGGCCCGGCCCCGGCTCCGACCGGGCCGGGCCTGCCGCCCCTACGGGCAGTCCACCACCTGCCCGGCGAACGACAGCCCGCCACCGAAGCTCAGCAGCAGTACGGGCCCGCCGGACGGCAGGTCGCGGCGTTCGACCATCTTGGACAGGGCGAGGGGGACGGAGGCGGCGGAGGTGTTGCCCGACTCGACCACGTCCCGGGCGATCACCACGTGCTCGGGCAGGCCGAGCTGCTGGACCACCGCCTCGATGATGCGCAGGTTGGCCTGGTGGGTGACGACACCGGCGAGGTCCGCGAGGGCGACACCGGCCCGGTCGCAGGCCTCCCTGGCCAGCGGGGCGAGTTCGGTGGTGACCCAGCGGAACACCGTCTGCCCCTCCTGCGCGAAGCGCGGGTGCCAGTCGCCCACCAGGCGCACCGCCTGGGAGCGGGTGGGGTCGGAGCCCCAGACGACGGGCCCGATGTGCGCGGACTCCGCGGGGCTCACCACGGCGGCGCCCGCGCCGTCGCCGAGCAGCACACACGTACTGCGGTCGGTCCAGTCCGTGACGTCCGACATCTTCTCGGCGCCGATGACCAGGGCGTGCCGGGCGGCGCCCGCGCGGACCGCGTGGTCGGCGCAGGCGAGCGCGGTGCAGAAGCCGGCGCAGCCGTTGTTCAGGTCGTACGCGACGGCCGACGGGATGCCGAGCGCCGCCGCGACCTGGGCGGCGGTGGACGGGCAGCGGTCGATCGCCGAGCAGGTCGCCACGGTGACCAGGCCGATGTCGCCGGGTTCCAGCCCGGACGCGGCCAGGGCCTTGGCGGCCGCGGCGGTGGCCAGGTCGGCGACGGACTCGTCGTCGGCGATCCGGCGGGTGGCGATGCCGGTGCGCCGCCGGATCCACTCGTCGCTGGTGTCGACCATGCCCGCCAGGTCGTCGTTGGTCAGGACGCGCGACGGCTGGTGGTGGCCCAGCGCGGCGATACGGGTTCCCGGCACGTTCTCTCCTCGGGTCGCGGACGGCACGGCACGGCCGGTGCGCCTGCCACGGCGGTGCCGGCCGCACCGGCCGGAAATATAGCAACCGATCGGTCGGAAGCTAATCGCGGGGCCGGAGTGACCACGCTGGCTACGATGGCGGTATGAGCCCACGCAAGTCCGTCGCCGAGTCCCGCAGGACCCGCGAGCGGATCATCGACCGCAGCATCGCGATCGCCTCGGTCGAAGGGCTGGACGGGCTGACCATCGGCCGCCTCGCCACCGACCTGGGCATGAGCAAGGCCGGTGTCCTCGGGCACTTCGGCACGAAGGAGGCGCTCCAGCTCGCCTCCCTGGACGGCGCGTCCGCGATCTTCTCCAGGGCGGTGTGGGAACCCGCCGCGCATACGGCTCCGGGCCTGGCCCGGCTCCGCGCCATCTGCGAGTACTGGATCACCTACCTTGAGCGCGAGCACGGCGCCTTCCCCGGCGGCTGCTTCTTCACCACCGCGGCCGTCGAGTTCGACGCGCGCGGGGGCCCCATCCGGGACGCCGTGGTACGCCGCTCCACGCTCTGGCGCCGCCGCCTGGCCAACGAGATCCGGTACGCCGTCGACGCGGGCGAGCTGCCCGCGGACACCGACCCCGACCAGCTCGTCTTCGAACTGATCGGCCTCTACACGGGCCTCAACCAGGCCATCCAGCTCTTCGCCGACCCCATGGCCCAGGACCGCACCCGCCGCGCGCTCACCCGCCTGCTGGCGACCGCGCCCACGCCGGGGGCGGCCCGGTGACGGGCGCCGGTCCGCCACACGTCGCGGAGCTGCTCAGGACCCAGATCGAGGTCAACTGGCGTACGGACGCGAGAGGCCGCTTCAGCGGGCCGCACCACGCGGTGGTCGCCGTATCGGCCGATGGACGGCACCAGGTTCCGGCCGCGGCCGGCCACCTGCCGGACGCGCTCGCCGCCGGCCTGCTGGCGGCCGTCACGCCACAGCCCGTCCCCCTGGCCCCGTCCCCGGTGTTACCGGGGACACCGCCCCCAGCCCTCCCCCGCCTCCGGCACCTCCTGGAGGCGGCCCTCGGCCCCGTACACATCACCTCGGACCCGAGCTACCTCGTCCTCCCCGGCCGCATCCGGTTCGCCCCGACCGCCCCCGTCGTCCGGTCCGACGCCGAGGACCCGGCCGCGATCACCGCACTGCGCGACGCCAACCCCGGCAACTGGGGTACGGACGAATGGCACGACCTGCTGGACGGCGAACTCGGCCCGTGGGCCATGGCCCTGGACCCCGCCGCCCCGCCCCCGCACACGGGACGCCCCGCCCACGTCGTCTCGATCTGCCACACCCCCTGCTGGACCGGGCACGGCGCCGAGGCCGGCACCTGGACCCGCCCCGGGCACCGCGGCCGGGGGCACGCCGCCACGACCACCGCCGCCTGGTCCCGCCTGCTGGCCCCCACCGGCCGCCACCTCTTCTACAGCACCACCGCCGCCAACCACTCCTCCCAGAACGTCGCCGCCCGGCTGGGCCTGCGGCCGCTGGGGCAACTGTGGAAGCTGTCGCCCCCGCCGGACGCCACCACGCCGTAGTAGTGCTTCGTCAGGTTCTGGCTCGGGTCAGGGGTCGGCGGATTCCTGTGGCGTGTTCGGGTCAGGCTGGGGTGCAGTTCGGGCCAGTGCCGGAGGATCACGGTGCCCGGTCAGGTGAGGGTGCTTACTGTCGAGGAACCTGTCGCCACCTGCTCCGGGTCGGGGCGCGTGGCCTGGAAAGATGTGAACGGCACCCGGCAACACCCCTTCTCCACTGCGCTTCTTCTGCCCGCATCGTGTGAAAGAAAAGGTAGGGGGTCCTTACCCGTGCCCTCCGTGCTGCACTACGAAATCCTTACGGATCCGACATCACTTCAAGCCTCGTTCCCCGGGGCGCCGTCCATGGGGACGCTGTACGTGGTCGTCTCCAACACACATCTCTCCGATGTGACATGGCGGCACATCGATGTCCTGGTACCGCACGGTACCGACAGCGGCGACCTGACGAACGACATCAAGGCGATCAAGGCGACCGTCGCCAAACCCTACACACCGGACCCCGGTCAGGAGTCACCGAACTTCACCTACTTCAAGGACAACCGCTTCCGGGCCGCGGCTCCCTCGCGAGGACAGATGACGCTGCCCGCACAGGAGTCCTTCGTCCTGAAACTGGAGAACATCCCGGTCTCCGACAAGGCGGGGCTGGTCCTCATCGCGATCAACGAGCTGGCCTGGGGCGGCGACCTGGGCAAGCCGCCGGCCCCTTGGCCCTCGGTCACCAACCTCGCGCTGGTGAAGCAGACGCCGCAGATCCCGCAGAACTTCCGCGCGGACCGCTCCCTGGTGGGCGCAGGCCAAGGCGTCGTCCTGCGCTGGGACGGGCCGAACCACCTCGACTACTGGATCGGCTACCCGGACGGGTCCTCGGAACCCGTCAGCCCGCCGGCGCAGAGCCCCCCGGCCCCGTACGGGCCCCACCAGCACATACCCACCCGCCCCTTGTCGCGGGGCACCACCTACACCCTCATAGCCGGGAAGACGGGCAGCAACGGGACAGTGTGGCCGGGGTACTACCTCACCACCACGGTCCACGCGGTCATCCCGGAGTTCGAAAGCGGGGCGCGGGCCCCGTGGGTCGAAGGGACGAGAGACCGGGGCCGGATCACCTTCCGCGGGGACGGCGTGAGCGTCGACGACCGCAACGGTGTCCCGGGGACGGTCACGGGCGGGACCGCCGACGTCAACGACGTGAAGGCCGCCAAGGTCAAGGGGCGGTCCCCCGGCTCCGGCTGGGTCGACTTCCCCGACACCGGCATCACCGTCCACCACGGCCCGGACCGGGACCTCGGTACCGTCAACGCCACCGGCGTCAACACCACGTGGGTCGGCGACCGCGACGGGGGCAAGGGCTGGATCGGATTCCCCCAGGCGGGGGTCGACATCCGCAAGGACGGGGGCCAGGCGTGGGGCGCCCTCTCGGCCGACAAGGCGGACCTGAACGAAGTGACCGCACAGTGGGTCGAGGGCCGCAACGGTACGAAGAGCCGCCTTGCCTTCACCGACACAGGTGTGAAGATCACCGATCCCGAAGGCCACAGGGGCACCATCGTGGCGGGCGAGACCAACGTCCGCAGTGTCGTCACCCCCTGGGTGTCCGGGCCTATGCCCGGCGCGGGATGGATCACCTTCCGCGAGGAGGGGGTGGACGTGATGCGGGACAGTGCGGTCACCTTCGGCACGATCCGGGCCGACTCGTTCGAGGGTAAGCACGAGGGGACCGGGCGCCCCCTGCACCGAAGGCTGCCGCCGTACGAGTGGCCGCCAAAGACGTCGGACAGCAAACAGACGCCTGCCAAATCCCGGGACCTGGCGGTGGACCCGGAGTAAGCGGCCCAGGTCCGATTCCGTCGCATCATCGATTTGCCGGACAGCGGGCGGCGTCGGCCGGCGCCCGGGGGCCGCGGACCGAGCCGACGCTGCCGAGCCGGACACCGGTGCGGCAGCAGCGGCTCGATCCGAGCCCCCTCGGCGTCGGTCAGCGGCGCACACCCGGACCAGCGATCCGTTGATCTGAGCGGAACGGCCTGGTCCGCCCTACCCCACCGGAGGAACGGCCTGGTCCGCCCTACCCCACCGCCTCCAGATACCGCAGCACCGCCAGCACCCGGCGGTGATCGGTTTCGGACGGGGGAAGGTCGAGTTTGGCGAAGATGTGGGCGATGTGTTTCTCGACGGCGCGTTCGGTGACCACGAAGGAGGCGGCGATGGCCTGGTTCGTGCGGCCCTGGGCCATGTGGGAGAGGACTTCGCGTTCGCGTGGGGTGAGGGTGCCCAGGGCGGCGGCGCGGCGGCCGGCGCCGAAGAACTGGGTGACGACCTCCGGGTCGAGCGCGGTGCCGCCCGCCGCGACGCGACGCAGCGCGTCCACGAACTCGGCGATGTCCACCACGCGTTCCTTGAGCAGGTAGCCGACGCCCGCCGCCCCGTCGCCCAGCAGCTGCGCCGCGTATCTGGTCTCCACGTACTGGGAGAAGATCAGTACGCCGGTGCCGGGCCGTTCCCGGCGGATGGCGACGGCCGCGCGCAGGCCCTCGTCCGTATGGCCGGGTGGCAGCCGGATGTCGATGACGGCGGCGTCCGGGCGGTGTTCGGCTCTCGCTCTCCACGCCCCGGCCCCCCGGGCCCCCGCCGCTGCGGCCCTCACACCCCGCCCTCCCCCGCGCTGAGGGCAGCGTTCCCCACGGGAAACAGCGCAGATGCGGACGGGTAACAGCCGCACCGCACGCTTGCGGACATGACCTCGCAACAGCGTGTGGTGGTGATCGGCGGCGGAATGGCCGCCGCCCGGCTCGCGACGCGCCTCGGCCCGGCCGCCGCCACCGCCGCCGGCGGCTCGGCGCTCACCGTCCTCGGTGAGGAGCCGCACGCGCCGTACAACCGCGTCCTCCTCGCGGAGGTACTGGCCGGCCGCTACGCGCGCGAGGTCATCGCCCTGCCGGCCCCGCACGACACGGTGCGGTGGCTGGGCGGGGTGCGGGCGGTCCGTATCGACCGGAAGGACCGCGCGGTGCTGTGCGACGACGGGCGGGCCGTCCCGTACGACCGGCTGGTCCTCGCGACCGGCTCCAACCCCGTGCTCCCGCCGCTGCGCGGCCTCTTCCCGCCCGGCGAGGACGAGCTGCCGCACGGCGTCCATCCGTTCCGCACGCTGGACGACTGTACGGCGCTCGCCGCTGCCGCCGCCCGCCCCGGCGCACGCGCCGTGGTGATCGGCGGCGGGCTGCTCGGCGTGTCGGCGGCCCGCGCGCTGGCCGAGCGCGGCGTCCCGGTCCTGCTGGCCCAGCAGGGCGAGCACCTGATGGAACGTCAGCTGGACGCCGGAGCCGCGGCCCTGCTCCGCTCGCACCTCGAAGCGCTGGGGGTGGAGGTCCATACGGAGTGCCGGGTACGCGGCCTGCGCGTGGCGGACGGCCGCGTACGGGCCGTGGAACTCGCGGACGGTTACGTGCCCGACGCCGACCTGGTCGTCCTGGCCTGCGGGGTGCGCCCGCGCGTCGGCCTCGCGCGGGCGGCCGGGCTGCCGGTCGGCCGCGGCATCGTCGTCGACGACCAGCTGCGGACGGCCGATCCCCGTATCCACGCGATCGGTGACTGCGCGCAGCACGACGGGCTGGTGTACGGCCTGGCCGGCGCCGCCCTCGAACAGGCCGACCTGCTGGCGAGGATTCTGGGGGCGCAGGCCGCCGCCCGCTACCGCGGCACCCGCGCCCTCACCCGCCTCACCCTCACCGGCCCGGTCCCCGGCGCGGACTCCGCCCCCCTGGACCTCGCCGCCTTCGGCGCCCCCTCCCCCGGCCCCGGCGACGACGTGGTCCACCTCTCCGACGCCACCCGCAGCGCCTACCGCAAGGTCATCGTCCGCGGTGACCGCCTGGTCGGCGGCATCCTGCTCGGCGATCTCGGTGCCGTCGGCACCCTCGCCCGTACCTGGGAGGCCGACGACCCGCTGCCGCCGACGGCCCCCCTCCTGCACCTCCTCACCACCGATTCCGCCACCCCTTCCCGCACCGACGGAGGCTCCTGACCATGGCTGCTACCGCCGTTCCCACCCTCGTGCTCGTCGGCCACGGCATGGTCGGCCAGCGGTTCCTCGAAGCCCTCGCCGACCGCGGTACGACCGCGCGCACCCGGGTGGTCGTGCTGTGCGAGGAGCCCCGCCCCGCCTACGACCGGGTCCAGCTCACCTCGTACTTCTCCGGCCGCACCCCGGACGACCTGGCGCTGGCCGACGCCGGGTTCATGGCCCGCCACGGCATCGAGCTGCACCTCGGCGACCCGGCCACCGCCGTCGACCGCGAGGCGCGCACCGTCACCGCCCGCTCCGGGCTGACCGTCCCGTACGACACGCTCGTCCTGGCCACCGGCTCGTACCCGTTCGTGCCGCCGGTGCCGGGCGCGGACAGCACCGGCTGTTTCGTCTACCGGACCGTCGAGGACCTGCTCGCCATCGAGGAGTACGCGAAGAACTGCCGCACCGGCACCGTCGTCGGCGGCGGCCTGCTCGGCCTGGAGGCGGCCGGCGCCCTCAAGGGGCTCGGACTGCGCACCCACATCGTCGAGTTCCAGCCGCGGCTGATGGCGGTCCAGGTGGACGAGGGCGGCGGCAGCGCGCTGCGCCGGACCGTCGAGGAGATGGGCCTGCACGTCCACACGGGCGTCGGCGGCAAGGAGATCGTCGCGGGCGGGGACGGCGCGGTGCGGGCCATGGAGCTGTCGGACGGCTCGCGCGTCGACACCGACCTGGTGGTCTTCTCGGCCGGGGTGCGCCCGCGCGATCAGCTCGCCCGCGACTGCGGGCTGGCGGTGGGCGAGCGCGGCGGCATCGTCGTGGACGAGCGGTGCCGCACCGGGGACCCGGCCGTGTACGCGATCGGCGAATGCGCGCTGGCCGCCGACGGGCGGGTGTACGGCCTGGTGGCGCCCGGTTACGAGATGGCGGCGACGGCGGCGGCCACCATCGCCGGGGACCAGGGGGCCGCCGCCTTCACCGGCGCCGACACCTCCACCAAGCTCAAGCTCCTCGGCGTGGACGTCGCCTCCTTCGGCGACGCGCACGGCGCCGCCCCCGGCTGCCTCGACGTCGTCTACGCCGACTCCCGTTCCGGCGTCTACAAGAAGCTGGTCATCGGCGCGGACGGCGAGCTGCTCGGCGGCGTCCTGGTCGGCGACGCCGAGTCGTACGGCCTGCTGCGCCCGCTCACCGGCACCGTGCCGCCGGTCGCCCCCGAACAGCTCGTCCTGCCGGCGGGCACCGGCGCACCGGCCGCCCTCGGCCCCGGCGCCCTCCCCGACGACGCGGTGATCTGCAACTGCCACAACGTCACCAAGGGCACCATCCGCGCCGCGGTTTCCGAGCACTCCTGCACCACCGTGCCCGAGGTGAAGAAGTGCACCAAGGCGGGCACCGGCTGCGGCAGCTGCGTCAAGGCGCTGACCACCCTCGTCAACGACGAGCTGACGGCCGGCGGCGTGGCCGTCGACCAGGGCCTGTGCGGCTGCTTCCCGCACACCCGCGCCGAGCTGTACGAGATCGTCCGCACCCGCCGCCTCACCTCGTACGCCGAGCTGCTGGACGGCCACGGCCGGGAGGCGGCGCGCGGCGGCGACGGCTGCGAGACCTGCAAGCCGGCGGTGGCCTCGATCATCGCCGGCCTCGCCCCGACGGTCGGCGCCGACGGCTACGTCCTGGACGGCGAGCAGTCCGCCCTCCAGGACACCAACGACCACTTCCTCGCCAACCTCCAGCGCAACGGCTCGTACTCGGTCGTGCCCCGTGTCCCCGGCGGCGAGATCACCCCGGAGAAGCTGATCGTCATCGGCGAGGTGGCCCGCGACTTCGGCCTCTACACGAAGATCACCGGCGGCCAGCGCATCGATCTGTTCGGCGCCCGCGTCGACCAGCTCCCGCGCATCTGGGCCCGGCTGGTGGACGCCGGGTTCGAGTCCGGGCACGCGTACGGGAAGGCGCTGCGCACCGTGAAGTCGTGCGTGGGGCAGACCTGGTGCCGCTACGGCGTGCAGGACTCCGTACGGATGGCCATCGACCTGGAGCTGCGCTACCGGGGGCTGCGCTCCCCGCACAAGCTCAAGTCGGCCGTCTCCGGATGCGCGCGCGAGTGCGCCGAGGCGCGCGGCAAGGACTTCGGCGTCATCGCCACCTCCAACGGCTGGAACCTGTACGTCGGCGGCAACGGCGGTGCCGACCCGCGCCACGCCGATCTGCTCGCCCAGGATCTCTCCGACGCCGAACTCGTCCGGCTCATCGACCGCTTCCTGATGTTCTACATCCGCACCGCCGACCGCCTGGAGCGCACCTCCGCCTGGCTGGAGCGCATCGAGGGCGGCCTCGACCACGTACGGGACGTGGTCGTGCACGACTCGCTGGGCCTGTGCGACGAGCTGGAGGCCCTGATGGCCGCGCATGTGACGGCCTACCGGGACGAGTGGGCCGACACCCTCGCCGACCCCGCGCGCCTCGCCCGGTTCGTCTCCTTCGTCAACGCGCCGGACACCCCGGACCCGGCCGTCCGCTTCGTCCCGGAGCGCGACCAGATCAAGCCGGACCTGCGGCTGCTGGCAGGCCCCACGCTTCCCGTACGCACCGCCGGCCGCACCGCCGGCACCTCGCGTACCGCTTCCGACGCCCGCCCCCTGGAAGGGACCGCCGCCCGATGAGCCCCACGACACTCGCCGTAGAAATCCCCGAAGGACAGCAGGAGAACAGCACCTGGTTCCCGGTCTGCGCTCCCTCCGCCCTCGTTCCCGGCCGGGGCGTCGCCGCCCTCCTCCCGGACGGCGGGCAGGTGGCCCTGTTCGTGGACCGCGCGGGACGCCCGTACGCCATCGGCAACCGCGACCCGTTCACCGGCGCGTACGTCCTGTCCCGCGGCCTGACCGGCTCGGCGGACGGCCGCCCGTTCGTCGCCTCCCCCCTCCTCAAGCAGCGCTTCGACCTGGAGACGGGCACCTGCCTGGACGATCCGGCGGTGTCGGTGCCCGTCTACCGGGTGCGGGAGGTCGGCGATCGGCGGGACGGCTGACCGCGGGGCGGCGGAGCGGCTAGCTGTTCCCGCTGCCGACCTCGAACGTCCCGAAGCGCCACGTCCGGTGGCTGCCGAGGATCTTCGACTCGTGGTCGAAGCTCACCTTCAGACCGGCGACCTTCAGGGCGTGCTGCGTCGGTGTGGTGCCGGCCGCGCAGGTGACCTCGACGGGCTTGAAGTTCGCGAAGAACTGCGGGCCGAAGTCACCGGAGGACGTGCCGCGGTAGTGGCCGAGCAGGAAGCTCCAGTCCGCCTCCCGGTAGACCGCGCCGAGCCGCTCCCCCGCCGACGTCACGTCGAAGGCGGTGGCCGGGTCGAAGACACCGTCCTGCCCCGTACAGCCGTACGTGCGCGTCACGTCGGCCGTGGCGGAGAACCAGCCGCTCTCCTCCACGCCCTGCTGGAAGGCGGGCTGGTCCCGTACGCCGCGGAGCTCGGTGTAGAAGGAGAAGCCGCCGCAGCCGGGGGTCGGCCAGTAGTCCTTGACGTAGAGGTTGCACTTGTGCGGGCCGAAGTACGCGGTGGGGTCGGGCCGGTACGGGTTCGGGACGACGGCCTTGAAAGTGCCGGTCTCCATGCCGACGGCCGGCAAAGTCACCACCTTTCCGTGCCGCGGCGCGCCCCGGACCGTGCTCCCGCCCGCCGTCGCGGCCTGTCCGCCGTCCCCCGCCTCCGCGGCCACCGACCCGCCCAGGACCAGCGCCGAACCCGCCAGCACCGCCACCAGCGACCTGCTCACCGTTCTCCGTACGGCCATGCCCGTACCCCCCAACACGGTTGTCCGGTTCCTGTCACCCGCACCATGATTGCGCCGAATCAGCCCCTCCAGGCCCTCCCGGTACGGCATTCCTCCCCATCCACACATCCGGACCCCGGGCAACCGCGGCCCCGCCCGGCCGGGGCGTACGCTGGCCATCCCGATGCCCCGGCGAAGGAGCGCAGCAGGCGTGACCCGTTGGAACACGAGCCACATCCCCGACCAGACGGGCCGCTCGGCGGTCGTCACCGGTGCCAACAGCGGCATCGGCTACATCACCGCCCGCGAGCTCGCCCGCCGCGGCGCACGCGTCGTACTGGCCTGCCGCAACGAGGCCCGGGGGCACACGGCGCTCGCCCGGCTGCGCTCCGAAGTACCGACGGCCGAGGCCGAGTTCCGGCAGCTCGACCTGGCCGACCTGCGTTCCGTACGCGCCTTCGCGGCGGGCCTCGACGACTTCGACGGCGACCGCCTGGACCTGCTCGTCAACAACGCCGGCGTCATGGCGCTCCCGCAGCGCCGCACCGCCGACGGCTTCGAGATGCAGTTCGGGACCAACCACCTCGGCCACTTCGCGCTCACCGGCCTGCTGCTGCCCAAGCTCCTGGCCACCCACGGCGCGCGCGTCGTCACCGTCTCCAGCGGCCTGCACCTGCTCGGCAACGTCGACCTGGCCGACCTGAACAGCGAGAACGGCTACCACCGCTGGAGCGTCTACGGCCGCTCCAAGAGCGCCAACCTGCTCTTCGTCCACGAGCTGTCGCGCCGCCTCGCGCAGGCCGGCTCGCAGGTCGTGGCCGCCGCCGCGCACCCCGGTTACGCCGACACCAACCTGCAGACCGCGGGCGTACGGATGGAGGGCCGTACGGGCGCCGAGCGCGTCGTGGAGCTGGTCAACCGCGTCATCGCCCAGCCCGCGGAGTCCGGCGCCCTGCCCACCCTGTGCGCCGCCACCGCCCCGCACATGAAGCCGGACGCCTTCATCGGCCCCCGCAACGGCCTGCGGGGCGCGACCGCGCCGTCCTTCCGCGCTCCGTGGACGAGGAACGACGAGACGTCGGCGCGACTGTGGGAAGCGTCGGAGCAGCTCACGGGCGTGCGGTACGACTTCGGCGGGGCGAAGGCCTGAGGGCCCCGGGGGGAACGACGATCTGACGCGGGGGCGGCCGGGGAGCGTACGGGGCCCCGGCCGCCCGGCGGGCCTTGCTGATCCGGCCGGTCCGCGGTCAGTCCAGCCCCGACGCCTCTCAGTCCAGCCCCGACGCCTCGAAGATCTCCCGCGCCTTGTCCCGGTCGATGTGCTCCCCCAGCACCCGCAGCGCCTCAGCGCCCGAGCGCAGCAGACCGCGCGCCCGGGACAGCCGGGCGCCGGTGTCGAGCAGATGCCACAGGGCGGGATTGGCGGTGAGGGTCTTGGGGTCCAGCTCGACGCGGCCGCCCATGGCGTCGCGCAGCACCAGCCGGGGCGCCATCCCGTCGCTGCGGTGCACGAGGACCAGCAGATCGGTACGGACCCGGCACTCGCGCAGCAGCCCGCGGACGGCGAGCCATCCCGGCCCGGCCGTCACCCGTGCCGGGAAGAGCGCCGCGAAGAGCACCACCGCGATGGCCGTCCAGCAGGCGGCACGCAGCGGGTCGAGGGTGTGGCAGGCGAGGTCGACGGCGAGCATGAGGACGAGGACGCCGGCCGTGGAACAGGCCGCGGCGCGCAGTTCGGCCGCCCACCGGCGGTCGTGGTACGCCGTCGGGCCGTACACCGGGGGTGGAAGGGCGTACCCCTCCCGCGTATGCCGTCCATCGCGCGCCCCACCGCCTCCCTGTCCGCTGCCGCCCGTACCGTCCGTACCGTCGGCGTCGCCTCCGCCGCCCTTCCCGTGGGCCGCCCATCCGGCCCCGGGCGTCCTTCTGCGTCCCATAGTCGTGACGCTAGGGCCGGGATGCCCGAACCGCCCGGATGTTGACGCGGCACTGACGACGCGTCACGGGACCTTGACGCACCACTGACAACACGGCCCGCCGTACGCCGCCCGCGTGCCGGTGCCCGCGCCGCCCGCCGCCCCGGCCGGACGGCCGCACCACCCGGTGCGTGCCACCACCACCCGGTGTCCCGGCCACCCGTCGGCATCGGCACGCCCCCGCCGGGCATCAAGAAGGCGTGAAGAACGCCGGAGCACCCGCCAAAGCCACGCCAAGAACCGGCGTGCCCGTACGAACCGGCGCTCACGCTGGGCTGGCCCTGTCACCGGGGCTCTTTCCCCGCAGCTCACGGAGGTACGGCAAACGATGTCGATGGTGTGGAAGCCCACGGGCCGGTCCGCGCGCCAGGTGACCGGCCCCACCGCTCCCCCTCCCGCCCCGGCCCACACCGGTCCACCACCTCCCGGCCCAGCCCTTTACGGTCCCGGCTCTTCCGGCCCCGGCCCTTCCGGCACCGACCCGGACGCCCGGCACCGCCTGACCTCCGTACAGGGCCTCGCCGCTCTCTCCCTCGACGCGATGGCCTCCGTGGCGTACGGCCCCGAGTCCGTCGTCCTGGTCCTGGCCGCCGCCGGCGCGTACGGCCTCGGTTTCACTCTCCCGGTGACCCTCGCGATCGCGGCACTGCTCGCGGTACTGGTCGCCTCGTACCGCCAGGTGATCGCGGCCTTCCCGAACGGCGGCGGCTCGTACGCGGTCGCCAGGGCCCACCTCGGGCGCCGTACGGCCCTGACCGCCGCGGCCTCCCTCGTCCTCGACTACGTCCTGAACGTCGCCGTGTCCGTGACCGCCGGCGTCGCCGCGCTCACCTCCGCCTTTCCCGCCCTCTACGGCCGGCGGATGTGGCTGTGCCTGGCGGTGCTCGTCCTGGTGACCGCCATCAACCTGCGCGGCATCGTCAACTCGGCGAAAGCGTTCCTCCTGCCCACCGCCGTCTTCGTCGGCTCGATCCTCGCCCTCGTCGTGGTGGGCCTGTTCCGGGACGCGCCCGTCTCCACGGCGTCCGCCGACGGCCACGCGTCCGTCCTGGCGGACAACGCGACCTCCGTCGGCGCGCTCCTCCTCCTGAAGGCGTTCGCCGCCGGGTGCTCGGCGCTGACCGGCGTCGAGGCGGTCGCCAACGCCGTACCGTCCTTCCGCGCCCCCGCCGCCAAGCGCGCACAGCGCACCGAGGTCGCCCTGGGCGCGCTGCTCGGCGTGATGCTGATCGGCCTCTCGGTGCTCATCGGGCGCTTCCACCTCCAGCCGGTGGAGGGCGTCACGGTACTCGCCCAGCTCGCGGACGCGGCACTGGGCCACAACTGGGCCTTCTACGTCGTGCAGTTCGCCACGATGCTGCTGCTCGCCCTCGCCGCGAACACCTCCTTCGGCGGGCTGCCGGTCCTGATGGGCCTGCTGGCCCGGGACAACTACCTGCCGCACGTCTTCGGCCTCAAGGACGACCGGCAGGTGCACCGGCACGGCGTCCTGGCGCTGGCCGCCGTCGCCGCCGCGCTCCTCGTCTTCTCCGGCGGTGACGTGAACACCCTCGTCCCGCTCTTCGCCATCGGCGTCTTCGTGGGCTTCACCATCTGCCAGGTGGGCATGGTCCGCCACTGGCGGCAGGAACGATCCGCCCCCGGCCGCCGCGGCAAGGCCGCCCTCAACGGCTTCGGCGCGCTGCTGACCGGCGTCGCGGCCGTCGTCGTCACGGCGACGAAGTTCACCGAGGGCGCCTGGCTGATCGTCGTCGCCCTCCCCGTACTCGTCCTCGTCTTCGAGGCGGTCCACCGGGCGTACGCCCGTATCGCGGACCGCCTGCGGCTGGGCCGCGTCCCCGAGCAGCCGCACCGCGACCGCTCCCTCGTCGTCGTCCCCGTCTCCCACCTCTCCAGGCTCACCTGCGAGGCACTGAACGCCGCGGTCTCCCTCGGCGACGAGGTGGTGGCCGTCACCGTCACGTACGACTCCTCCGAGGACCGCCGCGCGGCGGAGTCCCTGCGCCGCGACTGGGAACTGTGGAATCCCGGCGTGGACCTCCTCGAACTGCCCTCCGCCACCCGCACCGTCGGCCGCCCGATCGCCGCGTACGTACGCGGACTCGGCGACCGGCACCCCCGCGCCCGGGTCACGGTCCTGATCCCCGAGGTCGAACCGGCCCACCTGTGGCAGCGCCTTCTACAGAACCAGCGCGGCGCGGTCGTCGCCCACGCGGTGCGCCGCACCACGGACGCGACGATCTGCCGGTTGCGGTTTCGGGTGTCGGCGTAGAGGACGCGGTGGGCGTAGGGGTGCGGTGGGCGTAGGGATGCGGCGGGCGTGGCGGGCGTAGTGGGCGCGGGTCGCCGTAGCCGGGGCGGGCGCCGGGGGCGCTCGCGGGGAGGATGACCGGGCGCCCGGCGGGGCGGACAGGCCGCCGGGTCCGGTTCCCGTCCTTGCCCAGCCCGTCGCCCAGGTGCAACAACATTCCCATGCCGACCGCACCCACCCCCACGCCCGAACCTGCCTCCGGGACTGCCTCCGGGCCCACACTGGGCATCACCCCAAGCTCCGCCCCCACCACCGCCCCTCCCCCCTACCGAGGCTTCCCCCTACGCCAACCCACCAGGCCGCCGCTCCTCCTCCCCGCCGCCCCGGAGAGCGCCGAGCTGTACGGCCCCGTCTTCGGCCACACCGACGTGACGCCCCTGGACAGCGACCTCACCCGCCACCACGCAGGCACCCCCATCGGCGAACGCATCACCCTGACCGGCCGCGTGCTGGACACCCACGGCCGCCCCGTCCCCCACCAACTCCTCGAAATCTGGCAGGCCAACGCCGCCGGCCGCTACGCGCACCACAACGATCGGCACGATGCCCCGCTCGACCCCAACTTCACCGGCGCCGGCCGCGCCC
Organism: Streptomyces sp. NPDC059788; assembly: GCF_042732265.1. NCBI lineage: Bacteria > Bacillati > Actinomycetota > Actinomycetes > Kitasatosporales > Streptomycetaceae > Streptomyces > Streptomyces sp. NPDC059788. The sequence continues at coordinate 200,977 of NZ_JBHWHY010000002.1, read as the reverse complement.
TGACCGACGCCGACGGCCGCTACGTCTTCACCACGATCAAGCCGGGCCCGTACCCGCTCGGCACCCCCGACCACGCCTGGCGCGCCGCCCACCTGCACTTCTCCCTCTTCGGCCGCGCGTTCACGCAACGCCTGGTCACACAGCTGTACTTCGAGGGCGACCCCCTCCTGGCCCACGATTCAGTGCTGCACGCGGCCCCGAACGCGGCTGCCCGCCGACGCCTGATCGCCACCTACACCCCCACGCCCACCCCACCAGGCCACCCCACGTCCCTCACCTACCACTGGAACATCGTCCTGGGCGGCCCGTCCCCCACGGTCACTCCCGCCTGACATCCACCTCGCACCACACGGTCTTACCGATCTCCCGGTCCCGCACCCCCCACCGCGCGGCCACCTCCCGTACGAGCACCAGCCCCCGCCCACCGCAGTCATCCGCCGTCGCTTCCTTCACGTACGGCCGGACTTCCCCTCGCGCATCACTGACGGACAGCCGCAGCACCTCCTTCCCCACCGTCAGGTGCACCCGCACCAGCCGCCCCGGCACCCGGCCGTGCGTGATCGCGTTCGTCAGCAGCTCCGACACGAGCAACTCGACGTCGTCCACCAGGTGCCCGTACCCCCACTCCCACAACAGCCGCGCCATCCGATACCGCGCGAGCCGCACGCTCTTGGGGAACGGCGAGTAGTCGAGCAGGTCCTCGTAGAGGACGGTTTCCACGGGGTCATGCGGAGAGATCATCGACGCCACCTCCGATTACGGGCAGCACACACTCTTGCGTCAACTGGTTCGGCTGCCCGAGCAGTTCGTGTCGTTACGGAAGGTAGGGGCGCGATCGCGCCAGGCTCAATCCAGTGGTGCAAATTTCACCCGTGCGGGTTGCGGCACTGCGTAAGCGCACCCGAACCGTTCACCTGTCAGCAAAGGTGAGCGGCATGGAACGTAGCCAGACACCACAGGGCAACCGCATGTCGACCGTGCTGGGCCGCCGCCTCGGCGGCGAACTCGCCAAGCACCGCCTGGAAGCAGGTCTGACGCAAGGCCAAGCGGCCAAGGTCATCAGCGCCTCGACCGGCAAGGTCGCCAGGATGGAGAGCGGCTGGGTCCCGATGCGCGACCCGGACATCCGCATCCTGTGCGAGCTGTACGAAGTCACCGACCCGGCAGCGGTGGGCGGACTACTGGAACTGGCCCGCGTGGACCGCGAACGACGCAAAGCCAAGGGGTGGTGGAACGACTTCCCTGGTCTTGGCGCGATGAAGGAGTACGTCGCCTTGGAGAGCGCCGCGACCGCCATCAAGACATGGCAGGTGGCCTACGTTCCCGGCTTGTTGCAGTGCGAGGCGTACATCCGTGCACTCAAGCCCGACGACAACTTCGTGGCAGCACGGCTGGCCCGCCAGCAACGGCTTGACGACGAGCCCCGCCTACACCTGCACGCGGTGGTTTATGAGGCGGCCCTCCGCAACCTGATCGGAGGCGCAGACGTGATGCGCGAACAGCTTGAGTATTTGGCAGACGCCTCCGAGAAGCCGAACGTATCGGTCCGCGTCTTGCCCTTCAGCGCAGGGGCGCAGGTTGGCATCGGGTGCGGATACAACGTCCTCTCCTTCACCGAACCCGGCGCCATGGACGTCGTGTACATCGAGATCCCTCGCACTCAGGTCTGGATCGAAGGAGGCGACGAGGCCACGGAACACGACGAGATGTTCGAGAGAATCGCTGGAGAAGCCCTCGACGAGCCCGCATCCCGAACGTTCATCCGCAGCCTTAGTAAGGACCTGTGATCCATGACGGAGTTCAGCTACCGCAAGTCCACCCACAGCGACCCCGACCACGAATGTGTCGAAGTAGCCACCAACCACCCCCACACCATCGCCATACGCGACTCCAAGAACCCCACCGGCCCCATACTCCAGCTCTCCCTCGCCACCTGGACCGCGTTCCGGACCGCCGTAACCAGCGGCTGCTTCGACCAGTGACAGGTCTCCGCCCCCACGTTCAGGCGACGGGGCCGGCTCCGGCCGTCGGTCGCTGAGCCCGCGCGGCCAGTGTGCGCTGGACGATGAACCATTCGGCGACGGCGGCGCTTACGAGGATCGACGCCCACGCCGAGGTCGTGTAGACGCTCTCCACGGTCAGCCACTCGTATCGTGAGCGGGCCGCCAGGCCCAGGATGAGGAAGACCCGCAGCATGACGGCCGCGAAGGAGAGCGCGTAGTTGCGGATCATCCAGATGCGGTGCAGCCGGACCTGGCCGCGCCGGATCGTCCGGTAGGCCTGGGCCAGGGAGTACAGCCAGGCGGCCGTCAGCAGATAGAAGGCGACCTGCGCGGAGAAGCCGTTGACGGAGAACGTGGTCGCCAGGACGGCCGCCACCGAGGCGAACACGACGCTGATCATGTAGACCCGGCCGACGATCCGGTGCAGGGCGCGGTACCTGTTGCGCAGCGCCGGGACGAACTGGAACGGCCCGAGCACGAGGACGAGCCCCGCGGGCAGGGCGTGCAACGCGATGGACAGGTAGTGCAGGGCCACATCCGGATTGAGCGGCAGCCTGCTGTCCGCCGGATCACCGGTCAGGTAGGCGGGGACGCTGTACACGGCGATACCGGCCGCCGAGATGGCGAGCGTCGCCCAGCCGGCCCACCACATCCGAATCCGCCGCGCCGACCGGGTTTTGACTGCTGTTGCCATGGGGGTCTCCCTGAAAGTCCGTGCTGAAGAGCAGGTGTCGAGGCTTTGCCTGCGGGCCCGGCGCGGTGGACCGCGTTTGTTTCACGGCACGTCAGCGCATCGGTGAATCAACGCACGACGCGTCAACGCGCGACGCACCAACGCATCGGCGGGGCAGGCGGGGGCGGGCGGGACGGGGGCGGGACGCGTGGCACGCCCCCGTCGCCGGTGTCGACGCTAGCGAGCGCGCAAGAAATTTGGCAGTGTTAGATTTTTCTGACGGGGGTTGACTCGCCTTGTCGCCGTCAGGGGGTCGCCGTACGATCACCGAATGCCGACGGACCAGTCCCCCACCGCCCTGCCGTCCCTGCGCGAGCGGCGGCGGGCCGTCGCCGTGCGCGAGATCCTTACGGCCGCCGAGGAGCACATCGACGCGCAGGGCCCCGCCGCGCTGTCGCTGCGCGCGGTCGCCCGCAGCCTGGGCATGACCGTGCAGGCGCTCTACCACTACTTCCCGAGCCGGGACGCCCTGGTCACCGCACTCATCACCAAGGCGTACGACGATCTCGCCGACGCCGTATCGGCCGCCGTGGACACCTCCTCGGCAACCGCCTCGGACGACACCACGGCAACCACGGCCCTGCCGCGCCTGGTCGCCGCGGCCGAGGGCTACCGCGCCTGGGCCATCCGCCACCCCGAGCGATTCCAACTGCTGTACGGGGCACCGCTGCGGCACTACGAGGCACCCGTCGACGGCCCCACCACGCAGGCCGTCCAGCGGATGAGCGCGATCTTCCGGCGCGAGCTGTTCGCCGGGTTCACCACGGCCCAACTCGCCGCGGCCGACACCGAGGACCTCTCGCCGTCACTCCGTGCGCACCTGCAACATCTGCCACCGGACGCCCTGGGCGCCCTGCCGCCGCCCGCGGCGTCGCTCTTCCTGAGCGCGTGGGGGCACCTGCACGGCCTCGTCGTCCTGGAGGTGTTCGGCCACACTGCGTTCATCGGTACGCATCAGGCCGAGATCTTCCGGGTGGCCATGGGCAACCTGGTCAAGGACGTCCGCGGCCGGATCTCCACCGAGTAGCACCGCGTCCCGCCCCGCCCCCGCCCCCGGCCGGCCACCGTGACCTCCGGGCGCGAGCCGGCCCGAGTTGCGCGCCAACCCGAGCGGCGCACCGTCCCGAGTGGGGCGCCGCCCCGGGCCGATCCGCCGACGCGCTACTCGGGACGCGGGGTCTCCCGGGTCCGGGCCTGGTGCCGACGGGCTTTGAGCCGGTTGCCGCAGGTCTTCATCGAGCACCACCGGGCGGTGTTGGCGCGGCTGCGGTCCAAGAGGAAGAGGCGGCATTCAGGGTTGCCGCACGGCCGCAGCCTGCCGGGCATGCGCTCTTTGACGTCCGCCCACGCGAGCACGAGTTCCACGGCGAGCCTGCGCTCCGGCGGCACCTCCAGATGCCACTCGATGCCCGACGCTCCGGGCCGCGGGACTTTGCGTACGTCCGCGAGGACCCGCAGCAGACGGGGCTCCGCCGACTCGTCCGATTCCACCGACGCGCCCGACTCCACCGCCTGGAGCGCGTCCCGGGCGGTACGCAGCCACCGGCGCTCCTCTTCACCGCCGAGGCCCCCGTGCTCCCGCGCCCACCGGTCCACCTCGTGGTCGTCCCGCCACAGGTCCTGACGTCGGCCGTCGGCGACAGGAGTGCTGTTCAACGCCTGCATCAGGGCTTGGTCGTCCAGCACGGCCCGCACCTTTCCCGCTAACCCCATCAAGACGATTGACAGGTTACCCCAAGGGGGGTCTACTGGACGCCCTGGGAGTAACCATCAAAAGGTTCTGAAGGGGTTAGTCATGGTTGAGGTCCACCACCGCTACGCGACCGTGCGGGGACATCGCGTCTTCTACCGCGAGGCGGGCTTCCGCGGGGCGCCCACGCTCGTCCTCCTGCACGGATTCCCCACGAGTTCACGGATGTTCCGCCACCTCCTCCCGGCGCTGGCCGACCGGTTCCATGTCATCGCCCCCGACCACCTCGGCTTCGGCAACTCCGACGCTCCGCCCGTGGACGCGTTCACCTACACCTTCGACTCCCTGACCGATGTCACCGAAGCGCTCCTGGCCCAGCTCGACGTCACCCGCTACGCCCTGTACGTGCAGGACTACGGCGCCCCCATCGGCTGGCGGCTGGCCCTGCGCAACCCCGACGCGGTCACCGCGGTGATCACGCAGAACGGCAACGCCTACGAGGACGGCTTCGTACGGGACTTCTGGCAGCCCATTTGGGAGTACGGCGAGAATCCGGGCCCCCGGACCGAACCCGCCCTCCGCGCCGCCCTCTCGCTCGACGCCATCCGTTGGCAGTACCTGCACGGAGTGGACCGGCCCGAGCTGGTCGACCCCGACACCTGGGCAGCCGACCACCGCGAGGTCAACCGGCCGGGCAACGACCTCGTACAACTCGCCCTGTTTCGCGACTACGCCGGCAATCCACCCCTCTACCCTCAGGTGCACGCCTACTTCCGGGAGCGGCAGGTGCCGCTCCTCGCGGTCTGGGGTGCGGGCGACGAGATCTTCGGGCCGGACGGAGCGCGCGCCTTCTCCAGGGACCTGCCGGACGCGGAGATCCGCCTGATCGCCGGCGGTGGACACTTCCTGCTCGAAAGCCACCTGGACACCGTGGTCGGCTACATTCGCGGATTCCTGACCGGCACCGGATCGGCCGCGGTCTCCTGAGCCGACGCGCGCGGCGCCCGGTGTCACGTACGCCGGCCCGAGCGCCGCGCGGCGGCCACGCGTTGCCGGTGGGCCTCGTACAGGACGGCGGTCGCGGCGCTGGCGGCATTGAGGGAGCTGGCGGAACCGGTCATCGGAATGCTGACGGTGTGGTCGCACAGGTCCCGCCAGGCGTTGCTCAGCCCGGATGTCTCGTTGCCGATCAGCAGCAGCACGGGCCGGGTGAAGTCGAAATCGAAGACGTCGCACTCCCCCTTCTCGTCGGTGCCCACCAGGACGACCGGCCGCCCCTCGGCCCGCTGCGCGTCGACCCAGCTCATCACGCTGCCGGGCGAGGGCACACGTACGGCCGGTAAGGCGAACAGGGAACCCGTGCTGGCGCGTACGGATTTGGGATCGTAAACGTCGGCGGCATGACCCGACACGATGAGACCGTCGGCCCCGAAGGCGTCCGCGGAACGGATGACGCTGCCGATGTTCCCGGGGTTTGTCGGCCGGTCGAACACGACGCCCAGAAATCCACTGCCGCCCCTGAGCCGACCGAGATCGTCGGCCGGCGTTTCGACGACGGCGACCATCTCCGGGGCGCTCCCGCTCTTCTCCCCGAGTTCTGCCAGCAGTTCGGGCGCCATGGCTATCCGTTCGGCTTCGACTGTACGCAGGAGATTGTCCGCCCACCGCGACAACTCCCGCTCACCGTCGTATATCAGAGCCCTGACGGTCCAGCCGTACCGCACCGCGAGCGAGATCGGACGCACGCCCTGCACCAGGAATTCACCGGCGCGCGAGCGCTTGTTCCGGTTGCCGAGCAGTGACTCCCACTGCTGAAAGCGGGCGTTACGGGACGTGATCTGCCGGCGCGTCGGCACGTGTCCTCCAGGGTGAGCCGTCATCAGCGATGCGCTCGGAGCCTAGACCTCGCGCCCGAGGTGAAGTGCGGGATTTTCAGATCGTGTTCGGGCCGCGTGCGGGCGCGGGGCACGTGCTCTGCGATGTCACCGCCGCCGCGAACTCCGCTGGGCGGGGACGGGAGCCGTCGGCTCATTGTCGATCATGCCCAGGAGATTCGCTTCGTCGACCAGACCGCGGACTTGGGCCAGCTGCCCCTGGACGTACAACCAGTTCTGGTCCTGGGGGTTCTGGGCCAACTCCACGGCGATCCAGTCACCGAGCCGCTCCGCCCCACGAACCAGCGCCTGGCAGAAGATGAACTTCGATATGTACTTTCCGGGGCCTTGGTTATCCCACGTATACCCTTCCCCCGAGGGCCGGACGGACACTGCGATGCCGAGCATCAAGGGAGTGATATTGACGGACATGCGAGAGAGGTGCTCATAGATATTGTTCACATGCCGCAGAGCTTGCTTGATCCGATTGTCGAAGCTCTGCATCGTGATGTTGGCACGGGAAGTCAGAATCGTGAGATTGGCCGACCGCTGACCGTCACCGCCGAAGCTCGCGTTCACCAGGTGTCCGGCCTTGAACCTCTCGTTCGGATACGCCGCCCGAGCGGCGACGATCGCCGGGGGCAGCTGGGAATTGGCGTCGGTTCGCTGATCCGAGAATCCGTGCGGGCCCAGAATCACGGTTCCGCTCGTGCCGCCACCGCCGCGGCCGAACGTCGGTCCGTACGTGGGCAGCTGGATGAACCGCGCGTGCGGCAGTGACGCGACCGGTATCAGCCTCGGCCGGGCGGATGACCGGCCGGAGTGGCCCCCATGCCTTGAGGACGACCCGCGCCCGGACCGCTGCACGGTGGGGCCGCCCTGGCCCGGCTCCCGCGGCGAACCCGAGGACGGCACGCGCTCGGCCGCCCTCTGTACGGGCTCGCCGCCCCGCACCGACTCCTCGTCCTCTTCCTCGCGCTCCCCGACCGTGTCCGCCGCGCGCTGCACGGTCGGGTGCGGGCCGGTCGCCGCCGCCTTCCGCTGGGCGGTTACCGAGGGGGCGGTCTCCCGGCCCGCGGCGAAGGCGGCGCCGTCCGCCTCGGCGGCTCGTTCGGAGCCCTGCCCCGGGTCGGTGACGGTGACTCCGGCGCCATTGCTGTGGCCCGTTTCGCGCACACCCTTGAGGTTCTTGTCGACGTGGCTGAGCTCGTGGCCGATGACCTGCTCGTTGCCCGCGGCGGCCGCGGACAGGAAGATGTGGTTGCCGACCGTCATGGCCTGGGCCCCCATCGCCGCGGTGGCGCGCTGGGCCACCGCGTCGCGGTGGACGCGGGTGGAGGAGAGCCTCTCGTTCTGGAAGAAGGGCTTGGCCTTCGCGAGCACCGACGAGGACAACGGCTGGCTGGACGACCGCATGGCAGCGGCCAGCAGGGCGCTCTGCCCCTCCGGGCTGGTGTCCCGCACTCCGCCGTGGCCGCAGCCGGCGCCATGGACGTGCTGGTCCTCTTCCGTGGCGCGCGCGACCGTGGCGCGCGCGACGGTACGGCCGTCCACGGAACGCTGCACCTGGGCCCCCTGTTGCCCACGGGCCCCCTGCGTTTGCGGGGACTGCGGAGATCGCGGCGCCCGATGCGTACATCCAGGACCGTGCTGATGCACAGCCTGCGCCCACGGATGACCGGCCTGACGCAGCATCTGGACGACCGCCGCATTCCCGGCGGCACCCTGCAAACCGAGCAGCCGTTGCCCAGCCGTCCCGGCGGAAGCAGGCGCGGCAGCGGCCCGCACCCGCTCAGGCGCGCGCCCCTTCTCGGCCTTGCTGTCGTTGTCCCGGGACGAGCCCATCTGCGTTCCTCCGAAATCGAGGCCGAACCAGCCTCCCCACCCTTACGCGCGGGACCGGAGCGACTCCAGAGGCACCGGGGCAGACCTGCGGGCCGAACGGGCAGCGCCGCTTTCCCCGCCGCACGGGGTCGTGCAGAGCTGCACCTCGCACCAGGCCGTTCCGTTCGGATCTCTGGTCGTAGGGTCGGGTGTCAACGTGTACGCGGGGCCGGCCGCAAGGGCTGAGCCGGTATCCGTCTGTCGAGTCGGTCCATCACATGACCTTCTTCTCCTCGGTGACCATCACGGCCACCGAGTCCATGTCGATGAAGCGTGCTTCGTCGGGGTTGACCAGCGTCCGGTAGTTCTCGGACGCGAAGAAGGCGTCGTGATCCTCCCAGTTCTCGAACCAGATTTCTCACATCAATGTCAGGGGCAAGTCGGTCAGCGGCATGAGAGGAGACCGGCATGCGGATCGGTGAACTGTCCGCGTGGGCCGCGAGCGGGCCCGGCTGTCCGAGGCCATCGACGGCCTCGCCGCCGCCAGGGCCGCGCTGGACCACCTCATCGAGGACAACCACGCCTACCTGGCACGGCCGGCGGGCGACGGTCCGTGAACGGGGGACGGTCCGTGAACGGGGGACGGTCGGATCAGCGCGCGGACCAGGCGAAGGTGCCTGCGACGTGGAGTCCGGCCAGGTAGGTGGTCGCGGCCTCTCGTAGCGGGTGGCGATGCCGCGCCACTGCTTCGAACGGCCGGTTGGGCAGGCCGTCGATCACCTCACGATGGTCCCGCCGGCGGCCGCCCCGCCTCGCCGTACGCCCGTCAGTCGTCGAAGCGGCGGCGCGCGTCCTCGATGTGGCCGAGGTACCGGTGGGTCCAGCCGCACATGGCGTCGACCGTGGTGCGCAGGGCCCGGCCCGGCTCGGTGAGGGTGTACTCGACCCGCGGCGGCACGGTGGGGTACACCTTCCGGTCGACCAGGCCGTTGCGCTCCAGCAGGCGCAGGTTCTGGGTGAGCATCTTGTGGCTGATGCCCTCGACCTCGTTCCGCAACTCGCCGAAGCGCAGGGTGCGCTCGCCGAGCGCCTCGATGATCAGGAGCGCCCACTTGTTGGCGACGTCCGAGAAGATCTCCCGCGCCAGGGAGTCCGCGCGCCTCAGGTCCGCGTCCTCGGGCAGGCCCTTGAGCAGCTGCTTGGTCACCATCTGGTTCCCCCGTCACCGAAAAGTGCGTTCTTCCAGGCCGGCGTTGACTCTCCTACGGTTCGTGAGTAACCGCAAGAGAGCGCACCGGACCTGAAGGGCGAGCACCGTGACCACCCTCGACGCCTTCGGCCACAACGTCCCGGCCGCGGACGACTTCGGCGCCCAGCTCGACCGGGCCTACGCCAACGCGGACAAGATCCTCGACCACTACGGTGTCACCCGCCATCAGGTCGTCTCGCAGACGCAGTACGTGGTGAACCTGTTGGGGGTGGCTCGCCCGGTCGCCGGACGGCCCGGCCGCTCGGAAGTCTGGAGGTCCGGTGTCCCGGCTACGCCGCCTCCACGCCGGATATCCGGTACTTGCGCACATCCGCGTCGAGAACCGCCGCCGCCCGCCCCGGCTCCGAATCGCCGGGGCTTCCGCCTTCGCCGCTGCGGAACTTCTCGACGTGGGCGTCCGATTCCCACCGCTCGTACACGTTGATCCGGCCCGGTTCGAGACGGTCGGCCGAGAGCACGAAATCCAGGCAGCCGGGAGCCTTCCGCGCCTGCTCGACCACGCCCTCGCATGCGCTCAGATACGCCTCGCGGGCGTCGGGAGCGACATGGAGTCTGCCGGACACGATGATCATAAACGTCTCCTTCGAAGGCGTGCTGGACACCACCACGGGCCGAAGCGCTCCTGCCGCGAGGACCCTTGTACCGAAGGATGCACCAGGGGTCTGACAATCGCCTCGGGCCCGCCGCCCGCCGCGCTCCCCCTATGGGCTCCTCACCGGCCGTTTTCGTGCGGCTGCAATGCGTTCTTCACGCCGTTACGGCAGAGTGGGCGCTCGCGGCGAGCGGTGATCGACGATCACGTGGGTGGTGGTCCGGCCACCGCACGTCCGCCCGGCAGAACGGCGCGGAACAGCACCACGCACGGCAGCGCTACGTACAGCAGCACCACGCACCACAGCACGAGTACGGACCACGGACCACCGGGCACGGGCCTTGAGCTACGCAGGGGGCGATCGGGCATGACACGCGGCAGCGGTACGAGCATCAGCAGCGGTATCGACGGAGGTACCGGCGCCGGTATCAACAGACGGCGGCTGCTCGGCGCGGCCGGTGGTGTCTCCCTGGCCGCCGTGCTGGCGGCCTGCGGGTCCAACACGGGCCGTAACGGCAAGGGTTCGGGGCCGGCGCTCACCCAGTGGTACCACCAGTACGGGGAGGCCGGGACGGAGCAGGCCGTCAAGCGGTACGCCGTCGCGTACGACCAGGCGCGGGTCACCGTGCAGTGGCGGCCCGGCGACTACGACCGGCAGACCGCCGCCGCGCTGCTGACGGACTCCGGCCCCGACGTCTTCGAGGTCAACGGGCCGAAGCTGGACCAGATCAAGGGCGGTCAGGTTGTCGACCTGACCGAGCAGATCGAGTCCGTGAAGGACGATTTCAATCAGGCGGTGCTCAAGCCGAAGATCTGGCAGGACAAGGTCTGGGCGATTCCGCAGGCCATAGACACGCAGTTGCTGTTCTACCGGAAGAGCATGCTGAAGGCGGCGGACGTCGAACCGCCGCGCAGCGTCGACGCGCTGGTCGAGGCCGCGAGGACGCTGACCGCCCGGCACCGGAAGGACAAGGTCAAGGGCCTGTTCCTGGGGAACGACGGCGGGGCCGCGGTGCTGGGCGGTACCCCGCTGTTCGCCGCTGGGCTGAGCCTGATCACGGACGACGGCAAGGTCGGCTTCGACGACCCGGCCGCCGCCCGCGTCCTCGGCAAGATCCGGCAGCTGTACGCCGACGAATCGTTGCTGCTGGGGGCGCCGACGGACTGGTCCGACCCCTCGGCGTTCGTACAGGGGCTCACCGCCATGCAGTGGTCGGGGCTGTGGGCGCTGCCGCAGGTGAAGAAGGCGCTCGGGGACGACTTCGGGGTGCTGCCGTTCCCGAAGGACGGCGCCGGGCGGCCCGCCGTCCCCGTGGGCGCGTACGGCTCGGCGGTCAGCTCGCGCGGCAAGCACCAGAAGGAGGCCAAGGCGTATGTGAAGTGGCTGTGGGTGGACGGAACCGACAAGCAGCAGGATTTCGCCCTCTCGTACGGCTTCCACATCCCCGCCCGCACCTCGCTCGCCAAGAAGGCGAAGCAGCTCAGGGAGGGCGCGGCGGCCGACGCGGTCGCGTACGCCACCGAGCACGGCTTCGCCGAACCGCTGCTCTGGACAACGCCGAGCAGCACCGCCTATCAGGACGCGCTGAACCGCATCATCAAGGACGGCGCGAATCCGGAGAGCGAACTGAAGGCCGTGGTGCGCAAGGTCGAGGCCGAGTTGCAGCGGGCGAAGAAGAAGTGAGCGGGACGGGCGCGGACGCCGGGGCGACGGCCGGCACGGAGGAGGGCAAGGGCACGAGACCGGACAAGGGCAAGGGGACGAGGCCGGACCGGCGGGCCGGAGGGCTGCTCGCGCGACTGGCCGGGCAGCAGAACCGGAACCTGTGGTTCTGGGCCTTCGTGGGCCCGTTCGCCCTCGGCCTCGGGCTGTTCACGTACGTACCGCTGGCCTGGAGCGTCTACCTCAGCTTCTTCGACGCCCACAACACGGTCAATCCGACGGACTTCGTCGGGCTGGACAACTACACCGCGATGCTGGGCGACGACGCCTTCCTGAACAGCCTCGGCACGTTCCTGCTGTTCACCGCCTTCATCGTGCCGGCGACCTACGTGCTCTCGCTCGGCCTCGCGCTCATGGTCAACCGGCTGCGCTTCGCCCAGGCGTTCGTCCGCTCGGTCTTCTTCCTGCCGACCGCGTGCTCGTACGTGGTCGCCGCGCTCATCTGGAAGCTGTCGATCTTCAACGGGGTGCGGTTCGGGCTCGCCAACACGGTGCTGGGGTGGTTCGGCGCGGACCAGACCGCGTGGCTGTCCACGTCGGACCCGCCCTGGTACTGGCTGGTGATCGTGACCGTACGGCTGTGGCTCCAGGCGGGTTTCTTCATGATCCTCTTCCTGGCCGGGCTACAGCGGATCTCACCGCGGCTGTACGAGGCCGCCGCGGTGGACGGCGCGCGGCCCGGCTGGCAGACGCTGCGGTACATCACGCTGCCGCAGCTGCGCGCGACGTCGGTCGCCGTCGTCCTGCTGCTGGTGATCAACGCGTTCCAGGCGTTCGACGAGTTCTACAACCTGATGTCCGACGCGCGCGGCTACCCGCCGTACGCGCGCCCGCCGCTGGTCTACCTCTACTACACCGCGCTCGGGCAGGAGCAGAACCTCGGCCTGGGCAGCGCGGGAGCGGTGATCCTGGCGCTGATCATCGCCGTGGCGACCGTCGTGCAGGCCCGCTGGTTCGGCCTCGGACGGAAGGAGGACTGACCGATGCCGCCCAGGCCCACGGAACAGGCGCGGACAGGCGCCCGGCGGGACCGCCGCGTACGGACAGGCGCCCCGCGGGACCGCCGCGTGCGGGCCGGCCGCGCGCTGCGCGCCGTGCTCGTCACCGTCCTCGCGCTGCTGTTCCTCCTCCCGTTCTACCTGCTCGTACGCAACGGGCTGGCGACCGAGCAGGACATCACCGCCCCCGACTGGACGTTCTTCCCGCGCGACATCCAGTGGTCCAACCTGACCGAGGTCTTCGACGACCCGAATCTGCCGATGGCGCGGGCACTGCTGAACTCCACCCTGATCGCGGTCTCCACGACCGTGGGCACGGTGCTGCTGGCGTCACTGGCCGGGTACGGCCTCGCCCGCATCCCGTACCGCCACGCGAACGCCGTCTTCTACGCGATCCTCGGCACGCTGATGGTCCCGGCCGCGGTCACCTTCGTCCCCAGCTTCGTCCTCGTCTCGTCGCTCGGCTGGATCTCCACCCTGCGCGGGCTGATCATCCCGACCCTGTTCAGCGCCTTCGCCTGCTTCATATTCCGCCAGTACTTCCTGGGCTTCCCGCGCGAACTGGAGGACGCGGCGCGGGTGGACGGCCTCGGCCACTGGCGTACGTTCTGGCGGATCGTGGTGCCCAACTCACGGCCCGTCTTCGCCGCCGTCGGCACGATCGTCTTCATCGGCGCGTGGAACGCGTTCCTGTGGCCCCTGGTCATCGGGCAGGACCGCGAGTCCTGGACGGTGCAGGTGGCGCTGTCCACGTTCACCACGGCGCAGAGCATCAACCTGCACGAACTGTTCGTCGCCGCGGCCGTGTCGATCGCGCCGCTGGTGATCGTGTTCGTGCTGCTCCAGCGGTACATCGTGGCGGGGGTGGAGCGGTCGGGGATCGATGACTGAGCGCGGGCCCGCCGGGCCTCATCGCGTGGTGTCCCCCTGGCCGGCGCCGGACCGTGGGGCCCCTGCCGACCGTACCGGGCCGACGGCGTCGGCAACCGTCGCGCCCGAGTGCGCCATACCGGTGCGGTTGGGGTGGTACGGAGCCGCCGCCGAACCGGGTATCAGCCCCTCCATCCATTTCTCGCCCTTCGCGGCGCAGACTCCGTGCCGGGCACTCGGCGTACGGATGTCGACGAAGCCCGCGTCTCCGGCGGCGGCCCGCTCGGCCAGCATCGTGTGCAGGCGGTCGAAGGTGTTCTGTACGTAGTCGGCGTCGACGGGCCAGACAGGGTCCTTCGGCCAGCAGCCGCCCGGCTGGTAGTAGGTGCCGTACGTGACGACGTACACCCTCGCGTGCGGCGAACGGCGGTGGATCTGCCGGAGAGCGGTGGCGATCTTGGGGGCCGTCCGGGTGATCCGCTCGGCCAGCCGGTCCCGGCCGCCCGCCGTGTAGACCGACTTGCAGGTGGGGCTCAGGCCCGCCGCCTGCGGATGCAGCCGGACGCAGGACGGTACGACGATGCCCAGACCGATGTCGTTGGCGCCGACGGCGAGGGTGACCAGGTCCGTGTCCGCGCGCAAGGCGTCCAACTGGGGCCGTACGAGACCGAACTGCCGCCCGGCCAGGTCGGCGGTGGTGGCTCCGCTGCACGTCACGTCGGTGATCTCGGCGCCCAGGCGCGCCGCGGCGACGGCCGGCCAGTTCCGGCCGGACCGCAGACAGGGGAGGCTGGTCTGAGGAGGGATCAGCGGGCCGGCGGCCGACGAGTCGCCGAGCGCCACGTAGTGCGGCTTCCGGACGGGGGCCGGGGCGGTGGGGACGGTTGCCGACGAAGCGGTGGGGGTGACGAGCGCGGCCAGCACAGCGGTGGTCGCGGCAACGCTCGCGGCTCGGAGCGGAGTTGGGCCCATCGCACTCTCCTGCTACTCGTGGGGGGACCGGCACGATGACGGGGCACCGTGCCCGGCGACGACATGGGGGCGGGCATGGGGCGGACCCCGGAGAAGGCGGGCCACGTTCCGTGACGCGTGTCAATGAAGAATCCCAGGACCTCCCGGCCACCGGAAGCCCCCCGGCCCCCGTGGACAACGGCTGCCCGCCGGGCGCCGGCGCGCAAAATCAGTGGCGGCGCGCAGGGGGCGTGTGGGGATACTCGGGCATGAGCGATGCCAGGACCCCGGCGCAGGAAGCGACTCTCACCGTCGGCGAGCACGACCCCGAGCTGGACAAGCGCCTGGAGGACGGGCTCGACGCCTTCAACGCCGCGGCCACCGGCAACGCCGAGCACACCGAGTTCTCGGTGCGGGTCACGGACGCGGACGGCGAGTTGGTCGGCGGTCTGAGCGCGCAGGTCTGGGGTGGCCTGTGCGGAATCCACCTGCTGTGGGTCCGGGAGGACTGCCGCGCGGGCGGCTGGGGCACGAAGCTGCTGCGGGCCGCCGAGGAGGAGGCGGTACGGCGCGGCTGCGACCGCGCCACGGTGTCCTCGTACACGTTCCAGGCACCGGGGTTCTACCAGCGCCAGGGGTACGTCGAGGTGGGGCGCGTACCGGGCGTGCCGGGCGGGCACGAGGACGTGTACCTGTACAAGGAGCTGAAGGGCTGACCCCGGCAGCCCGTTCGCAGCGGGAGCGCCGGAAGAGCCGGCCCGGTCTCCGCTCCCCCGCCGCCCCGCTGTCCCTCTCCCCGGTCATGAGGTACGGTGCGTGCCATGACCACGTACTCGACCTTCCGTGAGGCGGAGCCGCTGCGCTGCGGCCCCCACGGCGAGTGCGCGCCGCGCGGCATGACGTTCCTGCGCCGCCGCGGCCGGGTGGGTTCTCCCCCGGCCGCCGCTTTCCGCTGCTGTCGGTGATCTCCGGGCGCCGAGCCCTCCCGACGGCGACGGCCGCCCACCGCGGCAGCCGCGCACCCCGCACGCCGTATCCCGCACTCGTACCCCGTAGCCGCTCGTACCCCGTACCCGTGCGAGCGCCGCGCCCCTACCTCCACCCCGCATCCCCAGGAGGCCCCGTTGCCGACCGCAACCGACCCCGCCACCACCCCCACCGTTTCCCCCTCCCCCGCCCTCCGCGACCACCGCATTCCCGCCGACGGCCTGTACGAGGGCACGCGCATCCTGCGCCGCACCCCCGAGGGCTGGGAGGACCGGCCGTACGAGCGCTTCGAGGTCGTCCCACAAGCCGCCACCATCGGCGCGGAGATCCGCGGACTCGACCTGTCCCGCCCTCTCGACCCGGCGCTGCGGGAGGAGTTGAACCGGGCGCTGCTGGAGTGGAAGGTGCTCTTCTTCCGGGGGCAGCACCTCACGTCCGAGGCGCAGCGCGCGTTCGCCCGCAACTGGGGCGAGCTGGAGACCAATCCGCTGCTGGCGACGGGTGACGCCGAGGACGTCGTACGGTTCGACCGCAGCGCGGTGTCCACCTTCGAGAACGTCTGGCACACGGACGTGACGTTCCGCGAACGCCCGGCGCTGGGAGCGGTGTTGCAGCTGCGCGAGGTGCCGGACTTCGGCGGCGACACCATGTGGGCCGACATGGCGGCGGCGTACGACAACCTGCCGCAGGACGTGAAGGACCGTATCGACGGCGCCACCGCCGTCCACGACTTCCTGCCGGGCTTCGCCCGCTTCTACTCCGCCGAGCGGCTCGCGCCGTTCCAGGAGCGGTTCCCGCCGGTGGAGCACCCGGTCGTACGGCGGCATCCGGAAACCGGCCGCCGGATGCTGTTCGTCAACACCTCCTTCACCACCCGCATCGTGGGCTGCGAGCGAGCGGAGAGCGACCGGCTGCTGCGGCTGCTCTTCCAGCAGGCGCATGTGCCGGAGTTCCAGGTGCGGTTCCGGTGGCGGGCGGGCGACATCGCCTTCTGGGACAACCGGGCCACGCAGCACTACGCGGTCAACGACTACGGATCGCGGCGCCGGGTGGCCGAACGGGTGGCGATCACGGGCGACCGTCCGTACTGAGGCCAGGTGCGGGGTGCGGGGTGCGGGGTGCGGGGTGCGGGGTGCGGGGTGCGGGGTGCGGGGTGCGGGGTGCGGGCGCCGGAACGTTACTGCACCCCTTCGGCACCCCTTCCTCACACATCCACCTCCCGCACCCCGGCCCCCCGGACCTCGGCCTCCCGCCCCTCCTCCCCCCTGATCTCCGCGCCCCGCATCTCCAGCCCTCTGATCTCCAGCCCCCGGGTGTCCACCCCCCGGACGTCCACCTCCGGCCCGCCCCGCAGCAGCGCCGCGCCCAGTGGCGTCAACGTGTGCAACACGGCGTTTCCATGACGGAGCGTCAGCACCAGCCCCGCGTCCCGCAGTACCGTCGCGTGCTGGCTGGCCGAGGCGAGTGACACGTCGACGCGCCGCGCCAGCTCGCTCGTCGTACAGCCGCCGCCCACACCGTGCAGGATCGCCGAACGGGTGCGCCCGACGAGCTTGCCCAGCGAGTGGGCGGGCGCAACCGTCGGCATGACGCGGGGCGTGGGGTGTTCGAGGGGGTAGACGAGGACGGGCGTGAGGTCGGGGTCGTGGAAGGTGACGGGCGTACGGCGGCAGAAGTACGACGGCAGCAGGAGCAGCCCCCGGCCGTTCAGGAACAGGTCGCGGTCCACCGGGTAGTCCACTTCGAGGACGGGCGGCCGCCAGCGCATCGTCGGCGGGAGCGAGGCGAGCAGGTGGTCCGCGCCGCCGTCCACGAGCGCCCGGCCGCGGGCGGCACGGTCCGCCTCGATACGGGCCTGGAGCCGCGGCCAGTACGGCTCGACCGCGTTCTGGTAATAACTGCGCAGCGCGCCGGTGAGCCGGCCGAGCTCCGCGGAATCGCCCTCGCTGAGCGCCCGCAGCCACGAAGGCAGCGGGCGGGTGGCGGGCAGCCGCGAAAGTTCGGCGTGCAGTCGCGCGGGCGGGGTTGCGCGGAGCGCTTCGAGCCCTTCGCCGAGGCCGAGCAGGCCCTCCGGCGGCGTCAAAAAATCCGGAAAATAGCCGCGCGTGGGAACGAGCGGCGCCAGCAGCCGTGTTTCACCATTCAACCTGCAACGCGCCTCGGAGCGCCATTTGCCGAAGGCCTGCCCGGGCCGCCGGTCGCGCAGTCGGTGAAAGCTTAAAACGGTCTCCCACAGCACGTCAGGGCGCGCGGCAATGCGCACCCGTGCCAGATCCGGTCCACTGAAATGGACGCGTAGCACCGAACCCCCACCAATGCTCCCTAGTCGACCCCCGGCCATCTGAGTATGCACGCAGACACAGCCTGTCACCACGTCCTTTTGGCCAGAGTTGAAAGGGGTCGCGCCAACACCCCGGTCACCGGAAAGCTGTTACTCAATTCGACGGCAGTGCGAATGGAACGGATTGCTCGATCCCGTGGGGGGTGACGAGGCAATAACCGACCGCTCAGCATTTGCCGTGGAAGGCCGTCAACCAGGCCGACATGGCTGACGGCAGCTCCCGAGGGGGGAGTCCGGAGAAAAGCGAGGGCGGCACCTCCGCACAGGTGCCGCCCTCGTCGGGGTCCGGAGCCGGGAGCGGGGGTGAGGGTAGGGTCCCGGCCGGCTCCGGTCGTCAGGGGGTCAGCGGCTGTCGCTGCCCAGGGACTCCGCCGCCGCACGGCCCGCTTCGAGGCGGGCGACCGGGATGCGGAACGGGGAGCAGGAGACGTAGTCCAGACCCACCTCGTGGAAGAAGTGCACCGACTCCGGGTCGCCGCCGTGTTCGCCGCAGACGCCCAGCTTGAGGTCGGGGCGGGTGGCGCGGCCGGCTTCGGCGGCGCTGCGGACCAGGGAGCCGACGCCGTCCTTGTCGATGGTCTCGAAGGGGCTGACGCCGAAGATGCCCTTCTCCAGGTAGGCGGTGAAGAAGCTGGCCTCGACATCGTCGCGGCTGAAGCCCCAGACCGTCTGGGTCAGGTCGTTGGTGCCGAAGGAGAAGAAGTCGGCGGACTCGGCGATCTGGCCTGCGGTCAGGGCGGCGCGGGGCAGTTCGATCATCGTGCCGAGGGTCAGCTTGAGGTCGACGCCGCGGGCCTGTTCGACCTCGGCGATGACCTGCTCGGCCTCCTCACGGACGATCTCCAGCTCCTGGACGGTGCCGACCAGCGGGATCATGATCTCGGCGCGCGGGTCGCCCTTGGCGGCGTTCTTGCGCTCGGCCGCGGCCTCCGCGATGGCCCGCACCTGCATGGCGAACAGGCCGGGGATGACCAGGCCGAGGCGCACGCCGCGCAGGCCCAGCATCGGGTTCTGCTCGTGGAGCTTGTGCACGGCCTGCAGGAGGCGCAGGTCGTTCTCGTTGGCGTCCTTGCGGGACTCGGCGAGGGCGACCCGTACGGACAGTTCGGTGATGTCGGGCAGGAACTCGTGCAGCGGCGGGTCGAGCAGGCGGACCGTCACCGGCAGGCCGTCCATCGCCTCGAAGAGCTCGACGAAGTCGGCCTTCTGGAGGGGCAGGAGGCCGCCGAGGGCGGCTTCGCGGTCGGCGTCGGTGTCGGCGAGGATCAGGCGCTCGACCATCTCGCGGCGCTCGCCCAGGAACATGTGCTCGGTGCGGCACAGGCCGATGCCCTGGGCGCCGAAGCGGCGGGCACGGGCGGCGTCCTCGGCGTTGTCGGCGTTGGCCCGTACGCGCAGCCGGCGCACCCGGTCCGCGTACGCCATGATCCGGTGCACGGCCTTGACCAGCTCGTCGGCGTCGTCGGCGCCGGCGTGCATCCGGCCCTCGAAGTACTCGACGACCGGGGACGGCACCACCGGCACCTCGCCGAGGTAGACCTTGCCGGAGGAGCCGTCGATGGAGACGACGTCGCCCTCCTCGACGACGATGCCGCCGGGCGCGGTCAGGCAGCGCCGCTTGGTGTCGACCTCCAGCTCCTCGGCGCCGCAGACACAGGTCTTGCCCATGCCGCGGGCGACGACGGCGGCGTGCGAGGTCTTGCCGCCGCGCGAGGTCAGGATGCCCTCGGCGGCGATCATGCCGTTGAGGTCGTCGGGGTTGGTCTCGCGGCGGATGAGGATGACCTTCTCGCCGGAGCGGGACCACTTGACCGCGGTGTAGGAGTCGAAGACGGCCTTGCCGACGGCGGCGCCGGGCGAGGCGGCGATGGCCCGGCCGATCTGCTGCGTCTTCGCGTTCTCGTCGAAGCGCGGGAACATCAGCTGGGCGAGCTGCGCGCCGTTGACCCGCTGGAGCGCCTCGGCCTCGTCGATCAGGCCCTGGTCGACAAGCTGGGTGGCGATGCGGAAGGCGGCGCCGGCGGTGCGCTTGCCGACCCGGGTCTGGAGCATCCACAGCTTGCCGCGCTCGATGGTGAACTCGATGTCGCACAGGTCCTTGTAGTGCGTTTCGAGCGTTTCCATGATCTGCATCAGCTCGTCGTACGACGGCTTGTCGATGCCTTCGAGGTCGGCGAGCGGCACGGTGTTGCGGATGCCCGCGACGACATCCTCGCCCTGCGCGTTCTGGAGGTAGTCGCCGTAGACGCCCTGCTGGCCGCTGGCGGGGTCGCGGGTGAAGGCGACGCCGGTGCCGGAGTCCGGGCCGAGGTTGCCGAAGACCATGGAGCAGATGTTGACGGCCGTGCCGAGGTCGCCGGGGATGCGCTCCTGGCGGCGGTAGAGCTTGGCGCGGTCGGTGTTCCACGAGTCGAAGACCGCGCGGACGGCGAGGTCCATCTGCTCGCGGGGCTCCTGCGGGAAGTCGCGGCCGGTCTCCTTGGAGACGATGTCCTTGAACTGGCCGACGAGGTTCTTCAGGTCGGCCGCGTCCAGGTCGACGTCGACGCGTACGCCCTTGGCCTGCTTGGCCTCCTCCAGCGCCTCTTCGAAGAGGTCGCCGTCCACGCCGAGCACGGTCTTGCCGAACATCTGGATGAGGCGGCGGTAGGAGTCCCACGCGAAGCGCTCGTCACCGGCCTGCTGGGCGAGGCCGGAAACCGACGCGTCGGACAGGCCGATGTTCAGCACGGTGTCCATCATGCCGGGCATCGAGAACTTCGCCCCGGAACGCACCGACACCAGAAGGGGGTTGTCGGCCTGGCCGAGCTTCTTGCCCATGGTCGCTTCGAGCGCTTCCAGGTGCTCACTGACCTCGGCACGCAGTGCCGCGGGCTCCTGGCCGCTGTCGAGGTAGACCTTGCACGCCTCGGTGGTGATGGTGAACCCCGGCGGAACGGGAAGCCCCAGGTTGGTCATCTCGGCGAGGTTGGCGCCCTTGCCACCGAGAAGGTCCTTGAGGTCCTTGTTGCCCTCGGTGAAGTCGTAGACGAACTTCGAAGGCTCGGACGGGGTTACGTGGGGATCTTGTGTTTCCGGCACGGGACTGACTCCTCGCCGACGGCTGCCCTGACGGCGAGGAACATACCCAGATCGAAGGTGTCTGGGTACGTCCACTCGGTCGACATACGCCCGTAACCGGTCGTCCGCCAGCAGATCGAAAGTCGCGACGGCCGAAACCATGACTTCAAGTCCTGAAGTCATGGTTGCGCACAGCTAGCGAAGACTCGCCGGTCGGCTACGGATTGCGATATTCGCTTGATCATGCGAACGCGAGATGGGTGGCACCCAGTGCCACTAATTGGAGAGGTGCACTCCCCCGCGAACCGCTCATCTGAGCGCCACCCCTATCAGGGGTGGCGAGAATCACGCCGTCGCACCCGCTCCGGTCCCGTCATCCGGACCCGGAATCGGACCTGCCGCCGCCTCCGCGGCCACGCCCCGGTCCGGGCCCGCACACCCCCTCAACAGCTCAGCCGCCCGAGGTGTCCAGTTCCGCGTCGGCCGTGACGCCCGCACGGTCGTACGGGTCGTCCAGCCAGCCGTCCGGCAGGACCACCCGGTTCCGGCCAGATGTGCGGCCACGCGGTCCGTCGGCACCCGCGGGCCAGGGCTGGTCGAGGTCGAGGTCGCTCATCAGAGCGTCCAGTTCGTCCAGCGACGAGGCGATTGCCAGCTTCTTGCGCGACTCCGAGCCGATCGCGAAGCCCTTCGTGTACCAGGCGACGTGCTTGCGGAAGTCGATGACACCGCGCGCCTCGTCCCCGAGCCACTCCCCCAGCAGCATGGCGTGCCGCAGCATCACGGCCGCGACCTCCTTGAAGGTCGGCCGCGCGTACGTGCCCGTGCCCTCGAAGGCCGCCACCAGATCGCCGAACAGCCACGGCCGCCCCAGGCAGCCGCGCCCCACGACCACGCCGTCACAGCCGGTCTCGCGCACCATCCGCAGCGCGTCGTCCGCCGACCAGATGTCCCCGTTGCCCAGCACCGGGATCTCGGGAACGGCCTCCTTCAGACGGGCGATGGCGTCCCAGTCGGCCGTGCCGCCGTAGTGCTGGGCCGCGGTCCGGCCGTGCAGCGCGATGGCCGTGACGCCTTCCTCGACCGCGATCCGGCCCGCGTCGAGGTAGGTGATGTGGTCGTCGTCGATGCCCTTGCGCATCTTCATGGTGACCGGCAGGTCGCCCGCGTTGGAGACCGCCTCGCGCAGGATCGAGCGCAGCAGGTGGCGCTTGTACGGGAGGGCCGAGCCGCCGCCCTTGCGGGTCACCTTCGGCACCGGGCAGCCGAAGTTCAGGTCGATGTGGTCGGCCAGGTCCTCTTCGGCGATCATGCGGACGGCCTTGCCGACGGTGTCCGGGTCGACGCCGTAGAGCTGGATGGAGCGCGGCTTCTCCGTCTCGTCGAAATGGATCAGCTGCATGGTCTTCTCGTTGCGCTCGACCAGCGCCCGCGTCGTGATCATTTCGCTGACGAACAGGCCCTTGCCGCCCGAGAACTCCCGGCACAGCGTCCGGAAGGGGGCGTTGGTGATCCCGGCCATCGGCGCGAGGACCACGGGCGGCTGCACCGCGTGCGGGCCGATCTGCAGCTGAGTCATGAGGAGCGGGTTTCCTTCGGTGGTCGGCGGGTGGAGGGGGCGACCTCCCATTGTCGCGCACCGGCGGGGCGGCCTCGCCAGAGCCGTAGGTCCCCTGGCCGCGTACCCGCAGCCACGCCTCGCCGGAGCCGTCGCGCCCCCTTCGTTGTACCGTTCATCTATGCCTGAGCTCAGCCGTCGCCGGCGCCTGCTCGTCCTGGCGATCTGCTGCATGAGCCTGCTGATCGTCAGCCTCGACAACACCATCCTGAACGTCGCGCTGCCGTCCATGCAGAAGGACCTGGACACCACGCTCTCCGGCCTGCAGTGGACGATCGACGCCTACACCCTGGTCCTCGCCGCGCTGCTGATGCTGGCCGGCTCCACCGCGGACCGGCTCGGCCGGCGCCGGGTCTTCCAGGCGGGCCTGGTGGTCTTCTCGCTCGGCTCGCTGCTGTGCAGCCTGGCGCCGAACCTGGAGTGCCTGGTGGCGTTCCGCATGGTGCAGGCCGTCGGCGGCTCGATGCTCAACCCCGTCGCCATGTCGATCATCACCAACACGTTCACCGACCCCCGGGAGCGGGCCCGCGCCATCGGCGTGTGGGGCGGTGTGCTCGGCATCAGCATGGCGGCCGGGCCGATCGTCGGCGGGCTGCTGGTGCAGAGCGTCGACTGGCGCGCGATCTTCTGGCTCAACGTCCCCATCGGGGCGGTCGCGCTGTTCCTGACCATGCGGTACGTGCCGGAGTCGCGCGCGCCCAAGGCGCGCCGCCTCGATCCCGTGGGTCAGCTGCTGGTGATCGCGCTGCTCGGCTCGCTGACGTACGCGATCATCGAGGCGCCGGCGGCGGGCTGGACCTCGCCGCTGATCCTCGGCTTCGCCGCGACGGCCGTCGCCGCGCTCGCCGGTCTGCTGCTGTACGAGCGGCGCCGCACCGAACCGCTGATCGACCTGCGGTTCTTCCGCAGCGCGCCGTTCAGCGGGGCCACGGTCGTGGCGATCTGCGCGTTCGCCGCGCTCGGCGGTTTCCTCTTCGTCAACACGCTCTACCTCCAGGACGTCCGGGGCCTGTCCGCCCTGGACGCCGGGCTGCACATGCTGCCGATGGCGGGCATGACGCTGGTCTGCGCGCCGCTGTCCGGGCGGCTGGTCGGCTCGGTGGGGCCGCGGCCGCCGCTGCTGCTGGCCGGGCTGGCGATAGCGGTCAGCGGGGTGCTGTTCGCGGCCTTCGAGGCGGAGGCGAGCACACCGCTGCTCTTCACCGGGTACGTGCTCTTCGGCATCGGCTTCGGGCTGGTCAACGCGCCCATCACCAACACCGCGGTGTCCGGGATGCCGCGTACGCAGGCCGGGGTGGCCGCGGCGATCGCCTCCACCAGCCGGCAGGTGGGCCAGACGCTGGGCGTCGCGGTGATCGGAGCCGTACTGGCCGGCGGCACCCGCGCGGCCGCCACCGGCAGCCACTTCGTCGAGGCGAGCCGCCCCGCCTGGTGGATCATCGCCGGGTGCGGCGCGGCCGTGCTGCTGCTGGGCGCGCTGACCACCGGCCGCTGGGCCCAGGGCACTGCGCGCCGCACCGCGGACCGCCTGGAGTCCACGCGGGACCAGGCCCCGCCGCAGGGGCCCGGCGGTCAGCCTGCCGCGCGGATCAAAGCCTGAAGCTGTTCCAGCTTCTCGCGCGTCGCCTCGTCGTCGGGCGTGTAGGTGATCATCTTGGGCCCCGGGGCGGGGCCGGTGTACAGGTTGGTGGAGGACAGCCGCAGCAGGCCGACGTCCCGCTGGCGGAAGAGCTTGGACTGGCTCACCGGCCGTACGACCTCCTGACGCGCCCAGATCTCGCAGAACTCCGGCGAGGCCGCCTTCAGCCGCGCCACCATCGCCTTCCAAGGCGGCTCGGCGACGTGGCCCGCCATGGAGGCGCGGAACTTGGCGGCCATCACGCGCAGCGTCTTGTCCAGGTCCACCAGGCTCGCCCGCCATTCCGCGTGGGTGAACGCCAGCCACAGGCAGTTGCGGTCCTCTTCG
Source organism: Streptomyces sp. NPDC059788 (assembly GCF_042732265.1). Classification (NCBI taxonomy): domain Bacteria; kingdom Bacillati; phylum Actinomycetota; class Actinomycetes; order Kitasatosporales; family Streptomycetaceae; genus Streptomyces; species Streptomyces sp. NPDC059788. The sequence goes on along the minus strand of NZ_JBHWHY010000002.1, from coordinate 176,477 downwards.
GGCAGCGCGTCCAGGTCGCACAGCAGCCGCCCGTAGGTGCTGTTGTAGGCGAGGAGGTCGAACCGGCTGTTCTGGACGGCGGCGGGGAACGGCGTGAGCCGGTCGAGCATCTGCCGCATCGCCGGTGACACGCTCGTGCACTCGCTGCCCCGCACCGGGTCGGCCACGCCGGCCAGCGCGAAGAGATGGCCGCGCTCGGCCCGGTCCATCTGGAGCGCGCGGGCCACGGCGTCCAGCACCTGGGGCGAGACCTTGATGTCCCGCGCCTGTTCGAGCCACGTGTACCACGTGACGCCGACCGCGGAGAGGTGGGCGACCTCCTCACGGCGCAGGCCCGGCGTACGGCGGCGGGGGCCGCGCGGCAGACCGGCCTGCTCCGGGGTGATCCGCTCGCGGCGGCTGCGCAGGAAGGCGGCCAGCTCGCCGCGCCTGACGTCGCCGTCGGTCCGCGCGGGCCCTGTTCTCTCCGGCATGGTGGCGGTCATGATCCCAGGATGCCCGAGTGCTCAGCGGGTTGCCAGGTAGCGCCGGTACCAGGATAAAGAGACTCTGGTACCCCCCTTGGCGGCGGACGATCGTCATCCCCGTGAGTGATACCGACGTACGAACCGTCCCCACGCGGACTCCGGAGTCCGCCCCCGCCCGTCCCGCCCACCCCGCCCTGACCCCGCTCGGCCTGGTCACCGTACTGCTCGGCGCCGCCCTGCCGATGATCGACTTCTTCATCGTCAACGTCGCGCTGCCGACCATCGACCGCGACCTGCGCGCGGGCCCGGCCCTGCTGGAGATGGTCGTCGCGGGCTACGGCGTCGCGTACGCGGTGCTCCTCGTCGTCGGCGGCCGGCTCGGCGACATGGTCGGGCGGCGGCGGCTGTACCTGTGGGGACTGGCGGCCTTCGGGATCACCTCGCTCGCCTGCGGCCTGGCGCCGGACGCCTGGACACTGGTCGTGGCGCGCGTCGCGCAGGGCGCGGCGGCCGCGCTGATGCTGCCGCAGGTGCTGGCCACCATCCAGGCCACGACGAGCGGGGCACGCCGCGCCAAGGCGCTCAGCCTGTACGGCGGTACGGCCGGCGTCTCCAGCGCTCTCGGGCAGGTGCTCGGCGGGCTGCTGGTCGCCGTCGACCTGGCCGGGACCGGCTGGCGCGCGGTCTTCCTGGTCAACGTGCCGATCGCCGCGGTGGCGCTGCTGCTCGCACTGCGCACCGTCCCCGAGACCCGCTCGCCGCACCCCAGCCGGGTCGACGTGCCCGGCACCGTGCTGCTGGCCGTCGCGCTGGTCAGCCTCCTGCTGCCGCTGACCGAGGGCCGCGCGGCGGGCTGGCCGGTGTGGTCCTGGCTGCTGCCGGCCGTCTTCCCGTTCGCCGCCGCGGCGTTCGTCGTCGTCGAGCGGCGCGCCGAACGGACCGGACGTACCCCGCTCGTGCCGCCGTCCCTGCTGCGCCTGCGCTCCGTAAGCAGCGGGCTGAGCGTGATCCTGCCGTTCTCGATCGGCTTCGGCGGGTTCATGTTCGTGGTGGCGGTCGCCCTTCAGGACGGCCTGCGGTACGGGCCGCTGGCAGCCGGCCTCGCCCTCGTCCCGCTGTGCGCGACGTACTTCGTCGCGTCGCTGGCCGGGCCGCGGCTGGTGGCCCGCTTCGGGCGGCGGGTGGTGCTGGCCGGGTCGCTGATCCAGGCCGCCGCACTGCTCGCGCTGGCGCTCGTCTTCCGTACGCAGTGGCCGGACGTGTCCGCTCCCGCGATGGCGGCGGCCATGGCGCTGCTCGGCATGGGCCAGGGCCTGGTCCTGCCGATCCTGCTGCGGATCGTGCTCAGCGAACTGCCCGCCGCGCAGGCCGGAGTGGGCGGCGGCGCCATGGTCACCACCCAGCAGGCTGGGCTGGCCCTGGGCGTCGCGACGCTCGGCACGCTCTTCCTCGCGCTGCTGCCGTCGCTGGGCGTACGGGACGCGCTGATCATCGCGCTGCTCGCGCAGGTGGCGACGGTGGGGCTCAATGTGGCGCTCTCGTTCCGGCTGCCGCGGGTGGTGCGGTAGGGGCGGGAGCCGGGACTCACGACGCGGTACGCGATAGCGGAGATCCGCCGTAGGCGGTAGGCGGCCGAGTCCTGTTGCGGCCGTTCCGGGCCGCCTATCCGATTCCGGCGATCAGGGCTGTCACGGACAGCGCCAGCGCGCCAAGGCCGCCGACGATGCCCGCGATCACGGCATCCCGGCGGTCGGCCGCCCCGCTCAAGTGAGTCCGTGCGGCGCATACGAAGGTGAGCCCGCCGGCCACGAACCAAGGCCCCCACAGGTAGGTGTACCAGCGGCTGACCGGCAGGAGTTCCGGGGCGAGTTCGATGACATGTGCCTGTACGAGCAGTCCCTGCCCGACGAACAGTGCTCCATGCCATACGAGCAGTACCCCCGCGCCCCACGCGGACAACTGCAGGAGGCGATTCATGCCGCGTCCCCACGTGCGGCGGCGCACCAGAGCCAGGCCCATCATTGCGCCGACGACTTTGAGCACTCCGGTCACCCACAACACCGTGATGAAGCCGGGATTGCGCTCGCGTGCCAGCTCGACCAGTGACGGTGAGATCGTGGAGGCGGCCCCGGCCAGACCGCCCATCGCCCAGTAGAAGCTGGGAACGGCGAACGCGAACCCCCACACGGCAGCGGCATACCCAGGCCATCGGGCCGGGGAGCTCGCCGTTTCACGACGCAGACTCATGATCGCAATTGTGCCCTGCCCGTCCAACGGCTCGTACGCCGTATCGGCAGTCCGGCCATGACCTGATGGTGACCTCACGGGTTGGCGATGTCGTGATGCGTTACCGGACCCGTGCGGCTCTGTCTCATCCCGCCTTCTGCGGCCTTGATCGAGAACATCTCGGCGGACTGATCGAGGAGTTGGCCGCGCCGTGGACGGCCCGGCGTGAGTCCACACCGCGTGAACGCCGGGGTGACGAGCGCAAGCGCACGGTGGGTGCGAGGCCGGATCACCCACTTGTCTTCACCGGCCGGGTCCTGGTCACGGTGGTCTATCTGCGCCTGCAGCTGCCTCACGCCGCACTGGCCGAGCTCTACGGCGTGACCCGTCCCACCGTCACCCGTGCCATCCATGAGATCCGGCCACTGCAACGCCACCTCGGCCGCCGCGAGTACTACGCCGAGACGCACGCCGCCATCGCCGGACTGGTCTCCGACCGCGCTGCCCGCAGGCCCACCCGGCCGCGCACGAGCGCCGGGTCCGTTCCCGTCTGGACGGTCACCTGCTGATCACTCGCCGGTCGGACCGCCAGGCCGGCACGCCTCGACGGCAATCGCGTACCGCGTCGTCAGGAGCCAAGAGCCAGGGGCCGGGGGCCAGGGGTCAGCATGAGCAGCGAATGACAGATATTGAAATCTGTCATCGCTCATGTCATGGTTGATGTGCCGCCACGCGGCGCGTCCGGCGCGGCGCGCGGCGGCACCCCACCCACCCCCTCCGTTCCTGAGGAGCACCCGTGCAGACCCGCACCCTCGGCACCACAGGCCCGCAGTCCTCGGCCCTCGGCCTCGGTTGCATGGGCATGTCCGCCGTGTACGGCGGCCCGGGCGACCGCGCCGAATCCGTCGCCACCATCCACGCGGCCCTCGAAGCCGGCGTCACCCTGCTGGACACCGGCGACTTCTACGGCATGGGCCACAACGAGCTGCTGATCAACGAGGCGCTGCGCACCGCGCCGGCGGCCCGCCGCGAGCAGGCGCTGACCAGCGTGAAGTTCGGCGCGCAGCGCACCGTCGAAGGCGACTTCATCGGGTTCGACGGCCGCCCGGCAGCGGTGAAGAGCTTCGCCGCGTACTCGCTCCAGCGCCTGGGCACCGACCACATCGACATCTACCGGATCGCCCGCCTCGACCCCGACGTGCCGATCGAGGAGACGGTCGGCGCCATCGCCGAGCTGGTCGAGGCCGGTCACGTACGGCACATCGGCCTGTCCGAAGTGGGCGCCGACACCCTGCGCCGGGCCGCCGCCGTCGCCCCGATCGCCGACCTCCAGATCGAGTACGCGCTCATCTCCCGCGGCATCGAGGAAAAGATCCTGCCCACCGCGCGCGAGCTGGGCATCGGCATCACCGCGTACGGCGTGCTCTCCCGCGGCCTGCTCGGCGGCCACTTCGGGCGCGACCGCAAGCTGGCCGCGGACGACTTCCGCGCGGCCAGCCCGCGCTTCCAGGGCGAGAACCTGCAACGCAACCTCGACCTGACCGACGCGCTGCGCAAGATCGCCGAAGCGAAGGGCGCCACGGTCGCGCAGACCGCCATCGCCTGGGTGCTCGCCCAGGGCGAGGACATCGTGCCGCTGGTCGGCGCCCGCCGCCGGGACCGGCTGGCGGAAGCGCTGGGCGCGCTGGACGTCACGCTGGACGCCGCCGACCTCGCGGCCATCGAGCGCGCGGTCCCCGCGGGCGCCGCGGCCGGCGACCGCTACCCGGCGCAGCAGATGGCCCTTCTGGACAGCGAGCGCTGACCTTAGGGGCACACTCGGGGGCCGTGCGGGTACGGTCCGTGGAAGGACGCCGCCGCGTCCGTACCAGGACGCCCCGCACGGCGCCCCCGACCGAAAGGCCCGTACGCCCGCCATGCCACCCGCCGAGACCCTGACCCCCGAACGCATCCTCGAAGCCACCGAGGACGTGCTGCGCCGCTACGGCCCGGCCAAGGCCACCGTCGTCGACGTGGCGCGCGCGCTGGGCGTCAGCCATGGCAGCGTCTACCGCCACTTCCGTACGAAGGCGGCGCTGCGCGAGGCGGTCACGGCACGCTGGCTGGACCGTACGAGCGGGCAGTTGCGGGCCATCGTCACGGAGGACGGGCCGGCGCCGGAGCGGCTGCGCCGCTGGGTGACCACGCTGTTCGCCGCGAAGCGGCGCAAGGCGGGCGACGACCCCGAACTGTTCGCGACCTACATGACGCTGGTCGGCGAGAGCGGCGGCGTAGTGGAACAGCACGTAGCCGATCTGACCGGCCAGCTGGCGGCGATCATCCAGGACGGCATCGACCAGGGCGCGTTCGCGCCGGGCGACTCGGCGACCCTGGCCCGCGCGATCTTCGACGCGACCAGGCGTTTCCACGATCCGTGCTACGCGGCGGAGTGGTCACGGCCGGGGATCGAGGAGGCGTTGGGGGCGGTGGTGGAGTTGATGTTGCGGGGGCTGGGGAGTTGACGGACCGGCGGTCGTTGTCAGTGGCAGCCCCTACGCTGAGTATCGGCCTGATCACTCAACGGGGGAAGGTGTGTCATGACACTGATGCTCGAACGGCAGACGACCGAAGGCGTTCCGCACGACCCGACCTGGTTCCGGAGAGTGCTCCATGACCTCCTGAGCATCGACGTACCCGACGGCCACCGGGCGGAGATCGTCGGCGACAGCATCGTCCTGTCGCCGTGGCCGCCGCCCTACTACACGCTCACGATACTGGCGATCGAATCGCAGCTGGCGCCGCTCACTCCGGACGGACATGTCCTCATGGGCGCCCCCTGCCTCTTCACCTTCCCGGCGCAGGAGCGCGCCCTGCAACCGGAGATGTATGTCGTCGCCGAGAGCGCGTTCCACACGGACGAGTAACACCTCGACGGTCACCATCTTTCCCTGGCCGTCGAGCTGACCTGTCCGGTGACGCGTCACCACGACTACGGGGACAAGCTCGGGACGTACGGGAAAGCCGGCGTGCCGGTGTATCTCCTGGTCGACATGGAGGAGCAGCGGACCACCGTGTTCTGGGAGCCGGGCGAGGACGGCTATACCGAGCGGGAGTCGGCCGAGTTCGGCGAGGAGCTGCGTGTGCCCGCGTTCTTCGCCCGTGAGCCCGTGCGGCGAAAGCGCCGCAGTCCTCACACCCCCAAGAACCGCAACACCGCCAGCACCCGCCGATGATCCGCGTCCGCCCTCGGCAGATCCAGCTTGGCCAGGATGTTGTTGATGTGCTTCGCCACCGCGGACTCGCTCACCACCAGGGCCGCCGCGATGCCCGCGTTCGACCGGCCCTCGGCCATCAGCGCCAGGACCTCCCGTTCGCGGCCGGTCAGCCGCTCCAGCGGGTCGCTCCGGCGCCGCACCAGCAGCTGCGCCACCACCTGCGGGTCCAGCGCGGTCCCGCCGTCCGCGACCCGGCGCAGCGCCTCGATGAACTCCTCGACGTCCGCGACCCGCTGCTTGAGCAGATAGCCGATGCCGCTGGTGTTCGAGGCGAGCAGATGGGCGGCGTAGCGTTCCTCCACGTACTGCGACAGCATCAGTACGGCGGTGTCCGGCCACCGCTCCCGGATCTCCAGGGCCGCGCGCACCCCTTCGTCCGTGAAGCCGGGCGGCATCCGGACGTCCACGACCGCCAGGTCGGGACGGTGCTCGGCCATCGCCGCCAGCAGCCCCGGCGCGTCGCCGGCCTCCGCGGCCACCTCGAAGCCGGCCGTCTCCAGCACCTTCACCAGGCCGATCCGCAGCAGGACGGAGTCCTCGGCGATCACCGCGCGGCGTACGGCGGGTGTCAGGTCGTGCACGGCAACTCCACGGTCATGGTGGTGGGGCCCCCGACGGGGCTGCTCATCCGGAACGCCCCGTCCACGGAGCGCACGCGCTGGGCGAGCCCCTTCAGACCGCTCCCCCGGGACGGATCGGCGCCGCCCACCCCGTCGTCGGCGACGACCACCCGAAGTATCTCCCCCAGGCGGGTCACGGTCACGTCGGCCCGGGTCGCGTCCGCGTGTTTGGCCACGTTGTTGAGGGCCTCGGAGACGACGAAGTAGGCGACCGCCTCGATCGGCGGCGCGGCCCGGTCCGGCAGGTCCGTCCACAGCCGTACGGGCAGCGGCGCGCGTGCCGCGAGCCCGGACAGCGCGGCGTCCAGGCCGAGTTCGTCCAGCACGGCCGGATGCAGACCGCGCACCAGGCTGTTCAGCTCCTCGATGGCCTCCTTGGCCTCCCGGTGCGCCTCCTCGATGACCTGCCGCGCCTCGGGCGGCAGATCCTTGAGCGTGGCCTTGGCCAGCCCGAGGTTCAGCGCGAGCGCGACGAGCCGCTGCTGCGCGCCGTCGTGCAGGTCCCGTTCGATACGGCGGCGCTCGGCGTCGGCGGCGTCCACCGCCCCCGCCCGGCTCACCGTCAGGTCCTCGACCCGCCGCTTCAGCTCCTCGGACCGGCTGACGTACAGCACCGCCCGGCCGACGACGTTCTCCAGCCGTACGAGGCCGCCGGCCAGGGCGGGCACGGCGGCCAGCACGAGCAGACCGGCGGCCGTGACGTACCCGAGCGGGGTGGCGTAACCGCGGTGGTCCAGCCGCCACTGTGCCCCGAGCGTCCAGATCCACAGCGAGCTGGTCGCCGCCGACAGGCCCGCCGCGAACACCGTGAGCACGAGGGCTTCGAGGACGCCCAGAAGCGGTCCGATCAGGCAGTTGTAGGCCCACTGCCGCTTGTTCTCACGGAAGCGCAACCTTGGCAGGTCCATCCCGCACAGCGTGCGGAAACGCCATCGCTGGGCCTCGGTGAGGCCGTAGGCGCAGACGACGAGCAGCGTCAGCGCGATCGGCAGGAGGTAGGGCGCGGCGTCCGAAGTGCCCGTCGTCAGCCCGGCGAACTGTGTGGCGGCCCACAGGAACAGCAGCGCCGGCACCATGTGCAGCGGCAGCCCGGCCCCCAGGAAGAGCAAGTCGCGCCGCAGCCGTACGAGCGCGCGGCGCAATCGGGGCGGGATGGTCATGGACCAACGCTATGCGGGGGTCCGGCGGGCGACCATGTAGCGGGTTTCCGCTTCGGGGGTGCAACTGGTGCCACCCCAGGTCGGCAACGGGCGTTACTGACCTTCCGCGGCCGCGGAAGGAGGGTTGACCGTGAGCCCGAAGGCCGGGTTCACCGCAGCCCGGAAGAGGCACACCGATGACCCTCGTCGCCTTCAACTCCCCATACGGAGCAAGCTCGTTCAGCCTGGCCGCAAGCCGCCGCACCTGGGCGGGCCGGGTCATGACCGGAGCCGGTCTGGCCCTGCTGCCGTGGATGGGCTACCTCGCGGGGACCCTGCCGCCCGCGGAGGCGGCGGCCTGGGTGGCGCTGGACGCGGTCGAGGCGGCGTGCCTGCTGATCGCCGGTACCCGGCTGATGAACGGGCGGGCGGGCCACCGGGGCGCCGCGGCGGCGGCAGCGGTTCTGCTCGTCGCCGACGCGTGCGTCGACGTGGCGACGGCCGGGCCGGGCAGCGAGCTGGCGGGCGCGCTGGCCATGGCGGTCGGCGCGGAGCTGCCGCTGGCGATCACCTGCGCGACGCTCGCCGTGCGATCGCCCCGGTGACGCCACGCGACGATCTCGCGGAAAACGGACGCCGGCCGGGCTGGAGATTACCGCCCCGCCGGCGGTGGAGGCCGGCAGAGCGGCGGCGGCCCCCGCAGGGGGCGCAG
>NZ_JBHWHY010000002.1:110180-168049 GCF_042732265.1 Streptomyces sp. NPDC059788 | reverse complement strand
CCACCCCCCGGGTCCCCCCACGCCCCTCTCCCGCTAAAACGGGCCCCGGGGGGGGGGGTATTACCCCCCCGGCCCGGCGTTCGAGGCCGTCAGTCCGGCGGCGTCCCGCGAAGGGTCAGCAGCCCAGCAGACGCCCGCCCAGGTACGACTGGATCTGGTCCAGCGACACCCGCTCCTGCTTCATCGTGTCGCGCTCGCGCACGGTGACCGCGTTGTCGTCGAGGGTGTCGAAGTCGACGGTGACGCAGAACGGCGTGCCGATCTCGTCCTGACGGCGGTAGCGGCGGCCGATGGCGCCCGCGTCGTCGAAGTCGATGTTCCAGTTCCGGCGCAGGTCCGTGGCCAGGCCCTTGGCCTTCGGCGAGAGCTGCGGGTTGCGGGACAGCGGCAGCACGGCGACCTTGACCGGCGACAGGCGCGGGTCGAGGCGCAGCACGGTGCGCTTTTCCATCTTGCCCTTGGCGTTGGGCGCCTCGTCCTCGTTGTACGCGTCGAGCATGAAGGCGAGCATCGCGCGGCCGACACCGGCCGCGGGCTCGATGACGAACGGGGTGTAGCGCTCGCCGGCCTCCTGGTCGAAGTACGACAGGTCCTGGCCGGACGCCTTGGAGTGCGAGGACAGGTCGTAGTCGGTGCGGTTGGCGACGCCCTCCAGCTCGCCCCACTCCGAGCCGCCGAACTGGAAGCGGTACTCGATGTCAGCGGTGCGCTTGGAGTAGTGCGAGAGCTTCTCGGCGGGGTGCTCGTACCAGCGGATGTTCTCCTCGCGCAGGCCGAGGTCGCGGTACCAGTTGTACCGCTGCTCCATCCAGTACTCCTGCCACTGCTCGTCCTCGCCCGGCTTGACGAAGAACTCCATCTCCATCTGCTCGAACTCGCGGGTGCGGAAGATGAAGTTGCCGGGCGTGATCTCGTTGCGGAAGGACTTGCCCATCTGCGCGATGCCGAACGGCGGCTTCTTGCGGGAGGTCTGCTGGACCTGGGCGAAGTTGGTGAAGATGCCCTGCGCGGTCTCGGGGCGCAGGTAGGCGACGGAGCCGCTGTCCTGGGTCGGGCCGAGGTGGGTGGAGAGCAGGCCGGAGAACTGCTTGGGCTCGGTGAACTGGCCCTTGTTGCCGCAGTTCGGGCAGTTGACGTCGGCCAGGCCGTTCTCGGGCAGCCGGCCGTGCTTGGCCTCGTACGCCTCTTCCAGGTGGTCGGCGCGGAAGCGCTTGTGGCAGGCGGTGCACTCGGTGAGCGGGTCGGTGAACGTGGCGACGTGACCGGAGGCGACCCACACCTCGGGGGCCAGGATCACCGACGAGTCGAGACCCACCACGTCGTCGCGCGAGGTGACCATGGAGCGCCACCACTGACGCTTGATGTTCTCCTTGAGCTCGACGCCGAGCGGACCGTAGTCCCAGGCGGCGCGCTGGCCGCCGTAGATCTCACTGCACGGATATACAAAGCCACGGCGCTTGCTCAGGCTGACGATTGTGTCGATCTTGTCGGCGGCCACGGTGCTCTCTTCATTGCGACGACGAACGGGTGGACAAGGCGGCGCCCTGCGCCTCGATGAGGGGCGGCGGTCGGGATACGCGCGGGCGAATAACTCAGGTTACCGGCGGCCCTGCCCCCCGGATCAAATCGGTTCCCCGGCCGCCCGCCGCGAGACCCGTTGTTGACAATCGTTTCCACTTTTGTTGAAAATGAGTGTCATGAACGTACGACGTCACATACCCGCCGCCGTCATAGCCGCAGCCACGGTCCTCGGCATGACGGCCCTGTCCGCCTGCTCCGACTCCGGCGGGGGCAGGAGTGACGGCAAGCTGAACGTGACGGCCTCGTTCTACCCGATGGAGTTCCTCGCCAAGGAGATCGGCAAGGACCACGTCAAGGTCACCGACCTGACCTCCCCCGGCACCGAACCGCACGACCTGGAGCTCAGCCCCCGCCAGACCGCCGCCCTCGGCGAGTCCGACGCGATCGTCTACCTCAAGGGCGTCCAGCCCGCCGTCGACCAGGCCGTCGCGCAGGCCGGCGTCGAGCACACCGTCGACGCGGCGTCCCTGACCCAGCTGAAGAAGCACGGCGACGAGGTCGACGGCCACGCCCACACCACCGGCGACAACGGCACCGGCCACGACGAGCACGAGGGCCACGACCACGGCCACGAGGCCGACGGCAACGACCCGCACATCTGGCTCGACCCGGTGAAGTTCGCCCAGGTCGCCAAGGGTGTGGGCAAGACCCTCGCGGAGGCCGACCCCGCACACCAGGCGGACTACGCCCGCAACACCGACGACCTGGTCAAGAAGCTGACCGACCTGAACAAGAAGTTCGAGGACGGGCTGAAGAACAAGAAGTCGGACACCTTCATCACCACGCACGCCGCCTTCGGCTACCTCGCCGAGCGCTACGGCCTCACCGAGGAGGCCATCAGCGGCATCGACCCCGAGTCGGGCGACGTCAGCGGCAGCCGCATGAAGGAGCTGCAGAAGCTGGCCGGGGACCACCACGTCGACACGGTCTTCTTCGAGACGCTGACCAACCCCGCGATGGCCAAGACCCTCGCCAAGGACCTCGGCGTGCGGACCGACGTGCTCGACCCCATCGAGGGGATCACCGACAAGTCCAAGGGCCGGGACTACCTCCAGGTCATGGACTCCAACCTCGCGGCCCTGCAGAAGGCGCTCGGCGCCAGGTGAGCGGGCGGGCGACGCGGCCGGGCACCCGGCGGGACAGGTACGTACGGCACGACGGGAGGACCCGGCCATGAAGGACCAGGACACGGTCATATCGCTGCGCGGGGCGGGTGCGGCGCTCGGCGCACGTCCCGTCCTGCGCGGTGTCGACCTGACCGTACGGCGCGGCGAGGTGGTGGCGCTGCTCGGCGCCAACGGCTCGGGCAAGTCCACCGCCGTCCGCGCCGTGGTCGGCCAGGTGCCGCTGACCAGCGGCGAGCTGGAGCTGTTCGGCACCCCGCAGCGCCGGTTCAGGGACTGGGCGCGCATCGGGTACGTACCGCAGCGCACCACCGCGGCGGGCGGCGTCCCCGCCACCGTCCGCGAGATCGTCGCGTCCGGCCGGCTCTCCCGTACGAAGCTGAAGTGGCCCGGCAGGACCGACCGGGACGCCGTCCACCGGGCACTGGACCTGGTGGGCATGGCCGACCGCGCAAAGGACTCCGCCGAGGCACTCTCCGGCGGCCAGCACCAGCGGGTGCTGATCGCCCGCGCGCTGGTCGCCGAGCCGGAACTGCTGATCATGGACGAGCCGATGGCCGGGGTGGACCTGGCCAGCCAGGAGGTGCTGGCCGAGACGCTGCGGGGGCAGGTCGAGGCGGGTGCCACCGTGCTGCTCGTGCTGCACGAGCTGGGTCCGCTGGAGCCGCTGATCGACCGCGCCGTGGTGCTGCGCGACGGCTGCGTGGTGCACGACGGCCCGCCGCCCGAGGCCGTGGGCCAGCATGCCCTGCCCGGCCACGACCACGTCCACCCCCACGCGGACCCGGCCGCCGAGCCGGTCCGGACAGGACTGCTGACCTGACATGGACCTCCTGAACTACGCCTTCATGCAGCGCGCGCTGCTCGCCGCCCTCCTGGTCGGCGTCACCGCGCCGGCCGTCGGCATCTACCTCGTCCAGCGCCGTCAGGCGATCATGGGCGACGGCATCGGGCACGTCGCGCTGACCGGTGTCGCGCTGGGCTTCCTGCTGCGCGCCTCGCCCGTGTGGATGGCCGTGCTGGTCGCCGCGCTCGGCGCGATCGCCATGGAGCTGGTGCGCTCCAAGGGCCGTACCCGCGGGGACATCGCGCTGGCGATGCTCTTCTACGGCGGTATGGCCGGCGGCGTGCTGATCATCAACCTGGCGCCCGGCGGCTCCACCGCCAATCTCACCAGCTACCTCTTCGGCTCGATCACCAGCGTCTCGGCCGAGGACGTGACGGTCACCTGTCTGCTGGCCGCCTTCGTGATGGCCGTCACGCTCGGACTGCGCCGGCAGCTGTTCGCCGTCTGCCAGGACGAGGAGTTCGCCCGCGTCATGGGCCTGCCCGTGCGGTGGCTGAACCTGCTGCTCGCCGTCACCGCCGCGCTGACCGTCACGGTCGCGATGCGTGCCGTCGGTCTGCTGCTGGTCAGCGCGCTGCTGGTGGTGCCGGTGGCCGCCGCGCAGCAGGCCACCCGCGGCTTCGCGATGACCCTCGCGCTGTCCGTCGCCATCGGAGTCGTCGTCACCCTCTCCGGTACGGTCTTCTCCTTCTACGTGGACGTGCCGCCCGGCGCGAGCATCGTGCTGCTGGCCATCGCGGTCTTCGCCCTGATGGCCGCGCTGGCCGCCCCGCTGGCCGGAAAGCGCGCGCGGGCCGCCGCCGAGGCCGCCAGGCAGTGCACTCTGGACGTGCCCGGCAGCCGCTCCCCCGGTGACGATGTCAGCGTGCAAGGGGCCAAGGGGTAGGGACCTGTGCGTAAGCGTTGCCCCCGGGCTCCGGTCATCACCTGGCACAATGGCCGGACTGATGTGCAGGGGACGTCCCGAGACCTAGGGAGGCAACGGTGGCGAGCGCTGGATCTCCGGTGCGCGGCCGGTCGACACGGCAGCGGGCCGCCGTGGCGGCGGCGCTGGACGAGGTGGACGAGTTCCGCAGCGCGCAGGAACTGCACGACATGCTCAAGCACCGGGGGGACTCGGTCGGGCTGACGACGGTCTACCGGACGCTGCAGTCCCTCGCCGACGCCGGCGAGGTCGACGTCCTGCGGACGAACGAGGGCGAGGCCGTCTACCGCCGGTGCAGCACCGACGACCACCACCATCACCTGGTGTGCCGCAACTGCGGCAAGGCCGTGGAGGTGGAGGGCCCGGCCGTGGAGAAGTGGGCGGAGCAGATCGCCGCCGAGCACGGCTTCCGGGACGTCGGGCACACGATCGAGATCTTCGGTACGTGCGGTGAGTGCGCGGCCAAGGCGGCCGCCGGCTCCGCCTGACGCGCGGCGCCCGCGGCGGCGGCACGAAAGCGGCCGGGTCCCTGAATTCAGGGGCCCGGCCGCTTTCGTGTACGGAGGTGCTTACTGCTGCGCGGGCTCCGCCTCCGGCGCCGCACCGAAGCGGCGGTCCCGCTTGGCGTATTCGAGGCAGGCGTCCCACAGGTTCCGCCGGTCGAAATCGGGCCAGAGAATGTCCTGGAACACCATCTCGGCGTAGGCGCTCTGCCAGATCAGGTAGTTGGACGTGCGCTGCTCGCCCGACGGCCGTACGAACAGGTCCACGTCCGGCATGTCCGGGTAGTACATGTACTTGGCGACGGTCTTCTCGGTGACCTTCGCCGGGTCCAGCTTCCCGGCCCGCACGTCGGCCGCGATGGCCGCCGCCGCGTCCGCGATCTCCGCCCGGCCGCCGTAGTTGACACAGAAGTACAGCGTCATGGCGTCGTTGTCCTTGGTCTGCTCCTGGGCGACCTGGAGTTCCTGCACCACGGACTTCCACAGCTTCGGCATCCGGCCGACCCAGCGGATACGGATGCCCAGCGCGTCCATCTCGTCCCGGCGGCGGCGGATGACATCGCGGTTGAAGTTCATCAGGAAGCGGACCTCGTCGGGCGAGCGCTTCCAGTTCTCGGTGGAAAAGGCGTACAGCGACAGGTTCTTGACGCCCATCTCGATGCAGCCCTTGAGCACGTCGAGGACGACGCCCTCGCCGACCTTGTGGCCCTCGGTGCGGGGCAGGCCGCGCTCCTTGGCCCAGCGGCCGTTGCCGTCCATGACGACCGCCACGTGGTTCGGGACGAGTTCGCCGGGGATCTTCGGCGGACGCGCGCCGGACGGGTGCGGCTCGGGCGTCTCGTACTCACGTCGGCCGCGCCCCAGGAATCCGCGTCGTGCCATCCGGTCCACATCTCCTATGCGTAGTGCGTGCTGCGCCCGGGGCCGGGCCGCCGCCCGTCCTTCGGGCCGGTCCTCGCCCCCGAGCTGCTGACCCTATCTATTTCTCCACGTACCGCAGCGAGCGCAGTCCGCGCTCCAGGTGCCAGTGCAGGTACGCCGCGACGAGCCCGCTGCCCTCCCGGACGTGCCGCGCCTCGCAGGCGTCCGCCGTCGCCCAGTCGCCGGACAGCAGCGCCGCCAGCAGCCCGATGGCCTCCGAGGAGGGTACGACGCTGCCCGGCACCCGGCAGTCACCGCACACCACGCCGCCCGAGCCCACGGAGAAGAACCGATTCGGGCCGGGCAGGCCGCACTTGGCGCAGCCGTCGAAGCTGGGGGCGTAGCCGTTGACCGCGAGCGAGCGCAGCAGGAACGCGTCCAGCACCAGATGCGGCTCGTGCTCGCCGCGCGCGAGCGTGCGCAGCCCGCCGACCAGCAGCAGATACTGCTGCACGGCCGGCTCGCCCTCGTGGTCGGTGAACCGCTCGGCGGTCTCCAGCATGGCCGTGCCGGCGGTGTAGCGGGCGTAGTCCGTGACGATGCCGCCACCGTAGGCCGCGATGGTCTCACTCTGTGTGCACATGGGCAGGCCGCGCCCGACCAGCTCGCTGCCGCGGGCGTAGAACTGCACGTCGACGTGGGAGAACGGCTCCAGCCGGGCGCCGAACTTCGACTTCGTACGGCGCACGCCCCGGGCCACCGCCCGTACCCGGCCGTGACCGCGGGTGAGGAACGTGATGATCCGGTCCGCCTCGCCCAGCTTCTGGGTACGCAGCACAATGCCGTCATCGCGGAACAGACTCATGCCGTCCATTCTCGCGCACGCGGCGCGAGCTCCGGTCCGGCCGGGTCCGTACCGCCCTCAGGAAGGCGTACGGGCCGCCGCCAGCAGCCGGGCGGTGTCGTCCGGGCACAGCAGCAGCGCCGCGCCCACGGTCGTCAGGACCTCGCGCTCGGACGGGAGGTACGGGCCGTCGGCGAGGGCGATCCGGGCGCCCTGGAGGAGCAGCGACTCCCGGCCCGCCGGAGCCAGGTGCGGGGCCAGCGGCTCCAGCGCCTCGTGCAGTTCTATGGCCAGCGCCGTGCCGCACGGGTCGAGCCCGCCGCCGGGACGGCCACCGGTGCCGGAGACGGCGCGCGACAGGGCGCCGTCGTGCGCGCCCGGCAGCCGGCCGGTGTCGGCGGCGAGCGCGGCGAGCAGGGTCAGCAGCTGGTCCTCCGTGCACTCCGCGAAGCCCGCGGCGCGCACCGTCCCCACGGCGGTGCTGCGCACCCCCGGCGAGGCCGTGCCGCCGGCGGCCAGCACGGCCAGCGTGACGGTGTGCACGGCGTCCCGGAGCATCGCCGAGAAGCGCGTCGTGGTGGGGTGGTCCAGTGCGTCCAGGGCGAAGTGGCCGCGGCAGGCGGAGCACTCGACGACCGGGCCCGCGGTGCCGCGCGGCAGCAGCGGCACGCCGAGGACGGTCAGGCGGCGGCGGCCGGTACGCCGGAGGTAGTTGCGGTCCCCGCCGCACTCGGGGCAGAAGAACTCGCCGTCGGCGACGGTGCGCCAGGACGTCCGCACACCCATCACAGCCAGCTTGTGCATCACGTCGACCCTCCGTAACGCTCCGGCATCTTTGCCGCGTTGACGTGATGTTAGCCACATCGAAGACGCGCCGTCAGTAGCGCGGACCGGACAAGACGGCCGTTTAAACCGGTTGAACGTCCAAGCGTCCCCGGGCTCTCGCGGGAAGAACCGGGGGACGCCGGGTACGTCGCAGGTCACGGGCGGTCGGCGGCCCGTACACCGGTCCGGCCCGGGGGCCGGCGGGACGGGCCGCACATCGGCCCGGTGATCAGCGGCTCGCGCGGTTGACCGCGGAGACGGCCGCCTTGATCGAGGCGCGCACGATGTTCGCGTCGATGCCGACGCCCCACAGCACCTTGTCGCCGATCGCGCACTCGATGTACGCGGCGGCCTGGGCGCCGACGCCCTCGCTCATCGTGTGCTCGACGTAGTCCAGCAGCCGTACGTCCACGTCGATGGCGTGCAGCGCGTCGAAGAACGCCGCCAGCGGACCGTTGCCGGTGCCGGTCAGGACCGTGTCGGCGCCGTCCACGACCGCCTCGACGGTCAGCGCGTCGGTGCCCTCGGTCGTCGTGGAGGTCTGCGCGCTGCGCAGCGCGATCCGGCCCCAGGCGTTGTCCGGGGTCGGCAGGTACTCGTCCTGGAAGACCGACCAGATCGCGTCCGGCGTGACCTCGCCGCCCTCGGCGTCGGTCTTGCCCTGGATGGTCTTCGAGAACTCGATCTGCATCCGGCGCGGCAGGTCCAGCTTGTGGTCGTTCTTCAGGACGTAGGCGATACCGCCCTTGCCGGACTGCGAGTTGACGCGGATGACGGCCTCGTACGAGCGGCCGACGTCCTTGGGGTCGATGGGCAGGTACGGCACCGCCCACTCCAGGTCGCCCACGCTCCTGCCCTGCTCCGCGGCCTGGACCTCCATGGCCTCGAAGCCCTTCTTGATGGCGTCCTGGTGGGAGCCGGAGAAGGCGGTGTAGACCAGGTCGCCCGCGTACGGGTGGCGCGGGTGGACCTCCATCTGGTTGCAGTACTCGGCGGTCCGGCGGATCTCGTCGATCTGCGAGAAGTCGATCTGCGGGTCCACCCCCTGGCTGAACAGGTTCATGCCCAGGGTGACCAGGTCCACGTTGCCGGTGCGCTCGCCCTGCCCGAACAGGCAGCCCTCGATACGGTCCGCGCCCGCCATGATCGCCAGCTCGGCGGCGGCCACCGCGGTACCGCGGTCGTTGTGCGGGTGGACGGACAGACACACGTGCTCGCGGCGCGACAGGTTGCGCGACATCCACTCGAAGCGGTCTGCGTGGGTGGAGGGAGTGGAGCGCTCGACCGTGGCCGGCAGGTTCAGGATGATCTCGCGGCCCTCCTCGGGCTGCCAGACGTCCATGACGCCCTCGCAGACCTCCAGGGCGAAGTCCAGCTCGGTGTCGGTGAAGATCTCCGGGCTGTACTGGTAGCCGAAGGCCGTCTCGGACCCCAGGATCTTGTCCGCGTACTCCATGACCAGCCGCGTGCCGTCCACCGCGATCTGCTTGACCTGCTCGCGCGAGCCGCGGAAGACCACCCGGCGAAAGACCGGGGCGGTGGCGTTGTACAGGTGGACGGTGGCCCGGTGGGCGCCGCGCAGCGACTCCACCGTCCGCTCGATCAGCTCCTCGCGGGCCTGCGTCAGGACGGAGATCGTCACGTCCTCGGGGATCGCGCCCTCTTCGATGATCGACCGTACGAAGTCGAAGTCGGTCGAGCCGGACGAGGGGAAGCCGACCTCGATCTCCTTGTAGCCCATCTTGACCAGCAGGTCGAACATCTCGCGCTTGCGGGCCGGCGACATCGGGTCGATCAGCGCCTGGTTGCCGTCGCGCAGGTCCGTGGACAGCCAGCGGGGGGCCTCGGTGATGCGGTTCTCCGGCCAGGTGCGGTCCGGGATGTGCACGGCCTCGTAGCCGCCGTAGCGGTGGACCGGCAGGCCGGACGGCTTCTGGGTGCGGGTCGCGTTCGTGATGGGGGTGGGGCGGCCGACGGAGTTCTCGGCGGGAATCGACGGATTCGTCATGGTGGCGCGGGGCTCCTCGTGTATCCGCGGGGGAAGAGGCCGACGGGGCGAACGCATCGCAGCACCGAACTCCGCGGGGAGGGGGTCGGCCCTACGACAACAGACCCTCGCCGCGGCAGCTAAGGAGAAGCAGCCCGTAACGCATGATGCGCAGCACCCTAGCCGAGGTGACGCGGGGAAGGCGGCCCCGTATCAGTATGCGGGACCGGGCGGATGTAACCCCCGAACCGCGATCAACCACACGTTTTCAGGAATCATGGCGGCAGGGAGTGACACCGTGATGACCCAGTGCCACATTGCCGTGCATGAACCCTGAAGCCACCGCGGCCCACCCCGTCTTCTGCACGATCGTGCCGCCCCACGTCCTCGACAAGCTGGCCCGGCTCGACGACCCGGACCGCTCCCGGCGCGCCCTGAGCACCCTGGAGCACGACGCCCTGCAGCGCACCCGCCGCCGCATCACCACCGTCCGCGCCCTCGCCGCGCCCACCGGCGCCCCGTCGGACAAGCCGAACCGCACGATCTACGACGCGAAGCACCAGGAAGTGCTGCCGGGCAAGAAAGTCCACGCGGAAACCGACAAGCCGTCCAAGGACGCCTCCGTCAACCGCGCGCACGCGGGCCTCGGCGCGACCTTCGAGCTGTACCTGAAGGTCTACGGCCGGCATTCGATCGACGACTCCGGTCTGCCGCTGAACGCCACCGTCCACTACGGCGAGAACTACGACAACGCCTTCTGGGACGGCCAGCGCATGGTCTTCGGCGACGGCGACAACGACCTGTTCCTCGACTTCACCATCCCCGTCGACGTGATCGGCCACGAGCTGACCCACGGCGTCACCCAGCACACCGCCAACCTGGACTACTTCGGCCAGTCCGGCGCGCTCAACGAGTCCATGTCGGACGTCTTCGGCGCCCTGATCAAGCAGTACGCGCTCGGCCAGAACGCCTCCCAGGCCGACTGGCTGATCGGCGCCGGACTGCTCGGCCCGAACGTCACCGGCGAGGCCCTGCGCTCGATGAAGGCCCCGGGCACCGCGTACGACGACGACGTCCTGGGCAAGGACCCGCAGCCGGCGACGATGGACCACTACGTCAAGACCTCCCGCGACAACGGCGGCGTGCACATCAACTCCGGCATCCCCAACCACGCCTTCTACCTGCTCGCCACGGACCTCGGCGGCAACGCGTGGGAGCGGGCGGGCCAGATCTGGTACGACACGCTGACCGGCGGCGAGCTGGACAAGGACGCGCAGTTCGCCGACTTCGCGCGCCTGACGGTCGCCGCGGCACGCACCAAGTACGGTGAGGGCGCGGAACTGCAGGCCCTGCTGAAGGCGTGGTCGCAGGTGGGCGTCCCGACCGGCTGATCCGCCGGCATCTGGCCCGTTCTGTCCGTTTCCCCGTACCCCACTGGGTAGGAAGCCCGTCATGCGGATTCAAGTGCGACGCACCGGCGGCTTCGCCGGCATCGAGCGCCACGCCGAGGTCGACACCCGCGGTCTGCCCGATGCCGCGGAATGGCACGCCCTGGCCGAGAAGGCAGCCGCCGACGGCCGGGGTACGCCCCCGGTAGGCGTTCCCGACGGTTTCAGCTACCAGATCACCATCGACGGCCACACGGTCTACGCCTCCGACCCCCGCCTGACCGACGAACAGCGCAAACTGATCGGCCGCGTCCTGAAGGAAGGCAGCTGAGCACCACCCACGAGCGCGGCAACTCCCGTTCCGTACACACCTCTTGACACGTGTACGCGGCGGTAACCAGGATCCGGCGCATGGACGCTTCGTTCGTGCCCGCCGGGTCCCCGCCGGACGCGCTGCCGCGGTTTCCCCCGGGGTTCCTGTGGGGGGTGTCGACCTCCGCCTACCAGATCGAGGGGGCGGTGGCCCAGGACGGGCGGGGGCGGTCGGTGTGGGACGCCTTCGTGGAGCGGGCCGGGCGGGTCAAGGACGGCTCGCACGCCCGGGTGGCGACCGGGCACTACCACCGCTACCGGGAAGACGTGGCGCTGATCCGGGACCTGGGCGTCGGCGCGTACCGCTTCTCGGTCGCCTGGCCGCGGGTGATGCCGGACGGCGGGCCGCGGGTGAACGCGGCGGGGCTGGACTTCTACGACCGGCTGGTGGACGCGCTGTGCGCGGCGGGTGTCCGGCCGGTGCCGACCCTCTTCCACTGGGACACGCCGGAGGCCGTCGAGGCGGCGGGCGGGTGGCTGGAGCGGGACACGGCGCGGCGGTTCGCGGCGTACGCGGATGCCGTGGCGGCGCGGCTCGGGGACCGGGTGGACCGGTGGATCACGCTCAACGAGCCCGCCGAACTGACCCTGCTGGGCTACGGTCTGGGGCAGCACGCGCCGGGCAGGAAGCTGGGGTTCGAGGCACTGCCTGCCGCGCATCATCAGCTGCTGGGGCACGGGCTGGCCGTGCAGGCGCTGCGCGCGCGGGGCGCGAGCGGTATCGGGATCGCCAATTCGCACGGGCCGACGTGGGCCGCGTCGGATTCCGCCGCCGACCGGGAGGCGGCCGGGCTCTACGACCTGCTGCTGAACCGGCTGTTCGCGGAGCCGGTGCTGCTGGGGCGCTATCCGGAGGAGGAGCTGACGGCGGCGCTGCTGTCCGGGCCGGTGGACGAGGACCTCAAGGTCATCGGTACGCCGCTGGACTGGTACGGGATCAACTACTACCAGCCGACGAAGGTGGGCGCGCCGGAGACTGAGGTGGGCGCCGGACCGGTGGATTTCGCGGGGGTCGAGCTGCCGCCGGGCCTACCCTTCGCGCCGCGGGAGATCGAGGGGTATCCGCTGACGGACTTCGGCTGGCCGGTGGTGCCCGCGGCGCTGACCGAGCTGCTGACCGGCTTCCGCGACCGGTACGGCGACCGCCTGCCGCCGGTCGTCATCACCGAGAACGGCTGCTCGTACGAGGGCGTCGAGGACCGGGAGCGGATCGCCTTCCTGGACGCGCACGTGCGGGCCGTGCACGACGCGATCGCCGCCGGGGTCGATGTGCGCGGCTACTTCGTCTGGTCGCTGCTGGACAACTTCGAGTGGGCCGAGGGATACGCCCGGCGCTTCGGGCTGGTGCACGTCGACTACGCCACCCTGGCCCGCACCCCGAAGGCCTCGTACCGCTGGCTGCGGGACGCGCTGCGGGCCCAGCGGTGACCGGCGCGGGGGCCGCGGGCACGCCCGGGGCCCTCGCCGAGCCGGCCGGGCGGGTGGGCCGCGGCTGGACCGCCGCGCTGGCGCTGGCCAACGGGGCGGTCTGGGTCGGCTGGTACGGCCCGCTCCAGGTCCTGCTGGCCCTCCAGGCGGCCGAGCTGGCGCCGCCGGGCACGTCGAAGGAGTCGGTCCTCGCGTGGGTCACGGGGCTGGGCGCCGCGGTCTCGCTCGTGGCCAATCCGCTCTTCGGCGCGCTGTCGGACCGTACGGTGTCGCGGTTCGGGCGCCGCACGCCGTGGATCGTGGCCGGCGTGCTCGGGGGTGCGGGGGCGCTGTGCCTGCTGGCCGCCGCCAGGAGCGTCGGCGCCATGGCGGCCGGGTGGTGCCTGGTGCAGCTCGCGCTCAACGCCGCGTTCGCCGCCGTCACCGCGGCCGTTCCGGACCGCGTCCCACACCTCCAGCGCGGCACGGTCGGCGGCTGGCTGGGCGCGGCGCAGATCCTCGGTGTGCTGGCCGGTACGGGACTGGCGTCCGCCGCGGGAGGCATCGCGGCGGGGTACGCGGCCTGCGCCGCCTTCACCGTGCTGGCCACGCTCCCGTACGTGCTGCGCTACCGGGATCTGCGGATCGGGCCGGGCGACCGGCCGCCGTTCGCCCGGCGGTCCTTCCTCGCCGGGTTCTGGATCAGCCCGCGCCGCCATCCGGACCTGGGCTGGGCCTGGCTGACCCGCTTCCTGGTCAACCTGGGCAACGCGATCGCCCTGCTGTACCTGCTCTACTACCTGCGCGACGTGCTGCACCGGCCGCGTCCCGAGGACGGCGTGCTCGTCCTCACCGCCGTCAACGGGGTGACGCTGCTCGCCACCGTCGTCGTCGGCGGGATCTGGTCGGACCGTACGGGCCGCCGCAAGCCGTTCGTGCTGTGGGCGGGCGTGATCATGACGGTGGCCACCGCGCTGCTCGCCGTCCTGCAGACCTGGAGCGGCGCGCTGGCCGCCGCCGCGCTGCTGGGCGTCGGCTTCGGGGTCTTCACGTCGGTGGACTTCGCGCTGATGACGGACGTGCTGCCGGCCGCCGCCCACCGGGGCAGGGACCTCGGCGTCGTCAACATCGCCAACTCGCTGCCGCAGGTGGCCGCCCCCGCGCTGGCCGCGCCGATCGTGACGTACCTGGGCGGCTACCGGGTGCTGTACCTGGTCGCCGCGGGCGTGGGGCTGGCGGGGGCGCTGCTGGTGCGGCAGATCCGCGGGGTGGAGTGAGCGGGGCTTCCCGAAGGCCCCGCGGCCCTCGGGGGTCCGGTCTCAGAAGCCGAGCTTGCGCAGCTGCTTCGGGTCGCGCTGCCAGTCCTTGGCGACCTTCACATGCAGGTCGAGGAAGACCGGCGTGCCGAGCAGCGCCTCGATGTGCTTGCGGGACTTCACGCCGACCTCCTTGAGCCTCTTGCCCTTGGGGCCGATGATGATCCCCTTCTGGCTGGGCCGCTCGATGTAGACGTTGGCGTGGATGTCCAGCAGCGGCTTGTCCGCCGGGCGGTCCTCGCGCGGCAGCATCTCCTCGACGACGACGGCGATGGAGTGCGGCAGCTCGTCCCGTACGCCTTCGAGCGCGGCCTCGCGGATCAGCTCGGCGACCATGACCTGCTCGGGCTCGTCGGTGAGGTCGCCCTCGGGGTAGAGCGGGGGGCTCTCCGGGAGCATCGGCACGAGGAGGTCGGCGACGAGGCCGACCTGGCCGGCCCCTCGCCCGCCACCACCCCGATCGGAGGGGCTTCGCCCCGCCCCTTCTGATTCCACGGCCGAGACCGGAATGATCTCCGCCCACTCGATGCCCAGCTCCCGGCCGAGCTGGTCGACCGCGAGGAGTTGTTCGGCGAGCTGCTTGGAGTCCACCAGGTCGGTCTTGGTGACGATGGCGATCTTCGGGGTCTTCTTGATCCCGGCCAGCTCGCCCGCGATGAAGCGGTCGCCGGGGCCCAGCTTCTGGTCGGCGGGCAGGCAGAAGCCGATCACGTCGACCTCGGCCCAGGTGGTCCGTACGACGTCGTTGAGGCGCTCGCCGAGCAGCGTGCGCGGCTTGTGCAGGCCCGGGGTGTCGACCAGGACGAGCTGGGCGTCCGGGCGGTGCACGATGCCGCGCACGGTGTGCCGGGTGGTCTGCGGGCGGTTGGAGGTGATGGCCACCTTGGTGCCGACCAGAGCGTTCGTGAGGGTCGACTTGCCCGCGTTCGGGCGGCCGACGAAGCACGCGAAGCCGGCGCGGTGCTGGGCGGAGGACTCTGTACGAACGCTCATGGCGCCCATTGTCCCCGATCGGCGGAGCCGCGCCGACCACGTGGCCGGGGACGGCCGTACGGGCCGGGGCGCGGGGCGGCCGTGCGGGCCGGGCGGCGGGCGCGACGGTACGGGCCGGGCGCGCTCAGGGCGCGGCGCCCACCCGCTCGGCGGGCGCGCCCACCGTCCGGCGCGCGTCGAGCCGGTCCCACAGGGTCAGCAGCGGGGTGGCCATCACCGTCGTCACCAGCGCCACCACGACCAGCACCGCGAACAGCGACGGCGTCACGATGCCGGCCGCCAGGCCGATGTTGATCGCGATGAGCTGCATCAGGCCCCGCGCGTTCATCAGCGTCCCGATGCGCAGCGCGACCGCGCCGTCCTCCCCCGCCGCCCGCGCCGCCACCCAGCAGGCGCCCAGCTTGCCGAGGACGGCCAGGGCCACGCAGGCCACGGTGAACAGCAGCAGGCCGGGCGAGGCCAGCAGCGCGAAGTCGGTGTTCAGCCCGGAGTAGGTGAAGAACAGGGGCAGGAAGACGATCCGGCTGATCGGCGCGATCGCCTCGATGACCCGGTCCACCGGCTCGGAGCGAGGGAAGACCACCCCCAGGCTGAACGCGCCGAAGACGGCGTACAGGCCGATGCGGTCGGTGTACCAGGCGGCGAGGAAGAGCAGGACCACGGTGATGAGCAGCAGCTCGTCGGGGCTGCGGCGGCTCACCAGACCCGCGGCCCGGGTCCCGGAGCGGGCGAGCAGGGCGAGGACGATGACCAGGCCGAGGCTCCCGCCGAGGGCGAGGGCCAGCGGTCCGGCGCCGCTGCCGGCCATGCTCAGCACCCCGGCGAGCAGCACCCACGCCAGCGCGTCGTCCACCGCGCCGGACGCCAGGGACAGCGAGCCGAAGCGGGTGCTGGTCAGGCGGCGCTCGGTGATGATGCGGGCCAGCATGGGGAAGGCGGTGATGGCGAGGGTCACGCCGACGAAGAGGGCCGAGACCCCGACGGAGACGCCCTTCGGGAAGACATCGACCCGGCCGTGGACGGCGTAGGTCAGGCCCACGCCCAGCGCGAGCGGTACGAGAATGCCCGCCGAAGAGATCATCGCGGCGGGCTTCGCCACCGACCGGATGCCCGCCGTACGGAACTCGTACCCGGTCTGGAACATGAAGACGACCAGGCCGATCTGCCCGGCGACGTACAGCGCGGGCCGCAGCTCCGGCGGGAAGAGGGCCGCCTCCACGCCGGGCGCCAGCAGGCCCAGCACGGACGGCCCGAGCACCACGCCGGCGACCATCTCGCCCACCACGGGCGGCTGGCCCAGCGCGCGCAGGGCGCGGCCGGCGAGCCGGCAGACGAGCAGGATGACGACGACGGCCAGGAAGAAGACCGGGCCTAACTCCGTGACGGTCATGGCGGAACGCCCTTCGGCTCGCGGGGCTGGCGTGGGGATCAGGTGTGCGGGTAGGGGCAGCGGGCCGCCCCGGCGGTACCGGCCGGCAGCGGGACGCCCTGGGTGTCGTGGGCGGCGAAGTAGCGCTCGGCCGGCCGCAGGCGGCGGGCGTCCAGCACCATCCACGTACCGAGGACGAGCTGGGCGCAGCTGCGCCACACGTCCTCCCACCGGTCGCGGACCCGCAGGAAGGCGCGGGCGGCGAGCAGCCGGTGCGGCGGCAGCGGACGGCCGCGCCGGACCAGCAGGCAGGGGGCACGGTGCGGGATGGAGCGGGTGTGGGCGACGTCGGAGTGGAGGGTGAAGCGCCGCAGCACCTCGCGGGTCGCGGCGTGCATGGCGAGCGGGGCGAGCCGCCAGGCGGGGCAGGGGCGGTTGGCGGCGACGCCGAACGGGATGTGGTGCTGCCGCTTGGCGACGAGGCGGTCCCAGCGGGCGGGGTCGAAGACGTCGGGGGCGCGGTAGCCGGTGGCGTGGTAGTCGGGGTAGTTGAAGCACAGCACCGAGCCGGCGGGGATGACCGTGTCGGGGCCGAGCGGGATGTCGTCCGTGCTGATGCGGTGGGCGACGCCGAAGAGCGGGTAGAGCCGCAGCGTCTCGTTGAGGACGTTGGCGAAGTACCGCTCGTCGTCCGGTGCCGCGGCCAGTTTCCGCTGCTCGTCCGGGTGCTGGGCCAGCACGAGCAGCAGGTGGGCCATGGCCTCGGACATCTGGACGACGGCCGTGTTGAAGAAGGTGCCCTGGAGGTAGTACGCCTGCTCGCCGGGCGTGAGGGAGTCCGGCAGGTGGTCCGGCGGCACGTCCCCGGCGGCGATACGGCGGCGCAGGTGGCGGGTGAGGCGGTCACGGCGGGCCAGGTGGCGCGGCCGGGTGCACTTGAGGGAGTCGATCACGTCCGCCGCGTTGTCCACGATCAGGCGCCGGACGCGGGGCGGGCAGGGTTCGCGGAAGACCAGGCCGTGGAAGAACTCCGCCCACACCGGCATCATCACATCGCGCAGCCGGACGAACGCGGCGCGGCCGGTGACCAGTTCGTCCAGGACGGCGGCGGTGCGGCGGGCCACGGCGGCGGACAGCTCCTGGCTGGGCCCGGCGAGCACGGCGAGGGTGGTGCGGGCCACCTCGTCGTAGCGCGGGCCGTCCTCCAGGTGCTCCTGATGCACCTCGGCGCCGGGCGCGAGCCAGTACCAGAAGAGGTCGGAGAGGGCGGCGCCCCGGCTGCGGCCGTTGGCGGCCGGGTGGGAGTAGATCTCCTGGAAGCGGTCGGCGGGAACATCGGCGTTCGGGAAGGCGATGCCTTCGTCGCCGTTGATCCGGGCGAAGAGCGCGACGCGGGCGGCGACGACGGAGCGCGGCAGCCAGTACGGGACGGAGAGGACGGCGGCGGCCGCGGTGAGCAGTCTGGCGGTCCGGAGGGGGCCGGTGGCCCGGGGGCGGCTCATGCGTCCTCCCTGTTCCGTCCGGCGTGTCGGCTCCCCCGTACGACGACGAGGTCCGGGCCGAGGTCGGCGGGGCCGCTGCCGCCGCACAGCGCCAGTACGTGGTCGAACTCCGCGCGCAGCAGCTCCAGTACGTGCCGCACGCCGTCCTCGCCGTCCGCGGCCAGGCCCCACAGCACCGGGCGGCCGACGCCGACGGCCGACGCGCCCAGCGCGAGGGCCACGGCGGCGTCGGAGCCCCGGCGGACACCGCCGTCGAGCAGCACCGGCACCCGGCCCGCGACGGCCGCGACGACTGCGGGCAGTGCCTCGACGGTCGCCGGTGCCGCGTCGAGCTGCCGTCCGCCGTGGTTGGAGACCAGCAGGCCGTCGACTCCTTCGGCGACGGCGATGCGGGCGTCCGCGGGGTGCAGGATGCCCTTGAGCAGCACCGGCAGCCGGGTCTGCGCCCGCAGCCTGCGCAGGTCGTCCCAGGAGAGCCCCGGGGACATGGCGATGTCGCGGGGGCGGCCGTCCGGGGCGCCGGGCAGGCCGCGCATGTTCTCGGCGGCCAGACCGTCGGGCAGGTCGTCGAAGCCGTGCCGGGCGTCGCGTTCGCGGCGGCCGAAGACGGGTGAGTCGACGGTGACGACCAGCGCCGTGCACCCGGCCCGCTCGGCCCTGCGCACCAGGGCGAGGGTGACCTCCGGTTCGGGTTGCAGATACAGCTGGAACCAGACGGCCGCCTCGGCCCGTACGGCGCGGGCGGCGGCGGTGACCTCGGCCACCGGCACGGTCGCCGCCATGCCGGTGACCAGGACCGTGCCGGCCGCGGCCGTCGCGCGGGCGGTGGCGGTCTCGCCCTGCCGGTGGGCGAGGCGGTGGAAGGCGGTGGGCGAGACCAGGACGGGCAGGGACAGCCGGTCACCGCACAGCGTCACGGACAGGTCGCGGGTGGCCGCCCCGCGCAGCACGCGGGGCAGCAGGGCGAGTCTGCGGAACGCCGCCTCGTTCTCGCGGAGCGCCGTCTCCCCGCCGGCGCCCCCGGCGAAGAAGTCGTACACCCGGGGGTCCAGCCGCTCGCGTGCGCGTTCGCGCAGGTCGTCGAGGGTGGGGATCACGGCTGGTCCGCCGTGGCCGGGTCGGTGAGCCGGGCGCGCAGGAAGCTCCGCAGGGGGGTGCGGTGGACCTCCTCGCTGTCCCACTCGTTCTCCAGGTTCTCGGTGACGTGGTGTTCGGCGGTCGCCTTGCCGGGGGCGGTGCCGTCGAAGGTGCGGACGACGGGGTGCAGGTAGCGGCCGTCCAGGCCGGTGGTGTCCTGCTGGGAGACGCGGCCGGCGGTGATGTCGAACGGGTTCACCTTGTCGTGTCCCTCGCCGTATTCGAGGGTGACGGTGCAGTAGTGGCCGACGTCGCCGAAGCCGCCGTCGGCGACGGCGGTGTGCAGGTGGTCGACCGGGACCTCCTCGCAGTAGCGGGCCGTGCCGTCCCGGTCGACGAGCACCGCGTCGCCGAGGAAGCCGAACATCTGGAAGAGCGCCGAGCTGCGGTTGACGCGGGCGATCACGGCGTCGGTGACCGCCTCGGCGGTGGTGGGCAGGGCGCGGGCGGGCCAGGGGCGGCCGTGGTGGCGGGCTTCGAGGATGCGGTGCAGGGCCCGTACGCCGTACCGGAAGCCGTGGATGAAAGCACTGGTGGATTTCTTGAAATCGCGTGCCTGGGTGATGGTGCCGGCGAAGTAGAGACCGGGGACGTTGGGTGATTCCCAGGCGTCGGTCTGGGCCGGGAAACGGTCGTTGACGGCGAGTTCGGGGCGGCAGGCCGGCTCGAATATCGACGGATCGAAGCGGAAGCCGGTGGCGAGAATGACCCGGTCGTAAGCGATGTCCTTGACGACCTCGTTGACCCGGGAAAAGGAAACGGACGCCACGTACGAGCCGTCCGGCTGCTGCCGGATACGCAAGATGTGCCCGTCCAGCACTGCGTTCTGCAATTTGAGCTGGTAGGTGTCGAGGAAGTTGTTGTTGACGGCCCGCAGGTGCCCGACGAAATGGGTCTGCCAGGCGAGCTTCAGCGAGCCGGGGCCGGCGACGTGGATGACGGCGGCGGTCTCGATGAGGTTGTCGGCGGTCTCGAACGCGGAGTTGCCGCGGCCGATGATCAGCACCCGCTGCCCGGTGAAGCCGGCCGGGTCGACCGGGACCTCGTCGTAGCGCTCGGCCGTCTCCACGCCCTCGATGGCCGGGATGTACGGGCGGGTGACGCCGGTCGCGACGATGAGCCGCCGCGCGCGGTGGACGGTGCCGTCCTGGTCGCGGGCGAGGAAGTCGCCGGGCCCGGCCGGGCCGCCGTCCGGTCGGGATATCCCGGTGATCCGGGTGCCGTAACGGATGGCGAGGCGGTGGGTGGCGGCGAAGTCGGCCAGGTAGCCGACCATCTCGTCGGCGGCCGGGAAATATCGCGCGGTACGGGCGGTGAACAGCGGGGTGTGCTCGTCGGAGAGCAGCGAGTTCCAGTCGGTGCGCATGTTCAGCTCGGGGTCGTCCCAGCCGGTGTGCACCTTGTTGATGGAGATGAGGGTGCGGTGGCGCGGAAAGCGGGTGAAGAACGTACCGGGAGCCGCACCCGACTCCACGATGAGATAACTGCGCCCGGTCTGTTGCAGGAAATATCCGGCCTGCAATCCGGCGGGACCGGCGCCGATCACCAGATAGTCCAGTGCTTCTTCGTGGCTCACGCAATTCTCCTGTCACCTGCGGGGGATGGAGATGGAGCGGAATCCGAGATTACTTGAGCATTAAAGAACAACACCAGAGCGCGATCAAGTGATGTGCGTCACAGTCATTTCCGGGTTTGCGAGTACGCTGCACAAGCCAGTGTCACAAGGTCCGGGACTTTTACCCGGAACGCCCTTCTGTCGCGCCCGGGGCGGTCACCGCATTACGCTGCCGCACTCCCCGCCCCGCTTGTCCCGCCGGCCCCGTGACGCATTTCAGCCGTTCACCTCCTGGAGCGGATGCCGCGAAATGAACCAGCCAGCCGAAAGCCCTTTCCCGCAGTCCCTCGTCGACGCCTTCCGGCGGCAGCCGGACACGGCGGCGTTTGAACACCGCGGGCGCGCCGTCCCCCGCCGCGAGGTCCTGGACCTGACCGGCCGCTGTGTACGCGGGCTGCGCGCCGCGGGCGTGGGCCCGGGGTCGTCCGTGGCGGTGGCCGCCGGTGTCACCCCCGAGGCGTTCGCCCTGCACTTCGCGGTGCACCTGCTGGGCGCCCGGCTGACCGGCCTGCGCCCGGGACTCCCGCCGGGCCACCTCGCCCGCGTCCTGGCCGACGGCATCGACGTCCTGGTGCACGACGAGCCGTCGGGCACCGCCGAACTCCTCGCGGCGGCCGGGCGCCTCGGCCGGATCGGGCTGGAGAAGGACCTGCTGGGCACGGCGGAACCGGCCTCGCCGGACGACCTGGTGGCCCGCGGACGCCCGGACGACATCGCCCTGATCACGCTGACCAGCGGCAGCACCGGACAGCCCAAGGAGTGCGCGCACAGCTACCGCAGCCTCACCGGAAGCTGGCCGTGGCAGCCGGTCCACCGGAGCGCGCGCCTCACCGCGCTCGCGGCGGCCTACGCGCGCTTCCTGCTCTTCGGCACCCTCACCAGCGCGGTGATCTTCGAACACCTGGGGCTGTGCCTGCTGGGCGGCGGCACCGCCGTCATCGCCGACCCGCCGCTGTCCTTCCCGGAGGTCTTCGCGCGCCACCGCGTCACCGCCTGCCTGCTGACCGTCCCCCGGCTGCACCACATCCTTGACACCCTGCGCACCGACACCGGGAACACCATCGACCTCACGAGCCTGCGGGCGCTGCTCGTGGCCGGATCTCCCCTGTCCCCCCACCGGCTCGCCGAGGCGGCCGAACGGCTCGGCCCCATCGTGCACCAGGGATACGGGCAGACCGAGACCGGGATGCTGACCCTGCTCACCCCCGACGACCTGGCCCGCCGGCCGGACACCGCGTACGGCACGGTGGGGCGCCCCCTGGAAGGGGTGGAGATCGCCGTACGGGACCCGGCCGACGGGCGGCCGGTCGCCGACGGCGCGCCCGGCGAGATCTGGGTGCGTACGGCCGGAGCGCTGGCCGGTTACCGGCGGGACGAGGAGGAGACCCGCGCCGTACTGCGCGACGGCTGGGTCCGCACCCGCGACCTGGGCCGGCTCGACGAACACGGCTACCTGCGGCTGACCGGCCGCACCCGCGACGTGATCATCGTCAACGCCGTCCTGCACTACGCCGGCGCCATCGAACAGGCGCTGGCCGCGCACCCCGACATCGACCAGGCGTACGTCGTGGGCACGCCGGACGAGCGGACCGGCGAGGCCGCCCACGCGTTCGTCGTCCCGGCGGCGGCGCGCCACCCCGACCCCGCGGCGCTCCGCGCGCACGTCGCGGACCGGCTGGGCCCGGCGAGCGTGCCCGCCACGATCACCGTCATACGGGACGTGCCGGTCGCGGCGAGCGGCAAGCCGGACAAGAAGGCACTGCTGGCCGCGCTCGGGGAGCGGGAAACCGGCGGCTCCGGCTGACGGCCGGGCTGCGGGAGGGCCGGGCGGCCGGAGGGCCGTACCGGCCTTTCAACCCGCCCGTACCGGGACCCGCATCAGCCCGTCCGGACCGAGGCCCGCGTCACCCCGCCTGGACCGAGACCCGCAGCGCGCCGTCCGGACCGGCGACCAGCACCGGCGTCCCCGCGCCGCCGAGGTCCCGTACGGCCGCGCGGTCCTCGTCCGAGGCCGTCTCGGCCTCGGTCACCACGGCCGCCGCCTCCAGCGACTGCGCGCCACTCGCGACGGCCATGGCGACCGCCGTACGCAACGCGCTGAGCTGCAACGACTCCAGGTCGACGGTCCCGGCGACATAGGTGCGCCCGGTCTCGTCACGGACGGCGGCGCCCTCGGGCACACCGTTGCGGGCCCGCGCGGAACGGGCCAGCGTGATGATCTTGCGGTCTTCCGGGTCCAGCGGTGCGGCTTCGCTCATACGGGCGAGCATATGCGGCGCCGGGCCGACGGGGACGAGGGGGCTTACGGCGGTACGGGCGCACGGCGGTAACGGGCGCACGCCCCGCCCCGTCCGCACCACCGGATCACCCCGCCACCGAGTACATCCCGCCCCGGCGGCCCTCCGGCGACGTCAGCCACTCCAGCTTCGCCGCCGTGTCGGTCTCCGCCGACCGCCGCGGATTGTGCAGCACGATGGTCAGGTCCGGACGGGCCGGAACCCGCAGCTGGGTGGTTTCGAAGAGCAGCGTGCCGACGAGCGGGTGCTCCAGCTCCTTGTGGATCTGCCCGCCGTCCTGGACGTCCCCGCGCGCCCACAGCGCCGCGAACTCCTCGCTGACCGCGGACAGTTCCCGGACCACCGACTCGTACCCCTCGTCGCCGGGCCGGTTCGACCAGGCCGCCCGGTACTGCGCCACCACCCCCGGCGCGTTCCGCTCCCAGCTGGCGGCGCGGGCGCGGTAGACCGGATCGGTGAAGAACGCGATCACGCAGTTCATGTCGACGCCCTCATGACCGTGGTTCAGGACCAGCCGCGCCGCCTCGTTGTAGGCGACGTTGTTCCAGTACGGGTCCAGGATGTGCGCCGGGAACGGCATCCACGCGTCGATCAGCCGTTGCAGCCCCTCGCACATGTCCAGCACGGCCGGGTCCGGGTCCTGCCGCAGCGGCGGGTTGAGCCCGGCCAGCACGTACAGATGCCGCCGCTCGGTGTCGCTCAGCCGCAGCACCCGCGCCACGGAGTCCAGCACCTGCGGCGAGACGGTGATGTCGCGCCCCTGCTCCAGCCACTGGTACCAGGAGGCACCGACCCCGGCGAGCACCGCGACCTCCTCGCGGCGCAGCCCCGGCGTACGGCGGCGGCCGCCGTCGGGCAGGCCCGCGTCGGCCGGGCTGACCCGGGCGCGGCGGCTCATCAGGAAGTCCCGCAACTCCTCGCGCCGGCGCGGCTTGGCGCCGCCCGGCTCCCCTGTCATCGGTACGGATACCGCCCGTGCGGACTCTCCCACGCCATCCCCCTGCCGGCTGTAGCTCCGGCCGCCGTCGCGACCCGGTCGTCCGGACCCTGCCTGGTGGTCCGGACACCACGATAAGTTCCCGCTCCCCACGCCGTATTCCTGAGCCGCAGGCTCCTCGTATGCCAACCGACACACTCCCGCCCGACACACTCCCGCCCGCCACACCCCGCGCCGACGCGCGTCCGCCCCTCGCCGACACGCCGCCCCCCGCTAAAGCGCCCGCCCCCGAGCCGATGTCCGCCCGCGCCAAGCTGATCCTGCTCGTGCTCTGCGCCGCACAGTTCATCGTCGCGCTGGACTTCTCGATCCTGAACGTGGCGCTGCCGGTGCTCGGCCGGGACCTGGGCATGGGCCAGGCCGACCTCCAGTGGGCGGTCACCGCCTTCGCACTGCCGTCCGGCGGCTTCCTGCTGCTGTTCGGCCGCATCGCCGACCTCTACGGGCGGCGCCGCCTCTTCCTCACCGGACTCGCCCTCTTCGCGGCGGCCTCCGTGCTGGCCGCGCTCGCCTGGGGCCCGGCGGCTTTCCTGACCGGGCGGGCGCTGCAAGGCCTGGGCGCCGCGGTCATCGTGCCCACCGGCATGTCCCTGCTCACCACCACCTTCGCCGAAGGCCCGCAGCGCGAACGCGCGCTCGGCATCAGCGGCACCCTGCTCTCGACGGGCTTCACCATCGGCATGGTGCTCGGCGGCGTGCTGACCGACTCGCTCGGCTGGCGCTCGACGATGGGCGTGCTCGCCGTGGCCGGGGTGGCCGTGCTGGCGGTCGCGCCCGCACTGCTCACCGAATCCCGGCACCCCGGCCGCCCGCGCATCGACATACCCGGCGCGGTGACCGTCACCGGCGGGCTGCTCTCGCTGATCTACGCGCTGTCCACCGCCGCCGAAGCGGGCTTCGGCCGCCCCGACGTGCCGGCCGCCCTGGCCCTCGGCCTCGTCCTGCTCGTCGCGTTCGTGATCGTGGAGTCCCGCGCCGACCAGCCGCTGGTCTCACTGCCGATGCTGCGCCGTCCCACGGTCGCATGGGGCAACCTGGCCGGTCTGGTCACGTTCGCGACGATGAGCGCGGTGGTCTTCCTGCTGACGCTCTACCTCCAGGAAGTGCTGCGCCTGTCCGCCTTCCACACCGGCCTGGTCTTCGGTGTGCAGGGGCTCTTCGCGGTGCTCTCCGGCATCGTCGCGCCGAAGCTGATCGGGCGGATCGGTGCCCGCCGGACCCTGCTCACCGGACTGGCCGTCCAGGCCGTCTTCACCGCGGCACTGCTGAGCGTGGGCACGGCCCCGTCCGCCGTCTGGTTCGTGACGGTCGCGATGACGGTGGCCTGCTTCGGTCACCTGTGGGCGATCATCTCGTACGGAGTGATCGTGACCTCCGGTGTGCCGGACACCGAACAGGGCCTGGCCACCGGCCTGGTGACCAGCTCCCAGCAGATCGGCATCACCGTCGGCATACCGCTGCTGAGCGCGCTGGCGTCGGGCCGGATCGCGTCACTGCGGGAGGGCGGCGCGGGCTTCGCGGACGCCACGCTCGGCGGCATCAGGCTGGGGCTCGGCGCTGACGCACTCGTCGTCGCGGCCGTCGCGGTGCTGTCCGCCGTCGGCCTCGCCCGGGCCGCCCGCCGGACCCGCCCGGACTACACACCCTCGAAGTAGGCCGACGGCGTGGTGCCCAGCGCCCGCCGGAACATCGCCGTGAAGGCGCTGGGGGTGGCATAGCCGAGGCCGGCGGCGACGGAGGTGACCGGGGTGCCCCTGGCCAGCAGGGTGACCGCGTGGACGAGCCTGGCCTGCTGCACCCAGCGGGCCGGGCTCATCCCCGTCGCGGCGGCGAACCTGCGGTGCAGGCTGCGCGGGCTGAGGTGGGCGCGGGACGCGGCGTACGGCGTCGTCCAGTGGTCGCCGGGGCTGCGCCGGATCGCCGCGCACAGTTCCGCCAGCCGGGGGTCGTCCGGCACGGGGAGGTGCAGGGCGGGGACGGGCCGCGGCGCCAGCTCGTAAAGCAGCAGCTCCATCACCGTGCCGTCGCGGCCCTGCGGGTCGTACTCCACCGGAATCCGGGTGGCCTCGTCGAGCAGCTCGCGCAGCAGCGGGGAGACCGAGACGACGGTGGGCGTGGCGGGCAGGCGCCAGGCGGACCGCGGCTCAATGTAGAGCGTGCGCATGGCGACCGCGCCCGCGCAGGTCATCGCGTGGGTGAGGCCCGCGGGCACCCACACGCCGCGGGTGGCGGGGACCACCCACACCCCGTGCCCGGTGGCGACCGTGATCGCACCGGTCGTGCCGTAGATCAGCTGGGCGCGGGGATGGTGGTGATCGGGGATGTGGTGTCCGTCGGGCAGGTCGCGGGCCATCGCCGCGACCGGCCGGGGCACCCGCTGGTAGTCGTCGCGGTTCTCGCTCTTGCCGTACACAGCGCTCGCCACCCGTCCTCTTGGCACCTGGCACGTTCTCGACAGAACATGGCACTCCCGCACAAGCCTGCCACCCCGCCCCGCCCTAGCGTCGACTCATGTGATCGAACCCGCCTCCGCTCCCCCGCGCACCGCCCGCCCGCCCCGCCCCGGCCTGACCCGCCCGACGGCACTGCTGCTCGCCGCGACCTGCGCCGTCACCGCCGCCAACGTCTACCTGAACCAGCCGCTGCTGGGCGCCGCCGCCCACTCCTTCGAAGTGGCCCCGGACGTCCTCGGCGCGGTGCCCACCGCCACCCAGCTCGGCTACGCGGCGGGCATCCTGCTGCTCGTCCCGGCCGGCGACAGCCACGACCGGCGACGGCTGATCCTCGGCCTCGGCGCGGCCTCCGCCCTCGCGCTCGCCGCTTGCGCCCTCGCGCCCACCGTCACCTGGCTGGTGG
The DNA here is from genome assembly GCF_042732265.1 of Streptomyces sp. NPDC059788. NCBI lineage: Bacteria > Bacillati > Actinomycetota > Actinomycetes > Kitasatosporales > Streptomycetaceae > Streptomyces > Streptomyces sp. NPDC059788. The sequence continues at coordinate 141,303 of NZ_JBHWHY010000002.1, read as the reverse complement.
TGGCCGGCTTCGCCGTCGGTCTGCTCTCGCCCGTACCGCAGCTCGTCACGCCGCTCGCCGTCGCACTGGCCGCGGGCGGCGGCGACGCGGACCGGGGCCGGGTCGTCGGCACCGTACAGGCCGGGCTGCTGATCGGGGTGCTGGCCTCCCGCGCGTACTCGGGGGCGCTGGCGGAGCAGGTCGGCTGGCGCGCGGTGTTCGGCTGCTCATGTGTGCTGACGCTGCTGACCATGGCCGTCCTGAGCCGGGCCCTGCCCCGCGTCCCGGCGGCCGCGGCCGCCCCGTACCGGACGACGCTCGCCTCGCTGCCGCGGCTGTTCGCCGCCCACCCGCTGGTCCGGCGGATCACCGTGTCCGGCGCGCTGGTCGGTGTCGCGTTCGGCGCGTTCTGGACGACGCTGACGTTCCTGCTGGAGCGGCAGTACGGGTACGGGTCGACCGAGATCGGGCTGTTCGGACTGGTCGCCGCGGCGAGCGCGCTGGCCTCGCCGTACGCGGGACGGCTGGCCGACCGGCTCGGGCGGCGCGGCGCGCTGGCCGCGCTGATCGGCCTGGTGCTCGCGGGCTGGCTGCTCCTGCTGCCGGGCGGCACCGCCCTGGTCTGGCTGCTGGCCGGCGTGGTCGTGCTGGACGTCGGCGTCTGGGGCGGCCAGGCCGCGTCGCAGACGGCGCTGTTCAGCCTCGACCCCGCCGTGCACAGCCGCCTCAACACCCTCTACTTCACCCTGCGCTTCTCCGGCATCGCCGTCGGCTCGCTGGTGGGCACGGTGGCGTGGTCCGGCGGCGGCTGGCCCGCCGTGGTGGCCACCGGGGCCGCCACGGCGCTCGCCGGACTGCTCGTCGCGGTCAGTCCCGACCGCCTGCGTCGTCGTCGCCCCTGACCGGCTCGCACAGCACCGTGACGATCTTGTTGCGGCGCCCGGCCGGGGCCTCCGCGGTCAGCCGCAGCGCCTTCGGCGAGAGGGCGGACGCGTTGTCGCTGAGATCGATCTCGGCCGTGGCACCCGCGATCGGCACCCGGCCCAGGTGCTTGGCGAGCAGACCGCCGACCGTCTCCACGTCCTCGTCGTCCAGCTCCGCGAAGCCGTACAGCTCACCGAGGTCGCCGATGTCCAGCCGGGCCGTGACCCGGTAGCGGCCGTCGCCCAGCTCCTCGACGGGCGGCAGCTCCCGGTCGTACTCGTCGGTGATCTCGCCGACGATCTCCTCCAGGATGTCCTCGATCGTCACGATGCCGGCCGTGCCGCCGTACTCGTCGATGACGACCGCGACGTGGTTGCGGTCCTGCTGCATCTCACGCAGCAGGTCGCCCGCGTTCTTCGTGTCGGGCACGAAGACGGCGGGCCGCATGGCCGTCGAGACCAGCTCCGTCTCCGCGTCCCGGCTGATGTGCACCTTGCGGGCGAGATCCTTGACGTACACGATGCCCACCACGTCGTCCTCGTTCTCCCCCGTCACCGGGATACGGGAGAAACCGGAGCGCAGCGCGAGGGTCAGCGCCTGGCGGATGGTCTTGAAGCGCTCGACCGAGATCAGGTCCGTACGCGGCACCATCACCTCGCGCACGAGGGTGTCGCCGAGCTGGAAGACGGAGTGCACCATACGGCGCTCCTCGTCCTCGATCAGCGACTCCTTCTCCGCGAGGTCGACCAGCGAGCGCAGCTCCGCCTCGGAGGCGAAGGGGCCCTGCCGGAACCCCTTGCCCGGCGTCAGCGCATTGCCCAGAAGAATCAGCAACCGCGGAATCGGCCCCATGATCCGGGCCAGCGGCAGCAGCACATACGCCGCGGCGGTGGCGGTGTTCAGCGGGTGCTGGCGGCCGATCGTACGGGGCGAGACGCCGACCGCGACGTAGGAGACCAGCACCATCACCGCGATGGCCACGGTCAGCGCCTGCCAGGTCGCCTCGAAGGAGCGCAGGCAGGCGTATGTCACCAGCACCCCGGCCGCCATCTCGCAGCCGACGCGCACCAGCAGCGCCACGTTCAGATAGCGGACCGGATCGGCGGCGACGGCGGCCAGCTTCGCGCTGCCGCGCCGCCCGGACCGTACGGCCTCCTCCGCCCGGAAGCTCGTCGTACGGGCGAGGCCCGCCTCGGCGCAGGCCGCGAGCCACGCGACGACGACGAGGAGGACCGCGACCGCGATCAGCTGGGTGGTCACCGGATCTCCCGCCGTCAGGTGACGGTCGGGGCCGGCGACGGACCCGTCAGCCCGCGCTCGGCACGCCAGCCGTCGACGATCGCCGCCTGGAGGCCGAACATCTCGGCCTTCTCGGAGGGCTCCTCGTGGTCGTACCCGAGCAGGTGCAGGACGCCGTGCACGGTCAGCAGCTGGAGCTCCTCGTCCATGCTGTGCTGCGTCGGCGCCTCCTCGCCCTGCCTCTTGGCGACCTCCGGGCACAGCACGATGTCACCGAGGAGCCCCTGCGGGGGCTCCTCGTCGTCCTTGGCCGGCGGACGCAGCTCGTCCATCGGGAAGGACATGACATCGGTCGGACCCGGCAGGTCCATCCACTGGATGTGGAGCTGTTCCATGGCGTCGGCGTCGACGACGATGACCGACAGCTCGGAGAGCGGGTGGATGCGCATCCGGGCCACGGCGTAGCGGGCGACGTCCAAAATCGCCTGCTCGTCGATGTCCGTACCGGACTCGTTGTTGACGTCGATCGACATGTAGTGCTGCTTCTCGTTTCTCAGGTTCGCTTGCCGTTTTGGCTGTCGTACTTCTCGTACGCATCGACAATACGGCCGACGAGCTTGTGCCGGACGACGTCCTGGCTGGTGAGACGCGAGAAGTGCACGTCGTCCAGCCCCTCCAGAATCTCCTGCACCTGCCGCAGACCGCTCTTCGTACCGCCCGGCAGGTCGATCTGCGTGATGTCACCGGTGATGACGATCTTCGAATCGAACCCGAGCCGGGTGAGGAACATCTTCATCTGCTCGGGGCTGGTGTTCTGCGCCTCGTCGAGGATGATGAAGGCGTCGTTGAGGGTGTTGTGCGTCAGCAGGTAGTCCTGTGTGACGTACAACGAGTCCTCGGCCGCCACCTGGATGCACACCGCTTCCTCGCGCCCCGCGGGCTCGATGGAGTCGATGAACCGCATCGGACGTCCGCCGCCCCCGGCCGCGTGGTACTTCTCGGCCTTGCGGGCGAGGCGGAAGGGCTCGATGCCTTCGGGGAGACGGATGTCGACGATGTGCGCGTCCAGTCGCTGGGCGACATCGCGACCACCCGCCCGTCCCGGCCTCCGGCCCTCGGCCGCCCGGCGGCGGCTGTAGGCGACGCCGCCCAGCGACTGGACCAGCGCGATGATGTCGTCCCGGAGCAGGATCGACGCCGTCGTGTACTGGATGCGGCAGGTACGGTCGGCCTGGGTCACCGGGCCGCCGTCGGAGTCGAGCAGCCCCTGAAGGACGGCGAGACGGACCTCGGCGGAGTTCTGGAGGTAGTCGTCCGGCACGAACTTCGAGTACGACCTGGTGCCGAGCAGATCCAGGGCCCGCAGAGCGCCCGTGACCGGGTTCTCCAGCGTTACGACGTCGCCCGGCGCCTTGACGCGGTTGAGCACGTAGTCGACGTCGTTCTTCCGCCGGACGGACACACCGGGCAGCGCCGCGCCGAGAGCGGTGGCCAGTTCCGGGTCATCGGTGGAGAACGAAGGCGTCGTGCTGCCTGTGATGCAGCCGTCACCGAGCAGCAGGCCCAGCGCGTACGGGTCCAGCGGAACAGCGCGCTCGGGGAAGCAGACCGGAGCGGTGAGCAGCGGCAGCTCGTAGCGGCGGGCCTGCGCCGCGCGGAGGTTGCCGATCATCTCCTTGGTCTCCAGGACCCGCCACGGCTTGTCCCGGCGCTTGTCCGAAGCGGTGCGGACCGTCCACAGGTGCTCGCCGCAGCACAGGGTCCAGGAACCGTCCTGTGCGGTGACGCGGTAGATGTCCTTCTCGCCCTGCGGATAGACACCGAGGACGGGGGTGGGCTCACCGTTCGACCCTATGACGAGATCGCCCACCTGGAGATCGCCGATGGGGCGCCAGCCGTCCGGAGTCAGGACGTTCGTGAAGATCGGTTGCGCGCGGCCACGCATATATGCGAGCGGCGCCACCTCGATCGTCCCCGCCGCCATCAGCCGCGGAATCGAGTCCGGGTCGAGCATGTCGTGCAGGGCGTCGTACAACGGGCGCAGGTACGGGTCGATCTTTTCGTAGAGGGTGCCGGGCAGGAAGCCCAGGCGTTCGCCGGCCTCGACCGCGGGGCGGGTCAGGATGATGCGGTTGACCTGCTTGGACTGCAGGGCCTGGACGGCCTTGGCCATGGCGAGGTAGGTCTTGCCGGTGCCGGCGGGGCCGATGCCGAAGACGACCGTGTGCTGGTCGATGGCGTCGACGTAGCGCTTCTGGTTGAGGGTCTTGGGGCGGATGGTGCGGCCGCGGTTGGACAGGATGTTCTGGGTGAGCACCTCGGCGGGGGTCTCGCTCGCCGCGCCCTCGCCGTTCGCCGCGGAGCGCAGCATGGCGATGGAGCGCTCCACCGCGTCCTCCGTCATCGGCTGGCCGGTGCGCAGGACCAGCATCATCTCGTCGAAGAGGCGCTGGATCAGGGCCACTTCCGCGGGGTCGCCGGTCGCCCGGATCTCGTTGCCCCGTACGTGGATGTCGGTGGCGGGGAAGGCGTTCTCGATGACGCGCAGCAGGGCGTCCCCGGACCCCAGGACCGTCACCATCGGGTGCTTGGCGGGGACGGTGAACTGGGCGTGCGCCTGCGGTCGTGTAGGTGTCTGAGTCATGGGCCGGCTCTGTGGCCTGCTCATCCCCCATTCGTTGCGCTGCGGGGGCGTGCCCCGTAGCTCGGCTCCTTGGGATACCAAGGGTACGACGGTGCACTGACAAGCCCGAAGCCTTTTCCGGCGTTCCCCTGTTCCCGTGTTCCCCGGGTGACGGGCCGCCGAAAGCCGGGGGTCCCGCGCGTGGCCGGACGTTCACGTGGGGTCGGCCGGCCGTTCACGCGGGGCGGCGGAAGCCCAGCGTCGGCAGGGCGCGGGCCAGCGGCCAGGCGCGGGCGGCGGTGGGCAGCAGCGCGTCCAGGAAGGCGTAGCGGCGGCGCAGCGCGGCCGCGTTCTCGGCGCAGGCCGCGGGGGCGGTGCCGCCGTCAGTGGGCGCGGGCGGTGTCCGTCCGTACGCCTCCGCCGCCGTCACCCGCTGCCACCACGCCGCGATCTCCACCCAGCCCGGCGCGGACAGCGACCCGCCGAACTCCTGTACGGACAGCGCGGCGGACAGTCCCGCGAAGGCGAGCCGGTCGGCCAGCGGCCAGCCGGCCAGCGAGCCCGTGACGAAGCCCGCCACGAAGACGTCGCCGGCGCCGGTCGGGTCCATGGCCTCCACCGCGATGGCGGGCACCTCGGCGGTCTCGCCGGTCCGCCCGTCCACCGCGTACGCGCCCTCGGCGCCCAGCGTGACCACGGCGACCGGCACCAGGTCGGCCAGCTTGCGGGCGGCGGCGCGCGGGCAGTCCAGGCGGGTGTAGCGCATCGCCTCCTCCGCGTTGGGCAGGAAGGCCTCGCAGTGCTCCAGTTCGGCGAGGTCGGCCGGGTCCCAGCGGCCGGTGTCGTCCCAGCCGACGTCCGCGAAGATCCGGCTGCCGCGGTGGGCGGCGCAGCCGAGCCAGCCCTCGGGGCTGCCGGGCGTCAGCGAGGCGACGCAGGCCCGGGACGGCGGCGGGCAGCCCGGCGCGTGCTTGCCGTCGAAGGCGGTGCGGGCGGGGCCGCTGGGCGCCTCGTGGCCGTGCGAGACCATGGTGCGCTCGCCCTCGTACGCCATGGAGACGGTGACCGGCGAGTGCCAGCCGGCGACGGTGCGGGACAGCGAGAGGTCGACGTGTTCGCCCCGCTCCAGCGCCTCCCAGCAGTACTCGCCGTACATGTCGTCGCCGAAGGCCGCGGCGAGGGAGGTGCGCAGGCCCAGGCGGGCCAGCGCGGTGGCCATGTTGGCGACGCCGCCGGGGCTGGAGCCCATGCCGCGCGCCCAGGACTCCGTGCCGCGTACGGGGGCCGAGTCCAGGCCGGTGAAGATGATGTCCAGGAAGACCGTGCCGGTGAGGTAGACGTCGGTGGGCGGATCGGCGTCGGCCCGTACGGCGGCCAGGGGGTCGAGCGCGGGTGCGGGGCCCGGTGGTACGTGGCCGGCCGGACCGTGGCCCGTGGTTCGCTGGACATCGTGTGTGCTCACCGTGCCTGCCCCTCTCTTCCGTGCACGTGACGCCAGTCTGCCCGATGCTGCGGTACGTTCCGGCCCATGAGGCTCACGATTTTGGGCGGCGGGGGTTTCCGGGTACCGCTCGTGCACCGCGCGCTGCTGGACGATCCCGCGCAGGCCGTATCCGAGGTGACGCTGTACGACACCGATCCGCGGCGGGTGGCCGTGATCGCCTCCGTGCTCGCCCGGCAGGCCGAGCGGCGGACCGGCCCGGGGCGGCCGTCCCCGGTGCGCGTACGGATCGCCGAGTCCCTGGACGACGCGCTGCGCGGTACGGACTTCGTGTTCTCCGCGATCCGGGTCGGCGGCACCGCGGGGCGGATCGCGGACGAGCGGATTCCGCTGGACGCGGGTGTGCTGGGCCAGGAGACGGTGGGTGCGGGCGGTGTGCTGTACGGGCTGCGCACGGTGCCCGTCGCGCTGCGGATCGCCGAGCGGGTGGCGGCGCTCGCGCCGGACGCCTGGGTCGTGAACTTCACCAATCCGGCCGGGATCGTCACCGAGGCGATGTCGCAGGTGCTGGGCGGGCGGGTGATCGGCATCTGTGATTCGCCCGTCGGGCTGGTGCGGCGCGCGGCGCGGGCCGCGGGTGCCGATCCGGACCGGGTGGCGTACGACTACGTCGGCCTCAACCACCTCGGCTGGCTGCGCTCCTTGACCTCGGAGGACGGCACGGACCTGCTGGGTTCCCTGCTGTCCGACACCGACGCCCTCACCTCCTTCGAGGAGGGGAAACTCTTCGGCGCCGACTGGCTGCGCGCGCTGGGCTCGATCCCCAACGAATACCTGCACTACTACTACTTCCGCCGCGAGACGCTCGCCTCCGTGCAGAGCGTGTCCGAGACCCGCGGGGAGTTCCTGGACCAGCAGCAGGGCGGCTTCTTCGAAGCGGCGAGGGACGTCTCTCCCGAGGAGGCGTACGCGCTCTGGGAGCGCACCCGGCAGGAGCGCGAGGAGACGTACATGGCCGACAGCCGGGAGGCGTCCGGCGGCTGGCAGCGCGACACCTGTGATCTGGAAGGCGGCGGCTACGACCAGGTGGCGCTGGCCGTCATGCGCGCCGTCGCGGGCGACCGGCACGCGCGCCTCATCCTGAACGTGCGCAACGGTACGACCGTGCCGCAGCTCGCGCCCGAGGCGATCATCGAGACGGTGTGCGAGGTGGACGCGCACGGCGCGCGACCGCTGCCGTGCGCGCCCCTGCGCGCGGACCAGCTGGGGCTGATGCTCCAGCTCAAGGCCGTCGAGCTGGCCACGGTCGAGGCCGCGGAGTTCAAGGACCGGGACGCGGCGCTGCGCGCGATGGCCCTGCACCCGCTCGTGGACTCGCCGGCCGTGGCCGCCCGCATCCTGGAGCGGGCGGCCACGGACTGAGGCGGACCGGGGGCTCAGTGCCCCCGCTTCACCCATTCGTCCAGGTGCGGGGCCTCGGCCCCGATCGTCGTGCCGTCGCCGTGCCCCGTACGGACCTCGGTCTGCGGGGGCAGCGTCAGCAGCCGGTCGCGGATCGACCCGACGATGGTCGGGAAGTCGGAGAACGACCGGCCGGTGGCGCCGGGACCGCCCTGGAAGAGGGTGTCGCCGGTGAACACCGTGCCGTGTTCCCCCAGGTCCGGCGCGTACAGGCAGACCGCGCCCGGCGCATGGCCGGGGGTGTGCAGCACGGTCAGGTCGACGCCTCCGATGGTCAGCACCTGGCCGTCCGCCAGGGACTCCTCCGGCGCCCGGTCCGGGTGGGTCTGCCGCCACAGCGGCAGGTCGTCCGGGTGCAGGTGGATGGGGGCGCCGGTACGGGCGGCGAGCGCCGGGGCCGCGTCGATGTGGTCGTTGTGCGCGTGCGTGCAGATGATCGCGCGCAGCGTCCGGCCGTCGAGCGCGTCGAAGATCGCGTCGGCGTCGTGGGCGGCGTCGACGACGACGGCCTCGATGTCGTCGCCGACGATCCAGACGTTGTTGTCGACGTCCCAGGTGCCGCCGTCCAGCGAGAACGTGCCGGACGTGACGAGGTGGTCGACGCGGGCCGCCATCAGAGCGTCACCACCGAGCGCAGCACGTCGCCCTGGTGCATCCGCTCGAAGGCGTGCTCCACGTCCTCGATGCCGATGGTCTCCGTCACGAAGCCCGCCAGGTCGATGCGGCCCTGCTGGTGCAGGTCGATCAGCATCGGGAAGTCGCGGGACGGCAGGCAGTCGCCGTACCAGGACGACTTCAGGGCGCCGCCGCGGCCGAACACGTCCAGCAGCGGCAGTTCCAGCTTCATCTCCGGCGTCGGCACGCCGACCAGGACGACCGTGCCGGCCAGGTCGCGGGCGTAGAACGCCTGCCGGTACGTCTCGGGGCGCCCGACCGCGTCGATCACCACGTCGGCGCCGAAGCCGCCGGTCAGCTCGCGGATCGCCTCGACGGGGTCGGCGGCGCGCGAGTTGACGGTGTGGGTGGCGCCCATGGTCTTGGCCATGGAGAGCTTGCGGTCCTCCACGTCCACGGCGATGATCCGGGACGCGCCGGCCAGCCGGGCGCCGACGATCGCCGCGTCACCGACGCCGCCGCAGCCGATGACCGCGACGCTGTCGCCGCGGCCCACCTCGCCGGTGTTGATCGCCGCGCCGATGCCGGCCATCACGCCGCAGCCCAGCAGCCCGGCCACGGCCGGGGACACCTCGGGGTCGACCTTGGTGCACTGCCCCGCCGCGACGAGGGTCTTGTCCGCGAACGCGCCGATGCCGAGCGCGGGCGTCAGCTCGGTGCCGTCCTTCAGCGTCATCTTCTGCCGCGCGTTGTGCGTGTCGAAGCAGTACTCCAGCCGTCCGCGCCGGCATGCCCGGCACTTTCCGCACACCGCTCGCCAGTTCAGCACCACGAAGTCCCCGGGCGCCACATCGGTCACGCCCGCCCCGACGGACTCCACGACGCCCGCCGCCTCGTGCCCCAGCAGGAACGGGAACTCGTCGTTGATCCCGCCCTGCTTGTAGTGCAGGTCCGTGTGGCACACTCCGCACGCCTGCACCTTCACCACGGCCTCGCCCGGTCCGGGGTCCGGCACCAGGATCGTCTCCAGCCGCACCGGCTCGTTCTTGCCCGGCGCGATGACGCCACGCACTTCCTGTGCCATCGGGACAGCTCCCTCCAAAGATCACGTACGGGATGAATACGGTACGCGTCCCCGGCACCCGGAGCGCCCGCGCGTCACCGGCCGCGACGCGCCGTTCACCAGCGCGGCACCTCCGGCACCACCCATTCCGGGTCGGCCGCCCGCATCGCCGCCGCGTCGTCGCGGTCGCGCAGCGTGCCGTCGTCGGCGAGCCAGCGCTCGTGGAGGGCCGCCAGGCGGTCGCGGTCCAGGGTGACACCGAGGCCCGGGGCGTCGGACACCGGCAGCGCGCCGTCCGTGAAGGCGAGGCGTTCGGTCAGGACGTCCTCCCGCTGCCAGGGGTAATGGGTGTCGCAGGCGTGATCGAGGCCGGGGACGGTCGCGGCGACGTGGGTCATGGCGGCGAGGCTGATACCCAGGTGGGTGTTGGAGTGCATGGACAGGCCGACGCCGAAGGCGCGGCAGACGGCGGCGAGTTCGCGGGTGTTGCGCAGGCCGCCCCAGTAGTGGTGGTCGCAGAGGACGACCTGGACGGCGTCCCGGGTGAACGCCTCCCGGATCTCGGCGAAGGTGGTCACGCACATGTTCGTGGCGAGCGGCAGGTCCGTACGGGCGGCGACCTCGGCCATGTGGGCGGTGGTGCTGGTGGGGTCCTCCAGGTATTCGAGGACGTCCTGCAGTTCGCGGGCGACCTCGATGGACGTGGGGACGCTCCAGGCGCCGTTCGGGTCGAGGCGCAGGGGGTGGCCGGGGAAGGCGGCGGCCAGGGCCCGTACCGCGGCGATCTCCTGGGCGGGCTCGAAGACACCGCCCTTGAGCTTGAAGGAGCGGAAGCCGTACGTGTCACGGAAGCGGCGGGCCTGGGCGACGATGCCGGGCGGGTCGAGGGCAGCGCCCCAGTCGTCGGGTCCGCCCCCTTCGTCGGGTCCGCCGCGGCCGCCGGGGTGTCCGGCCCAGCGGTAGAAGAGGTAGGCGCTGTAGTCGACGCGGTCGCGGACCTTGCCGCCGAGCAGGGCATGGACGGGCAGACCGGCGAGCCGGCCCCAGGCGTCCAGGCAGGCGACCTCGAAGCCGGAGAGGACGGACAGCCGCAGCTTGTCCGCGGTCTGTACACCGCGCAGGCCGCCCGCGGTGACGTCGTCGGCCCCGGTGGCCGCCGTGGAGTCGCCGCAGACCTCGGCCGCGAGGCGCGGCAGGGCGTTCAGGTCCGTGACCTGGCGGCCGGTCAGGGCGTCGGCCAGGGGCCGCGCGAGGTCGAGGTACTTCGTGTCGCCGTAGGTCTCGCCGAGGCCGGTCGCGCCGCCCGCCGTGGTCACTTCGACGATCAGGCGGGGGGTGTACGGCTGGTGGACGCCTTGGGTGTTCAGCAGGGGCGGGTCGGCCACGAGGATGGGGGTGAGACGGATCGCGGTGATGGTGGTGGGGGTGGCGGGGGCGCTGCGGCGGGTGGTGGAGGCGGTGCCGGTGGTGGAGGCCGCGGAGGGCTGCTGCGGCTGCGGGGAGCGCTGCGGCTGCGGCTCAAGGTGCGTCGGATGGGTTTCCGTATGCAGACGCTGTCCGTCCATGGAGACGGACGGTAGGTACGGGGCGGGAGCGGTGTCAATGGGTATGTCCGGCGCCGGCGCGAAGCCCGGCCGGATGCCGCCAGGCAGCCGAACGTAACCGGCCATTCCGGCGATTCCGGCCAGCCTTTACCAACCATTGAATCTTCGCGCGTAGATGTCCACATAAACGCTCTGTTAAACCTGAGTGGCCCCCACCGGTTCACCTAGGAGCAGCACATGCGCCACCCCCTCCTCACCCGCCGCCGTGTCCGCCTCGGCGCCGCGGCCGCCACCGTGGTCGTCGCCGGCACCGCGGCGTTCGGCGTCGGCCAGGCCACCGCCGAGCACTCCGTACCGCGTACGGACAAGGAGATCCCGAACCTCACCCAGGTACAGGACCGGATCAAGGCGTACTACGGCGACACGGTGACCGCGGACGGGCAGCACTACGCCTCGCCCCGCAGCAACTACGCCAAGCAGATGCGCGGCATCACGGACTCCGCCCGCCGCTACCTGGCCAAGTCCGCCGCCAAGCACCACCACGGCAAGAAGCCCGCCATCGTCCTGGACATGGACGACACGACGCTGCTGACGTACAACTACGAGCTCCAGGTCGGCTTCCACCACACCGAGGCGGCCCAGGACAAGTACCTGGCGAGCACCGACATGGCCCCGGTCTTCGGCATGGACCGCCTGGTCAACTGGGCGCACGGCAAGGGGTACGAGGTCTTCTTCGTCACCGGCCGCAAGGAGGCGCAGCGCGAGTGGAGCGTGCGCAACCTGAAGAACGTCGGCTACGGCGTCCCGCTCGACCGCAAGCACGTCTACCTGAAGGACAAGAAGAACCCGCCGGCCTACCTGCCGTGCGGCGCCAAGTGCTCGACGGTCGAGTTCAAGGCGGGCACCCGCAAGCACATCGAGTCGCAGGGCTACAACATCGTCGCCAACTTCGGCGACCAGTACAGCGACTTGAACGGCGGCTACGGCGACAAGACGTTCAAGCTGCCGAACCCGATGTACTTCCTGCCCTGACCCGCGGGCGGTGCGTGCGCGGTCCTCAGGTGCGCTTGGGGACCGGCACGCGCATCAGATCGCGGGCGATGGTCAGTTCGCCCGCGAAACCGGCCGCCCGCGCCTGGCGCTCGAACTCCCCCGGGTCCGCATAGCGCTGGGAGAAGTGGGTGAGGACCAGATGGCGCACGCCCGCCTCGGCGGCGGCGCGCGCCGCCTGGCCCGCCGTCAGGTGGCCGTGGTCGGCGGCCAGCCGCGCGTCCTCGTCGAGGAACGTCGACTCGATGACGAGCAGATCGCAGCCCTCGGCGAGCGCGTGCACCCCGTCGCACAGCCGGGTGTCCATCACGAAGGCGAAGCGCTGGCCCCGCCGGACCTCGCTGACCTCGTCGAGGGTGACGCCGTTCAGCACGCCGTCGCGCTGGAGCCGCCCGACGTCCGGCCCGGCGATGCCGTGCGCGGCGAGCCGCTCCGGCAGCATCCGGCGCCCGTCCGGCTCGATGAGGCGGTAGCCGTACGACTCGACCGGGTGGGAGAGCTTGCGGGCCTCCAGGACGTACGACGGGGTACGGGCGAGCACCCCGTCGGCGGCCACCGGCTCCTCGGCCAGCCGCACCGTCTCGCGGTAGGCGGTGGCGTACCGCAGCCGGTCGAAGAAGCGTTGGCCGCTCGCCGGGTAGTGCGCGGTGACCGGGTGCGGCACCCGGTCGAGGTTGATGCGCTGGATGACCCCGGCGAGGCCCAGCGAGTGGTCGCCGTGGAAGTGCGTGACGCAGATCCGGTTGAGGTCGTGGGCGGCGACCCCGGCACGCAGCAGCTGCCGCTGGGTGCCCTCGCCGGGGTCGAACATGATGCCCTCGCCGTCCCAGCGCAGCACATAGCCGTTGTGGTTGCGGTGCCGGGTGGGCACCTGGCTGGCGGTGCCGAGGACGACGAACTCGCGTACGGACACGGTGCGGCGGCTTCCGGTCCGGTCAGACCAGGCGCTGGAGGTCGCGGCCGCCCAGCACGTGCGCGTGGGCGTGGAAGACGGTCTGCCCGGCGCCCGGACCGGTGTTGAAGATGATCCGGTAGCCGGTCGAGTCGACCTTCTCGTCCCCGGCCACGGCGGCGGCCTCGCTCAGCACCTCACCGGCGATCCGCGGCTCGGCAGCGGCCAGCTCGCCGGCGTTGGCGTAGTGCACCTTGGGAATGACCAGGACGTGCGTCGGCGCCTGCGGGCTGATGTCCCGGAACGCCAGGGTCGTCTCGGTCTCCCGCACGATCGTCGCGGGCACCTCGCCGGCCACGATCTTGCAGAACAGGCAATCGGCCTGCGGTTCTCCCGCCACCGGTGGGCTCCTCCCGGGTCGTCGGCCGGTATCCGGCGGCCCGTTCGTCCGGAGCCCGCCCGTACCGCGCCGTGTCGCGTCACCATCACGTCTACGGGACCGGATGTTACCGGTCCGCCCGTGCGGGGTGATGCGGCCGGGGCGGGAGTTGCCACGGTTGCTGGTGGGGAGGTGGCCGGCGGGGCGGTGGTGGTCAGTGTTCTGCCGCCCAGGTGGGGTGCTGGTCCTGGTGGTCGCCTTGGCCGTCGTGGCCGCCGTCCTGACCGCCGTCCTGCCCGTCGTGGTTGCCGTGGTCGTCGTGGTTGCCCTGACCGTCGTGGCCGTCGCCCTGACCGTCGTGGTCGTGCGAGTCGTCCGTGCAGGTGTCGCTGGGTGACGGGTCCGGGTCGGGATCCGGGTCGGGGTGGGACGGCTGGGCCGTGACGGTGACCGTGACGGGCGGGGTGTACGGCGGGTGCTCGGACGTGTGACCGCTGCTGGGTGGCTGGACCGTGTGGGTGACGGTCGGCCGCGAGGTGCCGGTCGGCTCGTCCGCATCGCAGTCGCCGAGCACGCCCACCCGGAAGACGACCTGTCCGGCGACGCGCGCGGTCAGCCGGCCACGTACGCAGCGGCCGTCGACTCCGGAGGTGACCCAGCCGGTGATGGTGATCTTGCTGCCGTGGGCGGTCTGGCCCTGGCAGTCGACGGTGGCGACCGCCTTCCGGGTCGCGGTGGCCGTCGGGTTGGCGGTGGCCCGCTGGTCCCCCCGGAGTGTCGCCGTACAGCTCAGCCAGCTCACGTTGACACCGGCCGCCACCAGCGCCCGCGTGCCCGCCTGGTCGGTGGTGACGGCGATCGCCGAGGTGTTCAGACCGCCGGCCGGCTCGCACGCGGACACGCCGACGATCGCGGCGCCCGCGGCGCCCACCACCGCCAGCAGCCTGCCGCGCCGCGCCCCGCCGAACCGGCACCGGCCGGTCCGCGCGTGCCGGGCCCGCCCGTGCCGTACGTCTCGTAAGCGCCCTATGGCCCCCATGTCCGGCAGCCTCCCACCGCCGCGGCCGGACCAACAGCCACGGCTCGGCCAGTGTGCGCGCCACCGGTTTCACTAAGCTGATCCAGCACAGACCGTCGTCCGCCCACATCAGGAGTCGTCCACCATGGCAACCACCCGCACCGCCGCCACCCACTGGGAAGGCAACCTCATGGAGGGCAAGGGCAGCGTCGCCCTCGCCTCCTCCAACGTCGGCACGTTCGACGTGAACTGGCCGGCCCGCGCCGAGCAGCCGAACGGCGTCACCAGCCCCGAGGAGCTGATCGCGGCGGCCCACTCGTCCTGCTACTCGATGGCCTTCTCGCACGGCCTCGCGGGCAAGGGCTACACCGTCGCGGCGCTGGACACCCAGGCCGACGTGACCTTCCAGCCCGGCGAGGGCATCACCGGCATCGTGCTGACCGTCAAGGCCAGCGTGCCCGGCCTGTCCGAGGAGGACTTCCAGGCCGCGGCCGAGGACGCGAAGAAGAACTGCCCGGTGAGCCAGGCGCTGGCCGGTGTCAAGAACATCACCCTCCAGGCGGAGCTGGTCTGATCCGGCGGCCTGTGGGACGGCGGGGCCGCGGCGTCACGTACGCCGCTGCCCCGCCGCTGCCCCGGTTCTGACACGTGCGGTCACGTCCGGACCTGTCCCGACGCGCCCCGGCGCGTGTCCTGCGGCGCCTGGCGTCCGGTCAGCTCCAGCGGCCCGTACGGCCCAACAGCAGCGCCGTGGCCGCCGTACCCGCCGTGGACGTCCGCAGCACGCTCCACCCGAGCCGGTACGCCTTGGCGCCCGACTCCTCGAACGCCGCCAACTCCTCCGGCGACACCCCGCCTTCGGGGCCGACCACGAGCACGATCCGGCCGCTCGACGGCAGTTCGGCGGCCGCCAGCGGCGCGCTGCCCGCGTCGCGGTCCTCGTGCAGTACGGCGGCGAAGTCCGCCTCCGACAGCAGCGCCGCGACCTGCTTGGTCGACATCAGGTCGGCGACCTCGGGAAAGCGCAGCCGACGTGCCTGCTTGCCCGCCTCACGGGCCGTGTTGCGCCACTTGGCGAGGGACTTCGCGGCCCGCTCGCCCTTCCACTGCGTGATGCAACGGGACGCGGCCCACGGGACGATGGCGTCCACACCGGTCTCCGTCATGGTCTCCACGGCCAGTTCGCCGCGGTCACCCTTGGGCAGAGCCTGCACGACGGTGATCCGGGGCGACGGCTCCGGCTCGACCTGCGCCCCGGTCACCTCGACGACCAGCCGGTCCTTGCCCTCGGCCGCCCGCACCACGCCCACCGCGCCGCTGCCCCGCCCGTCCGTCAGCACCACGGGCTCGCCCGCGCGAAGCCGCCGTACGGAGACCGCGTGCCGCCCCTCGGGCCCGTCCAGGACGGTCTCGCCCGGCCCCGGGACGTCCTCGACGAGGAAGACCGGCGCCGTCACAGCGCACCTCCCAGCTCGCCCGGCAGCCCCGTACCGGGCAGGTGGTTCTCCGCCGGACCGGACTCGTGCGCGTCCCCCACGGTCAACCCGGCGCGCGCCGCCTCCAGTTCGGCCATCAGCACCTCGACCAGCTGCCCGGCCGGGAGCTGCCGCGCCATCCGGTGCCCCTGGCCCGCCCACAGCGCCATGCCCTGGGCGTCGCCGGTCTTGGCGGCGGCCTTGCGCAGGCCCGAGGTGAGGTGGTGCACGGCCGGGTAGGCGGCCGGGGCGTACGGGCCGTGCTCGCGCAGGAAGCGGTTCACCAGGCCGCGGGCCGGGCGCCCGGAGAAGGCCCGAGTCAGCTCGGTGCGGGTGAACAGGGGGTTGGTCATCGCCTGCTTGTGCAGCGCGTTGGCGCCGGACTCCGGGGTGACCACGAACGCCGTACCGAGCTGCGCCATCGCCGCGCCCGCCGCCAGCGCCGCGGCGATCTGCGAGCCGCGCATCAGGCCGCCCGCCGCGATGATCGGTATCTGCACCGCCTCGCGCACCTGCGCGATCAGCGACAGCAGCCCGAACCCGGCGCCGGTGCCGTCGGCCTGCGGGTCGTCGCGGTGGGTGCCCTGGTGGCCGCCGGCCTCGACGCCCTGCACGCAGACCGCGTCGGCGCCGGACCACTGCGCGGCCTGTGCCTCGGCCGCCGTGGTGGCGGTCACGATCGTGTACGTACCGACCTTGGCGAAGCCGTCGAGGACCGCGCGGGACGGACAGCCGAAGTGGAACGAGACGACCGGCACCGGGTCCTCGCGCAGGATCGCGAGCTTCGCCTCGTATCCGTCGTCGGCGCCGCCGTACGGGTCGATGTCGTCCAGCGGGGTCTCGTACCAGGCCGACTCGCCCGCCAGCTGCTCGCGGTAGACCTCGACGGCCGCGTTGTCGGCGAGCGAGGGCTGCGGCATGAAGAGGTTGACGCCGAAGGGGCGGTCGGTGAGCCCGCGCAGCTGCTTGATCTCCTGGTACATGCCGTCCGCCGTCTTGTACCCGGCGGCCAGGAAGCCGAGCCCGCCGGCTCCGCAGACGGCGGCGGCCAGCTCCGGGCGGGCGACGCCGCCTGCCATGGGGGCCTGCGCGATCGGATAGCGGCAGAGATCGGTCAGCGCTGTGGGCATGACCACATCGTGTCACGCCGCACGCCGGGCCCCGAACCGGGGCCGTACGCACCAAGATCAAACAGGCCGGGCGATCAGGGCACTTCGGGCGCGAACACCGTACGGCAGCGCGGTGGACAACGGGAACGGCGGCCGGGCTGGTGAGCCCGGCCGCCGCCGTATGTCCGTACGGGCCGCTACCGCCCGTTGAACGCATCCTTCAACCGCGAGAACAGCCCTTGCTGCCCCGGCCGACTGCGCCTGCCCGGGGGACAACCCCCGGACCCCCGGCAGAACAGCCGCTACCGCCCGTTGAACGCGTCCTTCAACCGCGAGAACAGCCCCTGCTGCCCCGGCTGGAACTGTCCCGTCGGGCGTTCCTCGCCGCGCAGCTTGGCGAGCCGCCGCAGCAGCTCCTCCTGCTCCGCGTCCAGCTTCGACGGGGTGATGACCTCGACGTGCACGATGAGGTCGCCGCGCCCGTTGCCGCGCAGGTGCGTGACGCCGCGGCCGTGCAGCGGGATCGACTGGCCGGACTGCGTCCCTGGCCGGATGTCGATCTCCTCCACGCCGTCCAGCGTCTCCAGCGGGCACTTGGTGCCCAGCGCCGCCGCCGTCATCGGGATCGTGACCGTGCAGTGCAGGTCGTCGCCGCGCCGCTGGAACGTCGGGTGCGGCAGTTCGTGGATCTCCACGTACAGGTCGCCGGCCGGGCCGCCGCCGGGGCCGACCTCGCCCTCGCCCGCGAGCTGGATGCGCGTGCCGTTGTCCACACCGGCCGGGATCTTGACCGTGAGCGTACGGCGCGAGCGGATGCGGCCGTCACCGGCGCACTCCGGGCACGGGGTCGGCACGACCGTACCGAAGCCCTGGCACTGCGGGCACGGCCGCGAGGTCATGACCTGGCCCAGGAAGGACCGGGTGACCTGCGAGACCTCACCGCGGCCGCGGCACATGTCACAGGTCTGCGCCGAGGTGCCCGGCGCCGCGCCCTCGCCCGAACAGGTCGTGCAGACGACGGCGGTGTCCACCTGGATGTCCTTGGTGGTGCCGAAGGCCGCCTCGTCCAGCTCGACGTCCAGCCGGATCATCGCGTCCTGGCCGCGCCGCGTGCGCGAGCGCGGCCCGCGCTGCGACGCCGTGCCGAAGAACGCGTCCATGATGTCGGAGAAGTTGCCGAAGCCCGCACCGAAGCCGCCGGCCCCGCCGCCGCCACCCGCCTGCGAGAGGGGGTCGCCGCCGAGGTCGTAGACCTGCTTCTTCTGCGGGTCCGACAGCACCTCGTAAGCGGCGTTGATCTCCTTGAACCGCTCCTGGGTCTTCGGGTCCGGGTTCACATCCGGGTGCAGCTCACGGGCCAGCCGCCGGAAAGCCTTCTTGATCTCGTCCTGCGAGGCATCGCGTCGTACGCCCAGGACCGCGTAATAGTCCGTGGCCACTTACGACTCCGCGAGGATCTGTCCGACGTAACGTGCCACTGCGCGTACCGCTCCCATCGTTCCGGGGTAGTCCATGCGGGTCGGTCCGACCACGCCGAGTTTGGCGACTGCCTCGTCGCCCGAACCGTAGCCGACCGCGACGACCGATGTGGAAGTCAGGCCCTCATGGGCATTCTCATGCCCGATGCGTACGGTCATGCCGGAGTCCTTGGCCTCCCCGAGCAGTTTGAGAAGCACCACCTGCTCCTCAAGGGCCTCCAGCACCGGCCGGATGGTCAGTGGGAAATCGTGCCCGAAGCGCGTGAGATTGGCGGTACCGCCGATCATCAGCCGCTCTTCGGTTTCCTCCACCAGAGTTTCCAGCAACACCGACAGAACTGTCGAGACCGTGCCCCGGTCCTCCTGTTCGAAGGACTCCGGGAGATCCTGCACGAGCTGCGGCACGTCCGTGAACCGCCGCCCGACCACGCGGCTGTTCAGCCGCGCCCGCAGGTCCGCCAAGGAGGTCTCGCCGAACGGCGCCGGGCAGTCCACCATGCGCTGCTCGACACGGCCGGTGTCCGTGATCAGGACCAACATCAGCCGGGCCGGTGCCAGCGACAGCAGCTCCACGTGCCGCACCGTGGACCGGGTCAGCGACGGGTACTGCACGACGGCGACCTGCCGGGTCAGCTGCGCCAGCAGCCGCACCGTACGGCCCACCACGTCGTCCAGGTCGACGGCGCCGTCCAGGAAGTTCTGGATGGCGCGCCGCTCCGGGCTGGAAAGCGGCTTGACGCCCGCCAGCTTGTCGACGAAGAGGCGGTAGCCCTTGTCCGTGGGGATGCGCCCGGCGCTCGTGTGCGGCTGGGCGATGAAGCCCTCGTCCTCCAGCGCGGCCATGTCGTTGCGGACCGTGGCGGGGGAGACACCGAGCTGGTGCCGCTGTGTCAGCGCCTTGGAGCCGACCGGCTCCTCGGTCCCGACATAGTCCTGGACGATGGCGCGCAGCACTTCGAGTCTGCGTTCACTGAGCATCGCGCACACCTCCAGTCCGGCCGTGTCACCGGCGCGCGGCCGGGTTCTTCCGGGTCGTCTTCCCTGGCACTCATCAGGTCCGAGTGCCAGACCCTGACCAAGTGTACGGCCGGGTCACACGGGCAGGGCAAGGGCGGCGGTACCGGGGTTGCGCCCGGCGCCGCCCCGGAGGCCCGCCACGGGCACCGGCGGATGCCCGGGAACACCCGGTCCGGCGGGCAACGGTATCGCGATACGGCTAGCGTCTCGGTATGCGTACGACTTGGGAAGAGGCCGGGTGGGAACGGCTCGGCACGGGGGTCGGGCGCCGCCGGATGTCCGGCTGGGACGAGACGGTCGGTGCCGTCGTCGGGTCGGCCGGCGTGCTGATCGTCGACACCGGCGCCACGATCCGGGACGGCGCCGAGCTGCGCCGGCAGCTGCGCGACATCACGGGACGGAACGTGACACATGTCGCGCTGACCCATCCCCACTTCGATCACGTGCTGGGCACCGCGGCGTTCGCGGGCGTCCAGGTCTTCGGCGCGGCCGGACTCGACGAGTACCTGCCGCGCGCCCAGGACGACCTGCGGCGCGACGCGGTGGCGTACGGCGTGGACCCGGACGCCGCGGCGGAGGCCGCCGACCTCCTCGTGCGCCCGCACCACCTGATCTCCGGCGAGCGCACCCTCGACCTCGGCGACCGGCAGGTGCTACTCGCCAACGTCGGCCCCGGCCACACCGCGCACGACCTGGTCGTCCTCGTCCCCGGCACGCACGGCTCGCCCGAAGTCGTCTTCTGCGGCGACCTGGTCGAGGAGTCCGGCGAGCCGCAGGCCGGGCCGGACGCGATCCCCGGCCGGTGGCCGGCCGCCCTGGACCGGCTGCTGGCCCTCGGCGGGGAGGACGCGGTGTACGTACCCGGGCACGGTGCTGTCGTGGATGCCCGATTCGTCCGTGACCAACGCGACGCGCTGAGCCGACGCTTCGGCGTGTCGCGGCGCTGACCGGCCATCCCTTCTTATCGTCTGTCGGATGCGCAGCAGAGAGTACGGCCCGGACCTGACCCCGCCGTGGAAGAAGCAGCAGCCGGCCCCCGAGGTCGAGGCGGAGACGGACCTCGTCGTGGAGGAGGCCGTCACCGGGTTCTGCGGTGCGGTCATCCGCTGCGAGAAGACCGCCGAGGGGCCGACCGTCACCCTCGAAGACCGCTTCGGCAAGCACCGGGTCTTCCCGATGACCGCGCGCGGCTTCCTCCTGGACGGCAGACCCGTCACCCTCGTGAGGCCCGCGGCCCGGCCCGCCGCGCGCGGTCCGGCCCGTACGGCGTCCGGCTCGCTGGCCGTCCCCGGCGCCCGCGCACGGGTCGCCCGCGCCGGGCGCATCTACGTGGAAGGGCGCCACGACGCCGAACTGGTCGAACGCGTCTGGGGCGACGACCTGCGCATCGAGGGCGTCGTCGTCGAATACCTCGAAGGCGTCGACGACCTCCCCGCGATCGTCCGGTCCTTCTCCCCCGGCCCGGACGCCCGCCTCGGCGTCCTCGTCGACCACCTGGTCCCCGGCTCGAAGGAGTCCCGCATCGCGGCGTCGGTCACCGGCCAGGACGTCCTGGTCGTCGGCCACCCGTACATCGACATCTGGGAAGCGGTGAAGCCGTCCTCGGCCGGCATCCCGGCCTGGCCGTCCGTCCCCCGCGGCCAGGACTGGAAGACGGGCGTGTGCCGGGCCCTGGGCTGGCCCGAGAACACCGGGGCCGCGTGGCAGCACATCCTCTCCCACGTCCACTCGTACAAGGACCTGGAGCCGGCGTTGCTGGGGCGGGTGGAGGAGTTGATCGATTTTGTTACGGGTGGGAGTGAGGGCTGAGGCCGGTCAGCGTCCGGAACCCGCTGGTGTCCAGATCGACGCCGAGCAGGTCCAGCGGGACGGGGGCGCCGAACTCGGTGGTGCGCTGCACCGCATAGTCGGCGTCGTCGCCGCTGCCGGTGGGCTCGGTGAGCAGGACACACCGGGCCATGAGGGGGTCGATGATCAGGTAGGCGGGGATTCTGCCCGCGGCGTAGATATTGCGCTTGACGCGGTAGTCGCGGTCGGCGCTGGTCCGGGAGACGACCTCGACGAGCATCGTGACCACCTCGGACGGCATGAGCCGCCCGGACGCGGGTCCGGCACCGCACTCCAGGACCACCAGGTCCGACTGCGGCTCGCTGACCTCTTCGGGAATCCCGGCGTCCACAATCCGCAGGTACTCCCAGCACCCCTCCGGGGCGCGGTCCGGGACGCTTTCGACGCCCCGGTGGTGGACCGCACCGGGCCCGCCCGACAGCACGATCTCCCCCCGCAGAAGCTCCGCCTTGTATCCCTCGGGAACCTCAAGGCCCCTGTAGAAGGCGACGAGGGGGTGCGGGACCGGCGGCTGCGGCTCGCTCCCTTCCCGCGGGGACGGGACGCCCGGCGTCCGTTGACGGTGCCGGCGCTCGTACGGGATCTGCTCCGCTACGGACGCGACGATGTCGTCGTGGGCGCGGTCAGGTCCCGGCGAAATCAGGATCTCGCCCCAGAGGAGTTCCTTCCTGCATCCCTCCGGAACCTCCAGCCGCCGGAAGAACTCGACCACGCCGGTGACCGGCCGACCGTCCACATCGTCCATCCCGTGCCCCTCCGCATCCCACGTACGCGGACCGCAGCCTAGGGACGCACCGGAGGGCCCGGCCGGGGCTACGCCCGCCCTTCACCCGGCCGGGTGATCAGTCCACCAGATCCCGCACCACCGCGTCCGCCAGCAGCCGCCCCCGCAGGGTCAGGACGGCGCGGCCCGCCTCGTACGGGGCGGGCTGCAGGAGGCCGTCGGCGAGGGCGCGGGCGGCGGCCTTCGCGCCCGCCGGGGCGAGGAGGTCGAGGGGGCAGCCGGCGGCGAGGCGGAGTTCGAGGAGGATGCGTTCCACGCGGCGGTCCTCGTCGGACAGGATCTCGCGGCCCGCGCCGGGCGACCGGCCCTCGCCGAGGGCCTGCGCGTACGCGCCGGGGTGCTTCACGTTCCACCAGCGGACGCCGCCGACGTGGCTGTGCGCGCCGGGGCCGGCGCCCCACCAGTCCGCGCCGGTCCAGTACAGCTCGTTGTGGCGGCAGCGGCCCGCGTCCGTGGTGGCCCAGTTCGAGACCTCGTACCAGTGGAAGCCGGCCGCGGCCATGGCCTCCTCCGTGATCAGGTAGCGGTCCGCGTGCACGTCGTCGTCGGTCATCGGCACCTCGCCGCGCCGGATGCGGCGGGCCAGCTGGGTGCCTTCCTCGACGATCAGCGCGTACGCGGACACATGGTCGGGCGCGGCGCCGAGCGCCGCGTCCAGCGTGGCCCGCCAGTCGTCGTCCGACTCGCCGGGCGTGCCGTAGATCAGGTCGAGGTTGACGTGCTCGAAGCCCGCCGCGCGCGCCTCGGCGACGCAGGCCTCGGGGCGGCCCGGCGTGTGCGTACGGTCCAGGATCTTCAGGACGTGCTGCCGGGCGCTCTGCATGCCGAAGGAGACCCGGTTGAAGCCCGCCGCGCGCAGTTCGGCCAGGTAGCGCGGGTCGACGGACTCCGGGTTGGCCTCGGTGGTGATCTCCGCGCCGTCCGCCAGCCCGAATTCGTCCCGGATCGCGGCGAGCATCCGCCCGAGGTCGGCGGCCGGGAGCAGGGTCGGCGTGCCGCCGCCGACGAACACCGTCTCGACCGGCCGCGGGTCGTCGCCGAGCACCTTGCGGGCGAGGCGGATCTCCTCGGCGACGGTGTCCGCGTAGTTCTCCCGCGAGGCGAGGGCGCCGCCCGAGCCGCGCAGCTCGGTGGCCGTGTACGTGTTGAAGTCGCAGTAGCCGCAGCGCGTCGCGCAGTACGGCACGTGCAGGTAGAACCCGAGCGGCCGGGTGGACGCGCCGGTCAGGGCGTGACCGGGCAGTGCCCCGTCTTCGGGCATGGGCTCACCGTCGGGGAGTGCGGAAGGCATGTCTTCCATTGTCCGGCATCGGGCGGGCAGCCCCTGCGGGCGGCCGGTACGAAGCACCGCCTGCCCGCAGCCGCCCCCGGGAGGTCCCGCCCGCTACCGCCGCCCCGTCGCCTGGAGCACCAGCAGCGCCAGGTCGTCGTCCGGCGGTGTGGCGGCGAACTCGTGCACCGCCCGCCGGATGTGCTCGGCGACCGCGGTGGCGCCCAGGCCGGTGCAGGCGCCGAGGTGGCCGGCCAGGCCGTCATCGTCGTCGAACAGCAGGTGGCCGCAGCGCCGCTCGGTCACCCCGTCCGTGACGCACAGCAGCGTCTCGCCGGGGGCCAGGTCGAACGACTCGGACTCGTACGACGTGTCCTCCACCACTCCGACCAGCATCTGCGGCGCCGCGGCGACCCGTACCGCGCCGTTCGTGCCGAGGACCAGCGGCAGCGGGTGCCCGGCGCTCGCCAGGGTGCACCGCACGCCCGCCGCGCCGTCGGCGCGGGGCTCGATCTCGCCGTACAGGAGGGACAGGAAGCGGGTCTGCTCGCCCTCGGCGCGCAGTTCCACGGAGGGGTCGAGGCCGCTGCCCGCCGCGGCGAGCGCGGCGGTGACGGCCGCCACCGAGTCCGCGGCCTCGCGCGCCATGGTCTTGTTGAGCCGGTCCAGCACCTCCCCGACGCCGAACCCGTCGCGGGCCAGCAGCCGCAGGACGGGGCGGGCGAGGCCGGTGACCGCCGCGGCTTCCGGGCCGCTGCCGCAGACGTCGCCGAGCGCGAAGCACCAGCGCCCGTTCCCGGCGTCGAACAGGTCCCAGAAGTCGCCGCCCGCCCAGGCGCCCTCGCGCGGTTCGTACACGACGGAGGACTCCATGCCGGGGACGGCGGGCCGGCCCCTGGGCAGCAGGCGGCGTTGCAGCACCTGGCTGATCCGCTCCTGGTTGCGGTACGCGCGCGCCGTGGCGACGGCGCGGGCGACCCGGCGGGTCAGGTCTTCTATCAGGCCCACGACCTCGTCGGGGAAGCGCATCAGTCCGGCCCGCCCGATCAGCAGCGTGCCGTGGTCGCGGCCGCCGGTCACCAGCCGGCAGGCCAGCGCGGCGCCGCCCGGCCCGTACCCGCTCGGTTCCTGGGGCCAGGGCCAGGGCACCGCGGCCCCGGCGCCGTCCCGCTGCGGGCCGGGCTCGGGCATGGACGGCGGTTCCTTCTCCAGGGCCATGCGCAGCGCGTCGATGCGGCTCTCGTTGGAATGCCACACGCGGGCGAGGCGCTGCGGCCCGCCCGTCGTCTCCCTGGCGGCGTCGCCGTGCAGCCAGACCGCGCACCAGTCGGCGAGGCGCGGTACGACCAGCTGGGCGGCGAGCAGCGCCACCTGTTCCTCGTCGAGCTGGCCGGACAGCAGGTCGGAGGCCTCCGCGAGGAAGGACAGGGCGCCGTGGTTGATCCAGTCCGCTTCGCTGCGCCGGGCCGGGGACCGCCGGGCGGGCGCGGGGGCCAGCAGCTCGGCGGCCCGCAGGCCGTGCTGTAGCTCCATGTCGTGGTGGGAGAACCGGTCCGGCGGGCCGTAGGGGCGGTCCCGCGGGCCGGCCAGGAGCCGGAACCACACGGTCTTCAGGTCGCGCCGGTACGTGATGCCCCAGGACTCGGCGACCGCGCCGACCAGTTGCAGGCCGTGGCCCCTGGTCTCGTGTACGGAGGTCGACTGGCGCGCCCGTACGGCACGGGCGGGGTGGTGGTCGGACACCTCGACGACGACGGCGGGGCACGAGCCGCCCGCCTTGATTCCCGCGCCCGCTCGGGTATCCGCGCCCGCTCGGGTGTCCGTGTTCGCTCGGGTATCCGCGCCCGCCGCTTCCGCTTCCGCTTCCGGCTCCAGGCGGCACAGCAGGTCGACGGTGGTGCCCGCGTGCACCACGACGTTGGTGACCAGCTCGCTGACCAGGAGGACGGCCTCGTCGGCGAGGTGGTCGCCGATGGCGTCGGCGCCGGGCAGCGACTGGGTGAGCCAGTCGGCCAGGACGGCCCGTACGAACTGGCGGGCCGCCGCGGCGGCGCGCGGATTGCCGGGCAGACTCGCCCGGCGGATGCTGTCCCGTCCGGCGGGCGTGGCCGCGGGCGCGGGCCCGGAAGCGGGCGCGGGCGCGGGTGACGGCGTGAGCGTGGGTGCTTGCGCCGGAGTGGGGGCGGGTGCAGCCGCGGGCGCGGACTCGGCAACGGACGCGGGTTCCGGCTCAGCAGCGGGCGCGGACTCCACAACGGGCGCAGGCGCCGACTCGGCGCCCCGGTCGGGACGTGGCTCGAACGGTGCGGTACCGGGCGTTGCGGCAGGTGGTGCAGGGGTTGCTGCGGCGGGTGGTGCGGCGGACGGGCCGGGGGCCTCGTACGCCCTGCGTTTGTCGCGCGCCTCTTCCGGTGCGGCTGGTACGGCGCGAGCCGGAGCGACCGCACCAGCCGGAGCGACCGCGCCGGTCGCCTCGGCCGCCGCACCGGCCACGTCGGTCACACCGGCCGCACCCACCCCCGCAGCCACATCCGCCCCGGTGGCCGGTGCCGTCGCCTCACCCGCACCCGACACCGTGGCCGAATCCGGCACCTGGACCACACCCGCCCCAGTGGCCGAATCTGTCACCTCGGCCGCCTCCTCCCCCGCGACCTCGTCCGTCGCGCCGGCCGCCTCCGTGACCGCCTCCGTGTCCGCGTCCGTACGGGAATCCACCGGCCCGCCCCCTTCGGAAAGTGCGCCGGAAAGCTCCTCGCGAGGTCCGCCGGCAGCCGCTTCGGCCATGGCCTGGTGGCCCGCCCGGGAGGCGGCGCCGGGGCAGTCCCCGGCCGGGGTGCTGCCGCGGGGCCCCGCGCCGGTACCGCCGCGGCCGGGGCGGGACGCCGCCCGGGCCACCGCGACGGCCCGGCCCGGGGCGTCCCTGTCTGACGAAGTTGTCGTCCTCATTGAGCAACTCCCGAGCAGTTCCGCAATAGCGCCGAATACGCCACGCCCAGAGTGACAGACTGAGCGCACTCATAAGCACCGAGTTACTGAAGTGGGGAGACATGGCGGTCGATTCGGCAGTGCCTCGAGTGTCCCCTGAGCCGGCCGGTGACGTCGTGCGCACGGCCGATCTCAGACCGCTTCTGACCGCCTTGACGTCGATGGCGGCCGGAGATTTCCGTACCCGACTGCCGGTTGCCCAGGAAGGACTGGTGGCCGAGCTGTCCGCGGTCTTCAACCAGATAGCTTCCCGCAACCAGCACCTGTCCGACGAGTTGTTACGCCTGCGGTCGGAGGTGGTACGCCAGGGCCGGCTGGACGAGCGGATGTCGGCCAGCCCCGGACCCGGCACCTGGGCCACCTCCGTACAGGCCGCCAACGCCATCATCGACGCCCTGGTCATCCCGACCACCCAGGCCACCCAGGTACTGGACGCGGTGGCGGGCGGCGACCTGACCCTGCGGGTGGACCTGCACGACGGCAACCGCCCGCTGCGCGGCGACCGCCGTCGCCTGGGCCGGGCGGTGAACCGAATGGTCGACCAGCTGTCGCTGTTCACCGGCGAGGTGACCCGGGTGGCCCGCGAGTCCGGTACGGAGGGCCGGCTCGGCGGGCGTGCCAAGGTCGCCGGGCTGTCCGGGAGCTGGCGTGATGTGACCGAGGCGGTCAACACGATGGCGGCCCGGCTGACCGCCCAGGTGCGCGACATCGCGCTGGTGACGACGGCGGTGGCGCGCGGCGACCTGACCCGGCAGGTGACGGTCGAGGCGGCGGGCGAGCTGCTGGAGCTGAAGCTGACCGTCAACACGATGGTCGACCAGCTCTCCGCCTTCGCCGACGAGGTCACCCGCGTCGCCCGCGAAGTCGGCACCGAAGGTCAGCTGGGCGGCCGGGCCCAGGTGCGGGGCGTGTCGGGCGTCTGGAAGGACCTCACCGACAACGTCAACTTCATGGCGTCCAATCTGACCAGCCAGGTCCGCAACATCGCCCAGGTGACCACGGCCGTGGCCAACGGTGATCTGAGCCAGAAGATCACGGTCGACGCGCGCGGCGAGATCCTCCAGCTGAAGCTGACCGTCAACACGATGGTCGACCAGCTCTCCGCCTTCGCCGACGAGGTCACCCGCGTCGCCCGCGAAGTCGGCACCGAAGGGCGGCTCGGCGGCCGGGCGCACGTACGCGGCGTGTCGGGCGTCTGGAAAGACCTCACCGACAACGTCAACTTCATGGCCGACAACCTCACCTCCCAGGTGCGCAACATCGCCCTGGTGGCGACGGCGGTCGCGGAGGGCGACCTGGGCCGGAAGATCACGGTGGAGGCGAAGGGCGAGATCCTGGAGGTGAAGTCGACGATCAACACGATGGTCGACCAGCTCTCCGCCTTCGCCGACGAGGTCACCCGCGTCGCCCGCGAGGTCGGCACGGAAGGCAACCTGGGCGGTCAGGCCCAGGTACGCGGCGCCTCGGGAGTCTGGAAGGACCTCACGGACAACGTCAACTTCATGGCGTCCAACCTCACCTCCCAGGTGCGCAACATCGCACAGGTGACCACCGCGGTGGCCGACGGCGACCTGTCGAAGAAGATCACGGTGGACGCGCGCGGCGAGATCCTGGAGCTGAAAGACACCGTCAACTCGATGGTGGAGCAGCTGCGGGCGTTCGCCGACGAGGTCACGAGGGTGGCCCGGGAGGTCGGTACGGAAGGCAACCTCGGCGGCCGGGCCCAGGTCCGCGGCGCCTCCGGGGTGTGGAAGGACCTCACCGACAACGTCAACTTCATGGCGTCCAACCTGACCACGCAGGTGCGCAACATCGCCCTGGTGGCCACCGCGGTCGCGCAGGGCGACCTGTCGAAGAAGATCGACGTGGACGCGCGCGGCGAGATCCTGGAACTGAAGACGACGCTCAACACGATGGTCGACACCCTGTCGTCGTTCGCGTCCGAGGTCACCCGCGTCGCCCGCGAGGTGGGCAGCGAGGGGCGGCTGGGCGGCCAGGCCCGGGTCGAGGGCGTGTACGGCACCTGGAAACGGCTGACGACGAACGTCAACGAGCTGGCGTCGAACCTCACCACCCAGGTGCGGGCCATCGCCGAGGTGGCCTCCGCGGTGGCCGCCGGCGACATGACCCGTAACGTCACCGTGGAGACCCAGGGCGAGGTCGCCGAGCTGCGCGACAACATCAACCTGATGGTCTCCAACCTCCGCGAGACCACCCGCGCCAAGGACTGGCTGGAGTCGAACCTCGCCCGGCTGGCGGGCCTGATGCAGGGCCACCGGGACCTGATGGAGGTCGCCGACCTGATCCTGCGGGAGCTGACGCCGCTGGTGAACGCCCAGTACGGCGCCTTCTTCCTGGCCGACACCGACCGCGACGACCTGCAGATGGCCTTCATCGCCGGGTACGGGTCGTCCCTGGACACCACGATCGACACGCCCGGCTCGATGGACCACGGCCTGGTGCGCCAGGCGGCCCTGGAGAAGAAGCGCATCCTGGTGGAGGAGGCCCCACCGGACTACATCAAGATCAATTCCGGGCTGGGCGAGGCCAACCCGGCGACCGTCGTCATCATCCCGGTGCTGTTCGAGGACCAGACGCTGGGCGTCATCGAGCTGGCGTCCTTCTCCCGCTTCTCCGATGTGCACCTGGCGTTCTTCGACCAGTTCGTGAACACCATCGGCGTGGCCATCAACACCATCGTCGCCAACTCCCGTACGGAGTCCCTGCTCAGCGAGTCGCAGCGGCTGGCCCGCCAGCTCCAGGAGCGGACCGACGAGCTCCAGCGGCGGCAGGCGGAGCTGCAACGCTCGAACGAGGAGCTGGAGGAGAAGGCGGCGCTGCTGGCCAGCTCCTCCCAGTACAAGTCCGAATTCCTCGCGAACATGTCGCACGAGCTGCGCAATCCGCTCAACTCGCTGCTCATCCTCGCCCGGCTGCTCGCCGACAACCCGGACGGGCACCTGAACGAGCAGGAGGTGCAGTTCGCGATCACGATCCACCGGTCCGGGTCCGACCTGCTCCAGCTCATCAACGACATCCTCGACCTGTCCAAGATCGAGGCGGGCCGGATGGACGTACGGCCCAAGCGACTGCCGCTGATCAAGCTGCTCAACTACGTCCACGACACCTTCCGGCCGATGACCCTCGACCGGGGGCTGGCCTTCGAGGTGTCGGTGAGCGAGAACGTGCCCAAGGAACTGTTCTCCGACGAACAGCGCCTCCAGCAGGTGCTGCGCAATCTGCTGTCCAACGCGGTGAAGTTCACCGCCGCCGGCAAGATCGACCTGCGGGTGGACCGCTCGGGCGACGGCACGATCGCCTTCACCGTCACCGACACCGGCATCGGTATCGCGCCGGAGAAGCTGCCGGTCATCTTCGAGGCGTTCCAGCAGGCGGACGGCACCACCAACCGCAAGTACGGCGGTACGGGCCTGGGCCTGTCGATCAGCCGGGAGATCTCGGGGCTGCTCGGCGGCCGGATCACCGCGAGCAGCCGCCCCGGCGTGGGCAGCGTCTTCACCCTGCACGTCCCCATCGACTGCCCCGGGTACGCCGACCCGCTGGACGGCGGCGAGCAGCGCCCGGACGGCTCGCTGCACCTGGCGAAGACACCGCGGCACCACCCGCGCTCGGGCCCGCCCGCCCCGCGCGACGAGGCGCCCTGGCCGACCACCACCCGGCTGGAGGACTGGGTGAACGGGCCCTCGGGCCCCCTGCTGTCCGGCTGCCAGGTCCTGGTCGTCGACGACGACATCCGTAACGTCTTCGCACTCACGAATGTGCTGAGCCGGGTCGGAATGCGGGTGCTCTACGCCGAACACGGCCGCGAGGGCATCAAGATGCTGGAAAAGAATCCCGGCGTCAATCTGGTCCTGATGGACATCATGATGCCGGAGATGGACGGCTACGAAACCATCCGGGCGATCCGGCGCACCCCGCGCTTCGCGGATCTGCCCGTCATCGTCCTCACGGCGAAAGCGATGCCGGGAGACCGCGAGAAATCCCTGGAGAGCGGAGCCAACGAATACGTCCCGAAACCCGTCGACGTGGACCGTCTGCTGGCGGCCGCCGTCGAGCTCCTGTCCCGGCACGGCAACGGCATCGAGGCCCCGGGCGGTGAACCAGGCAAGCAAGACCCCGACGCGACCTCCCCGAGGTCCCAAGGCACCGAAGGCCCATCATGACCCACGCACCCGACACCGGCGCCGGCGCCGGAACCGACGACCGGGCGGGCATCCTTCTCGTCGACGACATGGAGGACAACCTCGCCGCGCTCGAAGCGGTCCTGGGCTCGCTCGGCGAGCCCCTGGTACGGGCCCGTTCCGGCGAGGAAGCCATGAAGGCGCTGCTGCGGCAGGAGTTCGCGGTCGTCCTGCTGGACATTCTCATGCCCGGCATGGACGGCTTCGAGACCGCCTCGAACATCAAACGTCTCGACCAGACGAAGGACATCCCGATCATCTTCCTGACCGGGACGGACAGCGATTCCGGATTCGCCTTCCGCGGCTATTCGACCGGCGCCGCCGACTACCTCACCAAACCTTTCGATCCGTGGGTGCTGCGCGCGAAGGTCAACGTCTTCCTCGACCTGCACCGCAAGAACCGGCAGTTGCGCCGCCTCATAAAGCAGGACCACGCCCGTATGGACGAATTGGCGGACCGTATCTCCGAGATCGAACGCCGGCTTTCCGACAGCGACGATCCCGGCGAACGCGAGCTGAGCGAGAGCGTGGCGCACATGGCGGAATCGGTACGGGCCCTGCGGCGCGGACGGTAGCGTCCGGGCGCCGGTCCGGGCTGCGGGCGGTGGGTGGGGCGGCGGGGCGCCCGCGGCGCCCCCCGCCCCGGGGGGGGGCGGGGAGGCGGGGCGGGGGGCGCGCGCGGCGGCCGGGGCGGCGGGGGGGGGGGCGGGCGGGCGCCCCCCCGGCT
>NZ_JBHWHY010000002.1:0-110170 GCF_042732265.1 Streptomyces sp. NPDC059788 | reverse complement strand
GTCGCGTGGGGGCGGGGGCCGGGGGGGGGGGGGGGGGGCCCCCGGTGGGCCGCGGGTGCCCCCACCGCTCGCTGCCGGGGCGAACGCTGCCGGGGCGGGGCGACCGCTGGGCGCCGGGCCGCCGGGTCCGGTCGCCGCGCCTCGTGTCTGGGTGCCGCGCCTCGTGTCTGGGTGCCGGGCCGTCGGGCCTGGTCGCCGCGAGGCGCGGTGGTGGCCCGGCGCTACGCCTCGCGGGCGCCCTCGTACATCTCCTCCAGCAGGCCCTTGAAGGCCCGTTCCACCACCGGTCGCTTGATCTTGAGGCTGGGGGTGACCTCGCCGTGCTCGATGTCCAGGTCCCGCGGCAGCAGCCGGAACTTGCGGATCTGCTGCCAGCGCTGGAGCCCCTCGTTGACCCGCTCCACGTAGCCCTCGATCAGCTCGCGGGTCTGCGGCGCGCCCACGACCTCGGCGTACGGCATGCCCTTGAGGCCGTGCTCGGCGGCCCAGCCCATGATCGTCGGCTCGTCGAGGGCGATCAGCGCGGTGCAGAAGTTCCGGTTGGCGCCGTGCACCAGCACATTGGAGACGAACGGGCAGACCGCCTTGAACTGCCCCTCGACCTCGGCCGGCGCGATGTACTTGCCGCCGGAGGTCTTGATCAGGTCCTTCTTGCGGTCGGTGATCCGCAGATAGCCGTCCGGGGACAGCTCGCCGATGTCGCCGGTGTGGAACCAGCCGTCCGACTCCAGCACCTCGGCCGTCTTCTCCGGCAGCCCGTGGTAGCCCTCCATGATGCCCGGCCCGCGCAGCAGCACCTCGCCGTCCTCGGCGATCCGCACCTCCGTGCCGGGCAGCGGCTTGCCGACCGTACCGGTGCGGTACGCCTCGCCCGGGTTCACGAAGCTGGCCGCGCTGGACTCGGTGAGCCCGTACCCCTCCAGGATGTGGATGCCGGCGCCGGCGAAGAAGTAGCCGATCTCGGGGGCGAGGGCAGCGGAGCCGGAGACCGCGGCGCGCAGCCGGCCGCCGAAGGCCTCGCGCAGCTTGGCGTAGACGAGCGCGTCGGCGATCTTGTGCTTGGCGCCGAGCGCGAAGGGGACGGAGGCGTTGCCCGTACGGCGGAAGTTCTCCTGGGACGCCTTGGCGTAGTCGCGGGCCACGCCCGCCGCCCACTGGAAGATCTTGTACTTGGCGGCGCCGCCCTCCCGGGCCTTGGACACCACGCCGTTGTAGACCTTCTCGAAGATCCGCGGCACGGCCGCCATATAGGTCGGCTGCACCACCGGCAGATTCTCGATGATCTTGTCGACCCGGCCGTCCACCGCGATCACGTGCCCGACGGAGATCTGCCCCGCGGTCAGCACCTTCCCGAAGACGTGCGCCAGCGGCAGCCACAGGTACTGCACATCGTCCTCGGTGACCAGGCCGGTCGCCTGGATCGCCCGCGCCATGTACGACCAGCAGTCGTGCGGCAGCCGTACGCCCTTGGGGCGACCGGTGGTGCCCGAGGTGTAGATCAACGTCGCGAGCTGATCGGCGCGCAGGGCCCCGACCTGCTCCTTCACGCAGTCCGGGTTCTTCTCCAGATGGGCGGCGCCGCGCTGTTCCAGCTCGGCCAGGGAGAGCACCCAGTCCTCCGGGTCGCCCTCGGCCGACTGCGCTCCGGCCTCGTCGACGACCACGACATGGGCCAGGTCCGGCAGCTCGGCGCGCTTCTCGCGGGCCTTGGCGAGCTGGCCCGCGTCCTCGGCGATCAGCACACGGCTGCCGGAGTCGGCGAGGATGAACGCCGTCTCGTCCGCGTTGGTGCTGGGGTAGACGGTCGTGGTGGCCGCGCCGGAACACAGCACTCCGAGGTCGGCGAGAATCCACTCGACGCGGGTACTGGAGGCGAGCGCCACCCGCTCCTCGGGCCGGACGCCCAGCGAGATCAGCCCGGCGGCCACCGCGTACACCCGCTGGGCGGCATCGGCCCAGCTCAGCACCTTCCAGTCATCGGGTCCCCGGCCCTCGGCGGACGGCACCGGATAGCGGTACGCCTCGTGGTCGGGGGTGGCTGCGACACGCTCCAGGAAGAGGGTCGCCACGGAAGGTGGCCGGTTCTCGATCAGCGTCTGGGTGTCCGTCACGGCATCCTCCGGGGCCCGCTACGTTGCTGGTGACTCGCGAGTAACCTTCGAGCAGTGATCAGACTAGAGCGCGTTGCGCCATGGCGTAAGGGGCTGCGGCGGACTGGTTCAGGATGAGACCAGTGCGGTGGGTGCCCGGTACACATTTCTGCCGGAGGAGGGCCGGGCGGGGGCCGGGGGGATGGCGTTCGGGCTGGTGAGCGTGGGCTGTCGCCGGTCTTTGGATGGTTCGGGGCGGGCCGCCGGACGAGGCGGGTCGCCGAGCGTCCGCCCTGGCGGGGGGCACGAGGGTGGTGCGGGGTGCGGGCGGCGGGGTAGGGGCCCGGATACGGGTGGGCCGGCGACCCGGTGGCGGGCGGGGGGCCATTGACCCGGTTATGGGCGGGTCAACGGCCCGACGACGGGCGGGTCAGCGGCCCGGTGACGCGGCCTGGAGGCCGATGCCGTCGGGAAGCAGCCCTGTGCCTCCGGGGCAGCAGCCCTATGTCATCGGAGGGGCACCGGGCCGATGCCGTCGCAAGGTCACCGGCCCGATGACGTAAGGGGTCAGCGGCCCAATGACGCGGCTTGGAGACCGATGCCGTCGGCGCTGGGCGCGTTCGACGAGGCCGAGTCGCCGACCATGTGGCCGATCCGCTGGTCGCCCTTCAGCGCCCCGTTGATCTTCTTCAGCCCGCCGCCGAGCTGGGTGACGGCCGTCTGCGCACCGCCGACCGTCCCCTTGACGCCACTCCTGAACTTCTCCGCCCCCGACTGGTCGGCGAAGGCGGGCGCGGCGACACCCACGGACAACGCGGCCCCTGCCAGCAGCGCGGCGACCTTGGTGTACTTCATACGTATCCCTTTCTGGCGCGGCCTCCTCGGCGGCACGGCACTCATGCCGCCCGGACGCCCCCTGGGCCGCCCGGAACACCGCTGCCACCACGACAACGGCGCCCGGCGGGTCCCGGAAACCGCCTGGCCGCCGATTTCCCGCTCGAACCCCCGGATGCCGTACGCAAGGGACAGCCGAGCGGACGGCGCACGAGGGCCGAGCGGGCGGCGTACGCGGTGCGGGGCCACCGAGGGCCGGGGTGCCGGGGGCACTGGGGGTGCGCTGGGGGCCGCCGGGAGCGGGGACCGCCCCAGGACAGCATTCAGCCCCCGGCCCGGAATCGGTCGGGGGCTGAACGGAACGACGGAGCGCTTGCTACCGCTACTTCTTGCTCTTGGAGTCGCCGTCGGAGTCGGAGGACAGCACCGCGATGAAGGCTTCCTGCGGAACCTCCACGCTGCCGACCATCTTCATCCGCTTCTTGCCTTCCTTCTGCTTCTCCAGCAGCTTCCGCTTACGGGAGATGTCACCGCCGTAGCACTTGGCGAGCACGTCCTTGCGGATCGCGCGGACCGTCTCACGGGCGATGACCCGGCTGCCGATGGCGGCCTGGATCGGCACCTCGAAGCTCTGCCGCGGGATCAGCTCGCGCAGCTTGGCGACCAGCCGCACGCCGTACGCGTACGCCTTGTCCTTGTGGCAGATCGCGGAGAACGCGTCGACCTTGTCGCCGTGCAGCAGGATGTCGACCTTGACCAGGTCGGCGACCTGCTCGCCGGTGGGCTCGTAGTCCAGCGAGGCGTAGCCACGGGTCTTGGACTTCAGCTGGTCGAAGAAGTCGAAGACGACCTCGGCGAGCGGCAGGGTGTAGCGGATCTCGACCCGGTCCTCGGAGAGGTAGTCCATGCCGAGCAGGTTGCCGCGCCGGTTCTGGCACAGCTCCATGATCGAGCCGATGAACTCGCTGGGGGCCAGGATCGTGGCCCGTACGACCGGCTCGTGGACCTTGTCGATCTTGCCGGTCGGGAACTCGCTCGGGTTGGTGACCTCGTGCTCGGCGCCGTCCTCCATGTCCACGCGGTAGACCACGTTGGGGGCGGTGGCGATCAGGTCGAGGCCGAACTCACGCTCCAGGCGCTCGCGGATGACCTCCAGGTGGAGCAGGCCCAGGAAGCCGACGCGGAAGCCGAAGCCGAGGGCCGCGGAGGTCTCCGGCTCGTAGACCAGCGCGGCGTCGTTGAGCTGGAGCTTGTCCAGGGCGTCGCGCAGCTCCGGGTAGTCGGAGCCGTCGAGCGGGTACAGGCCGGAGAAGACCATCGGCTTGGGGTCCTTGTAGCCGCCGAGCGGCTCTTCGGCACCCTTGCTGAGCTGGGTGATGGTGTCGCCGACCTTGGACTGGCGGACGTCCTTCACGCCGGTGATCAGGTAGCCGACCTCGCCCACGGACAGGCCGTCGGCGGCCTTCATCTCGGGCGAGTTCGTACCGATCTCCAGCAGCTCGTGGGCGGCGCCGGTGGACATCATCTTGATCCGCTCGCGCTTGCTGAGCGTGCCGTCGACGACCTTCACGTACGTCACGACACCGCGGTACGCGTCGTAGACCGAGTCGAAGATCATCGCGCGGGCGGGCGCGTCCTTGACGCCGACCGGGGCCGGCACCTCGCGGACGACCTTGTCCAGCAGCTCGGGGACGCCGACGCCGGTCTTGGCGGAGACCTTCAGCACGTCCTCGGGCTCGCAGCCGACGAGGTTGGCCAGCTCCTTGGCGAACTTCTCGGGCTGCGCGGCCGGCAGGTCGATCTTGTTGAGCACCGGGATGATCACAAGGTCGTGCTCCATCGCCAGGTACAGGTTGGCGAGGGTCTGTGCCTCGATGCCCTGGGCCGCGTCCACGAGGAGGATGCAGCCCTCGCACGCGGCGAGGGAGCGCGAGACCTCGTACGTGAAGTCCACGTGGCCCGGAGTGTCGATCATGTTGAGGATGCGGGTCGCGCCACTGTCCTCGTCGGTGGGCGCCCAGGGCAGGCGGACCGCCTGGGACTTGATCGTGATGCCGCGCTCGCGCTCGATGTCCATGCGGTCGAGGTACTGCGCGCGCATCTGCCGCTGGTCGACGACGCCGGTCAGCTGGAGCATCCGGTCGGCGAGTGTGGACTTGCCGTGGTCGATGTGCGCGATGATGCAAAAGTTACGGATGAGAGCCGGGTCGGTACGGCTCGGCTCCGGCACGTTCGTAGGGGTCGCGGGCACGCAGGGTCCATTCAGAGAACGCGGGTAGGCGGGACTCGGTTGTTTTTCGTCTCCCCCATGGTCCCATGCGCGGCGGTCCTGGTCCGGTTTGGGAGGCCGAGGAAGCGGCTGGTAGCCTGGTCCACTGCGCTTTGTGCCCTCTCGTACGAAGCGCGACTCGAAATTCCAACGAACCTGAAAAGGCTCTTTCGTGGCGAACATCAAGTCCCAGATGAAGCGGATCAAGACCAACGAGAAGGCTCGTCAGCGCAACAAGGCTGCCAAGTCCGCTCTGAGCACCGCGATCCGTCGCACCCGCGAGGCCGTGGAGACCGGTGACCTGCAGAAGGCCACCGCCGCCCAGGCCCTGGCCGCCAAGAAGCTCGACAAGGCCGTCAGCAAGGGTGTCATCCACAAGAACGCCGCCGCCAACAAGAAGTCGGCGCTGGCCAAGAAGGTCGCGGCCCTCAAGGCCTGACCTGTTCTTCACGCTTCACCCCTGCCGGTAAGGGCCCAGCGGCCCCTCTCTCCGCTCCTTCCGGTGCACCACCGCGCCGCACACGGCCTGCGTTCGCCACGCGGGTGCGGCGCACACACAGCTTGAGACGAAAGACCTCGTGACCACCCTTCCCCGGGGGTTGCGGGGTCTTTCGTCGTGCGGGAGAGACGGGCAACGGGCCTCTGTACTGCGGCTCTCCGGGCGGGGCCCCATCGACCGCCGCCCTCAGGTCCCCCTGTGGCGCAGATCACCATTGCGGCCCTGCGGTCTGTTCCGGTCCGCTACGCTGCCGCGCATGTCGATTCCGGGGGATCAGCACCATCCCTACGCGCAGCCACAGCCACCCACTCCCTCCCAGCCGCCGTCTCCCCCGCTGACCGCCCAGCCGGCATCGGACGCGGCCCAGCAAGGGCCCGGGGCAGTGGGTCCGGGGCCGGTGGGCCCGGGGCCGGTGGGCCCGGGGCCGGTGGGCCCGGGGCCGGTGGGCCCGGGGCCGGTGGGCCCGGGGCCGGTGAGTCCGGGGCCGGTGAGTCCGGGGCCGGTGAGTCCTGGACCGTACGGTTCCGGGGTGCCGCAGCAGGGCCCGTACGATCCGGGGCCCGGCGCAGGCGGCGCGTACGGATTCCCGGCGGCGGGCGGGCCGCAGCAGCCGGGCGTGGTCCCGGCCGGGACCGGCGGATCGGTGTCCGGCGGGGGCGGCGGGACCGGCGGCTCCGGGGGCGGAAGTGCACAGCACTGGCTGTGGGCGCTCGGCGGGGCGGTGGCCGCATCGGCGATGGGCGGCGCGCTCCTCTTCGCCGTCGGTGCTTTCGGGGACGCACGGCCCGACCCGGACCTGGCGGGCTACTCGTACACGTCCGACCTCTGCGACCGGACCTCGTTCACCCCGTTCGAGAGCGCGAACTTCAAGATCAAACCGGCCGGGAGCTCTTCCTCGTCGTCGGGCGCATCCGGCGGCGGCGCGCAGAATCCGCAGTACAGCGGCGTCCAGCAAGGCGCGCTCGACTCGATGTGGTGCAACGCCGAACTGAAGCCCTCGGGCGCCGACAGCGGCGACTACTCCTCGACCTGGGTCTACAGCAGCGCCACCCTGCACAAGAAGACCGACCCGGCGCCGGAGTTCGCGGACAACTACCGCGCGTACGAGAGCCAGCGCAGCTCGATCTCGTACAAGGTCACGCCGGTGCCGGGCCTCGGCGACGAGGCGTACGTCGTCAGCCGGTCCGACGACAGCAGCGGCTCGTACGTGATTCTCGGCGTCCGCGACGGCTGGGCGACGTACCAGATCACCTGGTCGAGCTACACCTCGCGCACCAGCTCGACCAAGCCCCCGACGACCGAGCAGGTCACGGGCATGCTCAAGTCCAGCGCCACGGAGACCCTCCGCAAGCTACGGGGGGAGTGAGGCCCGGGGGCGGTAGGGGGAGGCGGGACTGGTCTTCCGGTCCGGTTGAGATCGGCCCTCTGGTCTG
This sequence comes from Streptomyces sp. NPDC059788, assembly GCF_042732265.1. NCBI lineage: Bacteria > Bacillati > Actinomycetota > Actinomycetes > Kitasatosporales > Streptomycetaceae > Streptomyces > Streptomyces sp. NPDC059788. The sequence continues at coordinate 103,045 of NZ_JBHWHY010000002.1, read as the reverse complement.
ATCCGGTCCGGCCCCGGTCGGGGTTGGCGGGGTTGGCCGGGTTGGTCTTCCGTTCTGGTCCCGTCGGGGGGCTGGCGGGGCTGCTCGGTCGGGAGGGGCTGGGGGGGCGTCCCGGGGACGGTACGGGCGGCGGGCGCGAGAGCAGGCCCGGGTCCGGACGGCGAGCGCGTGTCGACCCGCGGGATTCGGTTGACGTCCGGGCTGCGGGGGCTGGCCGGTGGAGCAGCCGCCGCGAGCGGGGCGGTCCCGGCCGACTGATGGGACAGGCCGATCCCCGGGGGGCCGACGCCCACCCGGTGCGAGCAGGCCGCCGCCCAGGCTACGGGAACCGGGCCTACTCCCGCCCTGCGTGAGCAGACCGACGCCCGGGTTACGGAAACCGGGCCGACGCCCACCGGCACGAGCAGACCCATGCCCGGACAACGAGCACCTGACCGTCGCCCCCCGACACGAGCAGACCGGCGCCCGGCCGACGAAGGCAGGACGGCGTCTGGTCAGTGGGAGCAGGTCAGCGCCCGGACAACGGCAACCGGGCCCAGGCCCACCCGGCACGGGCGGTTTCCGGCCCCGCCCCGCCTCGCCCCGTCAGCGGGAGCGGGCGGCGCGGGCGATGGTGACGACGGCCTTTTCCAGTGCGTATTCGGGATCGTCGCCGCCGCCCTTGACGCCCGCGTCGGCCTCGGCCACCGCGCGCAGCGCCGTCGCGACACCGTCCGCCGACCAGCCGCGCATCTGCTGCCGCACCCGGTCGATCTTCCAGGGCGGCATACCCAGCTCGCGGGCGAGGTCACCGGGGCGGGCACCGCGCGGGGCGGAGGCCAGCTTGCCGATGGCGCGGACACCCTGGGCGAGCGCGCTCGTGATCATGACGGGTGCGACGCCCGTCGACATGGCCCAGCGCAGCGCCTCCAGGGCTTCGGCGGCCCGGCCCTCCACGGCACGGTCCGCGACGGTGAAGCTCGACGCCTCGGCACGGCCGCGGTAGTAGCGGGCGACGATGGCGTCGTCGATGGTGCCCTCGATGTCGGCGACGAGCTGCGAACAGGCCGAGGCCAGCTCGCGCAGGTCGCTGCCGATCGCGTCCACCAGCGCCTGGCACGCCTCCGGGGTGGCGGAGCGGCCCGCCGCGCGGAACTCGCCGCGCACGAACGCGAGGCGGTCGGCGGGCTTGGTCATCTTGGCGCAGGCGACCTCCCGCGCACCGGCCTTGCGGGCGGCGTCCAGCAGGCCCTTGCCCTTGGCGCCGCCGGCGTGCAGCAGCACGAGGGTGATCTCCTCGACCGGGGAGCCGAGGTACTTCTTCACGTCCTTGACCGAGTCGGCGGACAGGTCCTGGGAGTTGCGGACCACCACGACCTTGCGCTCGGCGAACAGCGAGGGGCTGGTCAGCTCGGCGAGCGTGCCGGGCTGGAGCTGGTCGGGCGCGAGGTCCCGGACATCGGTGTCCGCGTCGGCGGCGCGGGCCGCCGCCACCACCTGCTGCACGGCGCGGTCCAGGAGCAGGTCCTCCTGGCCCACGGCGAGCGTGAGCGGTGCGAGCGGGTCGTCGTTTGCTGCTTTCCTGGCCATCGCGCTCCAGCATCCCACGCCCCACTGACAGCGGCGTTCGGTCCCCGCCCCCCGGCTGCCGGACAATGGCCCGGTGAGCGATGTACGACATGTTCTGGTGCTGCCCGACCGCGACTCCGCCGAGGAGGTCGCCGAAGCGCTGGCCGAGCGCTTCGGCGTCACGGAGGAACCCCAGCTCGTACGGGACGCCCTGGCGGGTGAGGACGACGCCGAGGACGCCCAGTGGCTGGTGGTCGTCGAGGACCCGGCAGGCGTCCACGACCCGGCGAAGCTGGACGCCCTCGCGGACGAGTACGAGGGGTGGCTGGAGGCCGAGTAGCGGTCAGCCGCCTGCCGGGCAGGCGGGCGGCAGGCCCGCCGGGGCCGGGCGGCGGCGTCCCCGCGCCTTGGTGGCGCGCGTCAGCCCCGCGGTTCCGGTATCCGGTCCAGTGTGATGCCGAAGTGGGTCCGGTACGCGGGGAGCACCTCGTCGTCGGTCAGTTCCCGCTCCGTCCGGCCACCGTCGGCGTCCGTGATCACGAGCGTACGGCCGGAGAGCGTGACGCGGCCGGTCTCCGTCAGCAGGGAGCAGACCAGCGACCGGGTGAAGTGCGAGTCCGGCGAGGTGCGGTGGTACCAGCAGCCCGCCACGAAGTCGGCCAGGGCGCGCGGCCGCTGTTCCAGCCGGTACTGCGGCACACCGTCCCGCAGTACGTCGAGGTCGCCGTCGGCGGTCTCCTCGATACGGAACACCCCGGCGGGGTCGGCCTGTTCGTCGCGGCTGTCCAGGCGCAGCGGGTGGTGGCTGTTCTTCCCGAAGCCGATGTCGGCGAGCCACGGCCCGTCGCACCCGTCGCCACCGTGGACGCGCAGCGCGAGGTGGTCGTACGGAATGCCGGGGCCCTCGGGGCCGAAGACCCGGGCGGCGAGGAGGTCGACCCGGTAGCCGAGGGCGCGGAGCAGGGCGGCGAAAGCGCCGTTGAGTTCGTAGCAGAAGCCGCCGCGCGAGGCACCGACGATCTTGTCCACCAGCGCCTGGGGGCGCAGCTCCACATCCTCGCCGAGGTGGACGGAGAGGTTCTCGAACGGCACGGCTCTCAGATGCCGAAGGTGCAGGTCGCGCAGCGCCTCGGCGTCGGGGCCGGCCGGGCGGGCGGCGCCGATGCGCCGGAGGTAGGCGTCGGTACGTGTCGGGTCGAGCGGTTCGGCACGCATCCGCTCGGCGTCCGAGGGCCGGGCGGGCGACGCTCCGCCGTCCGACTGCGGTGCTCCGTCGGCGGACTGCGGTGCTCCGTCGGCCGGCTTCGGTGCTCCGCCGTCCGACTGTGGCACTTCGTCGCCGGGCTGCGGCGCTCCGTCGCCGGGCTGCGGCGGGTGTGCCGCCTGTGACGTCTCCGACGCCTGAGGTTCCCGCCCCTCCCCTCCTTCCTGCCGTTCCCGCCCTTCCCGTGGTGCCGACTCGGATGGTGCCTGCGGGATGTCCATCAGGTGCTCGTCCTCTCGGTCGCGAACCAGCGGCGAGTGCGCTCCGCCGCTGCTCCCGGGATGCCCGTCAGGAGATCGGCGACGGTCTGTTTGGCCAGCTCGCGGCGCCAGGCCAGCTCGGCCCTGCGCATCGCGGTGGAGATGCCGCAGGGGCGGCGGAAGTCCCGGTCGGGCGCTTCGGAGCCGGGACCCTGGCGGCGGATCTCGGTGCACCGGAAGACGTCGTCGGTGCCCTCGATGGCGGCGACGACGTCCATCAGAGAGATCCGCTCGGGCGGCCGGGCCAGCCGGAAGCCGCCGCGGGCGCCCGGGGTCGAGGTCAGGATGCCGGCCCGGACCAGGGACTGCAGGCGCTTGTTCAGATAAGCCTGGGGCAGATCGAAGGAGGCGGCCAGCCGGGCTGTCGACACGGGCCGCTCGTCGCCGAGCGAGGCCAGGGTTACGCAGCAGTGCAGGGCCCACTCGACGCCCTCGCTCATCCTCATATTTCTGGAGTCTACAGGTCCGGATTACGGGGGCTCCCGAACGCTGCGGGCCCACCGCCGTCACCGGCCGTACGGACGGCGGATGAACCTCTGGTGACGGGATGCCGAAGCCGTCCCGGGCGCACTCCGGCCTCCCTACATTGCTGACATTCGGCCATCCGATCAGCTGTGCGAGGTAGTCGTGACCCTGCCGGACACCGAGACGCTCCTCGCCGCGGCGGGGGTCGTCGTCACGGCCGTGCTCTGGGCCGTAGAGCGGTTTCTGCCGGGCCGCAAGCGCATCGGCTACCGCGTCCAGATGGACACCGCGATCGGCATGAACCCGCGGGACGCGCACAGTCTCGTACAGCTGCGGCTGCTCAGGCAGGACCAGGAGATCACCGACGCCACCCTGGCACTGCTGCGGTTCGAGAACGACGGCGGCAAGGACATCGTGCGGCAGGACTATCAGGAGCCGCTGTCCGTCGAGTTCACCGGGCGCACGGTCATCGGGGTGGAGGTGCCGGACGCCAACCCGCCCGACCTGATGGGGATGCTGACCCGCAACGGCGGCGGCCTGCGGTACAGCGGCGGCCGGCTCGTCGTGCCCAAGGTGCCGCTGAACAAGCGCAACCACTTCAAGCTGCTGGTACTGCTGTCGGCGGACGACGAGGGCGGGGCAAGCCGGAGCCGCCCCGAGGGTGCGGGCGGCGGGCGGCCGGGCGAGGTCGTGGTCGGCGGGTTCATCAGCGGCGGGCGGATCCGGCGCAACACGCAGCGCTGGGGTCCCCGCAAACTGAGCCTCGCCCTGGGCGGCGTCTGCATCATCCTGGTCGGCCTGCTGGGCGGTCTGCTGCTCAACGGGCGCACGGCGGTGGCGGACGGGGAGTGTGCGACCGGGCGGCTGACCATCGACGGTTCCAGCGCCTTCGCGCCGCCGATGCGGGAGATCGCCCGGCAGTACGCGGCACGCTGCCGGGGCGCCGAGATCGAGGTGGCGGAGAGCGGCAGCCTGGCCGGGCTGGGGCGGCTGAGCCGGGCGGGCAGGTCCGCGCCGGCCGGCGGACCCGCCCGCCTCGCAGTGTCGGACGTCGCCGCGCCGTCCATCTACCGCAAGCTGGCGGGCCGACGCGTCGCGATCATCCTGCTGGGCCTGGTCGTGAACGACCGGACCGGCGTCGACAACCTCACCTCCGAGCAGCTGCGCGGCATCTACGACGGCCGGTACACCAACTGGGAGCAGCTCGGCGGCAACAACCTGCCGGTGCGCATCGTCGGCCGGGACGCGGCCTCGGGCAGCCGTCGCGCGTTCGAGACGTCCGTGCTGCGCGGCTCGGAGCCGGGCACGGTGTCGTCGTACGACTGCAGCGGCAAGGACCGCGACGCGACGGCACGCGTCACGCGCTGCGAGGTGAACAGCACCGGCAGCCTGCTGGACGCGGTCGGCCGCGTGCCGGGCGCGATCGGGTACGCGGAGGTCTACGCGGCGGCCAAGCACCCGCGGGTGACCGGCATCCGGCTGAACGGGCGCGAGCCCGACATCGAGTGGGGTGGACAACGTGCCTATCCCTTCTGGACGGTGGAGTACCTCTACACGTACGGGGAGCCCGAGGACGGCTCGCTCACCGCGAAGTTCCGGGCGTTCATGGACTCCGACACGGCGAAGAACATCCTGCGCAAGTACAAGCACGTGCCCTGCGCCGACCAGGCCAGGGTGCCCGGCTCCGTCTGCCGCCCCTGACGGCGGTGGCCGGCCCGTCCCGGCCGCCCAGCACCGCGAGATCGCCGTCGGTGTCCGTACGCAGCACCCGGGCGCCCTGGGAACGCAGTGCCTGGACGGTGCGCGGCGCCGGATGGCCGTACGGATTGTCCGCGCCACAGCTGATCAGGGCGATGCGCGGCGCCAGGCGGCGTATGAGCTGCGGGTCCTGGTAGGCGGAACCGTGGTGGGCGACCTTGAGGACGTCCACGGTGGGCAGATCGGAAAGCGTGGCCAGCAGGGCTTGCTGGGAGACCGGTTCGAGGTCGCCGAGGAGGAGGAAGGTCAGGCCGGCGGTGCGCAGCAGCAGCGTGACGCTGGCGTCGTTGGGACCTTCCACGGCGCGGGAGGAGACGGCGGAGGGATGGCCGGGGTCGGTGGCGGGCGGCCACAGGACCTGCCAGCTGAGCGGGCCGATGCTGCGCCGCTCCCCCGGCGCGGAACCGGTCACCGGCACACCCGCTGCCGCTGCCGTGCGGTGTACGAAGGCGGCCTGACCGGGCGGTTCGGGCAGGGTCGTGGTCTCGATGGCGCCGACCGAGCGCCCGCGCAGCACTCCGGGCAACCCGCTGACGTGGTCGGCGTGGAAGTGTGTGAGGACGAGGAGCGGGATGCGGCGCACGCCCAAGTCGGTCAGGCAGCGGTCGATGGCGGCCGGCTCCGGGCCGGTGTCCACGACCAGGGCCGTGCCGTCCCCGGCCGCGATCACCAAGCCGTCGCCCTGTCCCACATCGCAGGCCACCGCGCGCCAGTCCGGGGGCGGCCATCCGGTGATGACGCGGGTGATCGGGGCCGGCCGCAGAATCGCCACGAGCAGCGCCAGGACGCCGAGGACGCACAGCCAGGGGCGGCGCAGCAGCCGTCGCCCCACTAAGACGGACACCACCGTGACGGCCGCCAGCAGCAGCGCACCGGACCAGCCGCCCGGCCAGTCCAACTCCGCGCCGGGCAGTCCCGCTCCCGTACGGGCGACGCCGGCGATCCATTCGGTCGGCCAGCCCGCGCACCAGGCCAGCGCGTGGGCCAGGGGAGGGACGACCGGAGCGGTGGCGAGCGCGGCGAACCCCAGGACGGTGGCCGGGGCGACGGCCAGTTCCGCCAGCAGATTGCAGGGGATGGCGACGAGGCCGACGCGGGCGGCGAGCACCACGATGACCGGCGCGCAGACCGTCTGTGCCGCGGCCGCGGCGGCGAGCACCTCGGCGAGGCGGGGCGGCACCCGGCGGCGTTGCAGGGCCGCGCTCCAGCGGGGGGCGAGGGTGAGCAGGGCGCCGGTGGCCAGTACGGAGAGCAGGAAGCCGTAACTGCGGGCCAGCCAGGGGTCGTAGAGCACGAGCACCAGGACCGCGGCGGCGAGCGCGGGGACGAGAGAACGGCGGCGGCCCGTCCCGATGGCGAGCAGGGTGATCAGGCCGCAGGCGGCGGCGCGCAGCACGCTGGGGTCGGGACGGCAGACGACGACGAAGGCCAGCGCGATCGAGCCGCCGATCAGGGCGGTGGTGCGCAGCGAGAGGCCCAGGAGCGGTGCCAGGCCGCGGCGTTCGGCCCGTACGGCGAGGTGGGGCGGGCCGATCAGCAGGACGAGCAGGATGGTCAGGTTGCTGCCGGAGACGGCGAGCAGGTGGGTCAGGTCGGTGGTGCGGAAGGCGTCGTCGAGGTCGGGCGGGACGCGCGAGGTGTCACCGACCACCAGGCCCGGCAGGAGAGCGCGGGCGTCGGGGCTCAGGCCGTCGGTGGCCTCCCGGAGGCCGTTGCGCAGGCCGCCGGCGAGTCGTTGCAGGGCATCGGGCGCACCGACCACCTGAGGGCCGGGGCCCGCGGTGACCCGCAGGGCGGCGGCGGCACGGTCGGCCGACTGGAGGGGCAGTGTCGCGCGGGCCGCGACACGGACGCGGGTCGACGGCAGGAGGCGCTGCCAGTCGGCGAGGTGTTTCGTACGGTGGACGACGACCAGGACGGGGGTGCGGGTGGCGGTGACCGTTCCGTCCGGAGCGGTGACGCGGAGCGCGTCGGCGGTGAACACGAGGGCGGGCGGTGCCTGTTGCGCGCCGCGCACCCGCGGGCGGGTCAGCCGCGGATCGCCGGTCAGTTCCACCTCGGCCGTGACCGGGGCGTAGCGGCGCGCCAGCTCCGGCAGCGGGCCGCGCCGCACGTCCGCCGCGTGCAGAGCGGCGGACGCGGCTCCGGCGACCGCGCTCAGCAACGCCGCGGCGAGGGCCACCAGAACCCCGGCGCCCCGCCGGTCCGGCCGACGCGCCACGGCGACCATCCCTATCGCCGCGAACACCGCGGCCGCGGCACAAGCCACCGCCACCGCACCGCCGGACCACCCCAGGGCCAGTGCCGCCGCTCCCCACGCGGCCAGCGCGGGCCCCACCAGACGAAGATCGACGACTTCGCTCTCCCGGCGGGGGTCGGCGGCACCGTAGGGGGAGGACGCGGCCTCATGGACGGCGGTGCGGGTGGCGGCGGCGTGATCGGGGTTGGGGTGATCAGGGGCAGCGTGATCGAGGCTGACGGGATCGGTAGTGGCGCGGGCGGTAGTGGCGATGGGGGCCGGGGTGTGGGTGGTGCCGGGCGGCGGGGAAGGCGGCGCGGCGCGGTCGGGGGTCACGGCTGGACCAAGGGACGCAGGTCGGCGAAGCGACGGTCACCGATACCGTTCACCTCGCGGAGTTGTTCCACGGACGTGAAGCCGCCGTGTGCGGTGCGGTATTCGATGATGTGCCGGGCCAGGACAGGGCCGACGCCGGGGAGACCGTCGAGCTGTTCCGCGGTCGCGGAGTTCAGGCTGACGGGAGCGGCGGCTCCGGCGCCCGTACCACCGGGTCCTCCGACGCTGCCGGAGGACGCCCCACCGCCGGTGCCCGCCCCGGCCCCGGCGCCCACTGCCGCTCCGGGGCCCGTGCCCTGGCCCGCCGCGCCCGGCACCGCTCCCGGTCCTGCGCCTGGGACGTCCACGGCGATCTGTTCGCCGTCGACCAGCAGACGCGCCCGGTTCAGCCCGCGGATGCTCGCGCCGTCCAGCACACCGCCCGCCGCCCGCAACGCGTCGGCGACCCGGGCCCCTTGCGGCAGTCGATGGATGCCGGGAAGCCGCACCTTACCGACGACATCGACCACGAGAAGCCGCCCCGCGGCCGGCGGCGCGCCTGCCGGAGTCGGCGCCGCCTGCGACTGCGGGCCAGGGGCCGGGGCGGGAGCCGGGCTCGGGAACGCCGTGGGCCTGGCGGCGGCCGGTGCTCGTACGGGCTGGGGTTGGGCCACCCAGAAGTGGTGGACCGCGAAGGCCACCGCCACCACGAACACCACGACCAGGGCGGACAGCGCTTTCGGGTCGGTCGCGCATCTCGACTGCACCCATAGCGGCAGCCGCTCCCGCACGGCAAGCCCTATGCGGGTCGCCCGGCCGCGGTGCCCACCGTCCGCGAAGCCGTGGGGTTGGCCTCCTGCCGGTTCATCCGGTTCGACTGGTGCGGCTGATGCAGCTGGTTCAACTGGTTCGGCTGATGTGCCCGGTTCGGAAGGACCGGCTGGTTCGACGGCAGGAGGCTTGTCAGCGGCCATGGCACCGGGGCTCGTCACGTGGTGGCCGGGCGGTGGGCTGCCGCTCGGCTCCGCCTGGTCCGTACGCAGGCCCGGGTCGGGCGGACCGCGGAAGAGTGCCTCGGCCCGGGTGCGCACTGCCGCGGCGGTTTCCGCGCGCCGGGCAGCCCGCCCGCGCATCGCATCCCGCACGGTCCTCCGACGGCGAGGCCGGTCGGAGTGGAAGCCGGGGCCGGAGCTGGAGGCAGGAAGACCGGCACCGAAATCCGGGTCGCAGGCCGAAGCGAAGCCGGAACCGGAACCAGGAGCCGAAAGGAATCCTGAACCAGGACCGGGACCAGGTCCGGCACCAGGACCAGGACCAAGGCCAGGGCCCGAGACAAAATCAGACTGGGCGGCAGGGCCTTGATCGGCGACAGGACCGAGGCCGGTTGCACCGCCAGGCCGATCGATTACGGAGCGTGATTTCTGCGTCATGCCCAACGACGTTAGGCACCTCGTGCCGATCTCGCCGCGAGCCGTCAAATCCCGGGGATAACCCACCAGTTGTGGATAACCGCGTCACCCTGAGGAGTGACTTCGCGCCTCCACCACGCGGCTTCCTCGCACCTCACCCTCCCCCGCTCTTCCGGCTCGCTCCCTCCCTGCCCCGCTACCGCGGCGAAACCACCGCTCCCAGCAACCCCGGCCCCGTATGCGCGCCGATCACCGCACCCACCTCGCTCACGTGCAGCTCGGCCAGCCCAGGCACCCGCTCCCGCAGCCGCTCGGCCAGTGCGTCCGCGCGTTCGGCCGCCGCGAGGTGGTGCACGGCAATGTCCACCTGCCCCTCCCCCGCCCGCTCCACGGCGATCTCCTCCAGCCGGGCGATCGCCTTGGACGCCGTACGGACCTTCTCCAGCAGGTCGATACGCCCGTCGGCGAGCTGGAGCAGCGGCTTGACGGCGAGGGCCGAGCCGAGGAGCGCCTGCGCCGCCCCGATCCGGCCGCCCCGTCGCAGATAGTCGAGGGTGTCGACGTAGAAGTAGGCGGACGTCTGCTCGGCGCGCTTCTCGGCGGCGGCCACCGCCTCGTCCAGGCTGCCGCCGGACTCCGCCGCCTCGGCCGCCGCCAGGGCACAGAAGCCGAGCGCCATGGCGACCATGCCGGTGTCCACGACGCGCACCGGCACGGGAGCCTCGTCGGCCGCCAGCACCGCCGCGTCGTACGTACCGGAGAACTCCGAGGACAGGTGCAGCGAGACGATGCTCCGAGCGCCCGCCTTGGCCAAATCCCGGTAGGTGGCGGCGAACGTTTCCGGGCTGGGGCGCGATGTCGTCACGTACCGGCGCTTCTGGAGGGCCTGCGCGACCGATCTCGCCGAGATCTCGGTGCCCTCCTCCAGTGCCTCGTCCCCGAGGACGACGGTGAGCGGTACCGCCGTGATCTGGTGGCGCCGGAGTGCCGCCCGCGGCAGGTAGGCCGTTGAATCGGTGACGATCGCGACATGGCGGGACATGACTGGGAGGTTATCCGGGGAACCCGGCGCCCGACAGTGCGGGCCCCTTTCATGATCCCCCAGGCTTGGCCAAGGACGCACCAAAAGTGCCTACGCGCTCCCGCCCCGCCCCCGGTACCCGGCCCGACGCCCGGCCCGCAGCCCCACCGAACCAGCCCCACCCAGGTCAGCCCGACCCAACCCGGATCAGTCCAGATCAGCCCAGCCCAACCCGGCTCAGATCGTCCGCTCCGTACGCGGCGCCTTCTGCCACGGATACGAGGGCTGCGTACGCGGGTCCCGGGCCGTGATGGCGGGCTTCTCGTCCTCGGTGGCACCCCAGGACTTCCGCCCCGCCGCGCCTCCGGAGGAAGCGGCAGCGGCGGCACCGGACGTGGCGGTACCGGACGCCCCAGCCGCGGAAGCCCCGGCTCCGGCCGCCGACGCGCCCCCGGAGGCCTCGCCCTCCGACGCCTGGATGCGCTCCTCCAAGGGCTCCTTCGACCAGTGCCGCAGCGCCCCCGCCTCCATGTCGATCTGTTCACCGAGCGCGGTCAGGTCGTCGTCCGCGAACTGCCGGGCGCGGTCCCGGGCGGCCCACCGCAGCGACTCCGCGGAATGCGTGATGCGCTGCAGCCGCTCGCGCAGCTCGGGCAGCCGGGAGGTGACGTTGGCCTTGTCGGGCTCCCGCTCCAGCCGCTTGAGCTCGTCGTCGAGCTCGTGGCCGTGGGCGCTGAGGCGCTCGAAGAGGCCCAGGGCCTCGGTCAGCGAGGCGTCCTCCGCCGCGCCGGTGTGCAGCGCGTCCTGGGTGGCCCGCATGGACGTACGCAGCGACAGCCGCAGCTGGGCCAGCTCGCCGGCCACGCCGGGCTGGGTGAACTGGCGGGCCCTGAGGGTGGTGTCCTCGACCGTCCGCCGCGCCTGGGCCACCCCGCGGTCCACCCCTCGCTTGGCGGCCTTGACGGCCTTGACCGTGACGAAGACGCCGGCCGCGACGAACAGCAGGAAGAGGAGCCCGAAGATCGCGGCGACGGCTTCCATGGTTTCTCCTCGTCGGGCGACGGCATGGTGGCGAAGGCGCCGGGGTTCCGGCTCTTCCACCGTAAACGCAACGGGCAGGTCGGGGGTTCCCTTCGAACCCCCAACCTGCCCGTAGTGGTCATCCCTTAGCCACGCCCGGCGAAGGGCTCAGGCCATGGGCACGGCGCCTCACGCGGGAACGATGTTCACCAGCTTCGGCGCCCGCACGATCACCTTGCGGATGCCCGCCCCGCCCAGCGCCGCCACGACCGCCGGGTCGGCCAGCGCCGCCGCCTCCAGGTCCGCGTCGGAGACGGACGGCGAGACCTCCAGGCGCGCCTTGACCTTGCCCTTGATCTGTACGACGCAGGTCACCGTCTCGTCGACCACGTACGCCGGGTCGGCGACGGGGAAGTCCTGGTGGACCACCGAGTCGGTGTGGCCCAGCTTGCGCCACAGTTCCTCGGCGATGTGCGGCGCCAGGGGCGCGACCAGCAGCACCAGGCGCTCGGCCACCGAGCGCGCGACCGGGCCGCCCGCCTTCGTCAGGTGGTTGTTCAGCTCCGTCACCTTGGCGATGGCGGTGTTGAAGCGCAGGTTGGCCAGGTCCTGGCCGACGCCGTCGATCGCCTTGTGCAGCGCGCGCAGCGCGTCCTCGTCCGGCTCCGCGTCGACGACGGTGAGCCCGCCGGTCGCCTCGTCCACGACGTTGCGCCACAGTCGCTGCAGCAGGCGGTACTGGCCGACCACGGCGCGGGTGTCCCACGGCCGCGAGACGTCCAGCGGGCCCATCGCCATCTCGTACAGGCGCAGCGTGTCCGCGCCGTACTCCGCGCAGATCTCGTCCGGCGTGACGGCGTTCTTCAGGGACTTGCCCATCTTGCCCAGGACGCGGCTGACCTTCTCGCCCTGGTAGTAGTACGCGCCGTCGCGCTCTTCGACCTCGGCGGCCGGGACGGCGATGCCGCGGCTGTCCCGGTAGACGAACGCCTGGATCATGCCCTGGTTGTACAGCTTGTGGAACGGCTCCGAGGAGGCGATGTGCCCCAGGTCGTGCAGCACCTTGGACCAGAACCGCGCGTACAGCAGGTGCAGTACGGCGTGCTCCTGGCCGCCCACGTACAGGTCGACGCCGCCGTGCGGCTGCCCCTCGCGCGGGCCCATCCAGTACTGCTCGACCTCGGGGTCGACCAGCGTCCGGTCGTTGCGCGGGTCGGTGTAGCGCAGTTCGTACCAGCAGGAACCCGCCCAGTTGGGCATGGTGTTGGTCTCGCGGCGGTACTTCTTCGGGCCGTCGCCCAGGTCCAGCTCGACGTTGACCCAGTCCTCGTTACGGGACAGCGGGGTCTCGGGCTGGGTGTCGGCGTCGTCCGGGTCGAAGGTGCGCGGCGAGTAGTCGTCGACCTCGGGCAGTTCCAGCGGCAGCATCGACTCGGGCAGCGCGTGCGCGACGCCGTTCTCGTCGTAGACGATCGGGAACGGCTCGCCCCAGTAGCGCTGGCGGCTGAACAGCCAGTCGCGCAGCCGGAAGTTGACCGTGCCCTCGCCGATGCCGCGGGCCGCCAGCCACTCGGTGATCTTGATCTTGGCGTCCGGGACGGTCAGGCCGTCCAGCGCGATGTCGGCGCCGGCCGAGTTGACGATCTTCGCGTCGTACGAGTCGAAGGCGTCGTCCCAGGTGGCAGGGTCCTGTCCGCGGTCGTCCGAGGGCTCCACCACGCAGCGCATGGCCAGCTCGAAGGCGCGCGCGAAGGCGAAGTCACGGCTGTCGTGCGCCGGGACGGCCATGATCGCGCCGGTGCCGTAGCCCATCAGGACATAGTCGGCGATGAAGACCGGGACGCGCTCGCCGCTGACCGGGTTGGTCGCGTACGCGCCGGTGAAGACGCCGGTCTTGTCCTTGGCCTCGGCCTGCCGCTCGACGTCCGACTTGGCCGCGGCCTGCTTGCGGTACGCGGCGACGGCCTCGGCCGGGCTGCCGTATCCGCCGGTCCAGACGTCGTGGGTGCCCTCGGGCCAGGCGTCGGGGACGATCGAGCGCTCGCCGGAGACCAGCTCGTGCTCGGGCGCCAGCACCATGTAGGTGGCGCCGAACAGGGTGTCCTGGCGGGTGGTGAAGACGGTGATCTTCTCGTCGCCGACGGGGAAGTCCACGCGTGCGCCTTCGGACCGGCCGATCCAGTTGCGCTGCTGCAGCTTGATGGCCTCCGGCCAGTCCAGCCCGTCCAGGTCCTCCAGCAGGCGGTCCGCGTAGGCGGTGATGCGCATGTTCCACTGGCGCAGCTTGGCCTTGAAGACCGGGTAGTTCCCGCGCTCGGACCGGCCCTCGGCGGTGACCTCCTCGTTGGCCAGCACGGTGCCCAGGCCGGGGCACCAGTTGACCGGCGCGTCCGAGGCGTACGCCAGGCGGTACTCGCCCAGGACCTCGGCGCGCTCGGCAGCGCTCAGCGCGCTCCAGGGGCGCTCGTCCGGAGTCGTACGCTCTCCGGCCTCGAACTGCGCCACCAGCTCACCGATGGGGCGGGCCTTCTTCGCGTCGGCGTCGTACCAGGAGTTGAAGATCTGGACGAAGATCCACTGGGTCCACTTGTAGTAGTCCGGGTCGATCGTCTCGACCGAACGGCGCAGGTCGTGGCCCAGGCCCAGCCGGCGCAGCTGGCGCCGCATGTTGACGATGTTGGCCTCGGTGGAGACCCGCGGGTGCGTGCCGGTCTGCACGGCGTACTGCTCGGCGGGCAGGCCGAAAGCGTCGAAGCCCAGGGTGTGCAGCACGTTGTGGCCGGTCATACGCAGGTGACGGGCGTAGACGTCGGTCGCGATGAAGCCCAGCGGGTGGCCCACGTGCAGCCCCGCACCCGAGGGGTACGGGAACATGTCCATGACGAACTTCTTCGGCTTGGCCACCAGCTCCGGGTCGCCGGCCAGGTCGCCCTTCGGGTTCGGGGCCTCGTACGTCCCCTCGGCCTCCCAGAAGTCCTGCCAGCGCGCCTCGATGTCGGCGGCCAGCGCTGCCGTATAGCGGTGCGGCGCTGCCACCTCGGCAGCCGAAGTCGTCTCGCTCATCGTCCTCAAAGCTCCATCGGTCGTCTCTGCCTGCGGCTACTGCGAAAAGTGCGAATTTTTGCGGAAACAAAAAGACCCCTCGCACAGGAGGGGACGCCGCGCCGATGCCGACCGGAAGCTCACCGGTCGGTACTGATCAGCGCGGCCCGCTAAGCAGAAGGCGTACGGCACGCATGGCGCCAGGGTACCGCAGGGGGCGCCGGGCCCGCTGCGAGCCGTCCAACCGCGGAGCGGGCGGCGGCCCGGCCGACGGAGGTGGCGGCTTGGCAGGCGGAGGCAGGTGGGGGCCGCCGTGGCGGCCGGGGATGGCCTGAAGGGTCCGGAGGAGCAGTCGATCAGCGCACCCGGAGACGCGCACCACGCCCCTCCGAAGCCCTGCCCACCCCCGGCCCCCCGAGCCTTCCGAAGCCCAGGAGCGCTCGAAGCGCCCTCCAAAGCCCCCGAAGCTCTCAAGGTCCCCGGAGTCCTTCGAGGCAGCCCCTCGCAGCCCCGTCCAGCCCCTCACAGCCCCTTCGCAGCAGCCCCTGGCAGCCCCTCCGAACAAGTCCGGCGCCTGACGGTAGCAGCGCGCCGCCCCGCACCACCCCGCTTACGGAAAGCCCGCCGCCCCGGCCCCGCGCCCCCCTACTTTTCCCCCATGCGTCCCCACCGCAAGAGCCGCGCCGCCCCCGGCCCGCGCCTCCCCGGCTTACCCCGCCTCCGCGTCCCCGGCTTACCCCGCCCGCCCTCCGGCCTGCGCCGCGCGGCGCCCTCGGGCGGCCCCCGACGCCCGCCCCCGCCAGGCCCGGCGACGGCCCCGACGCTGAACCGCGCCCGCCTCTCCCATCACTCCCGACTTTCTTCCCGTTCCCTCCTCTCCTCCCTCTCTCTCCTCTCCCGTCTTCTGCGCCTGCCCCGACTGCGCCGCCACCCCGCGCTCACCGGCGGAGCCGTCGCCGCGCTCGTCCTCCTCCTGCTCTCCGGCACGGACCCGCTGCGCGGCTTCCTCGACTTCACGGGCGGCGTACTGTCCCTCGTCTCCCTCACGGCCGCCGTCGTCTGGGGACTGGTCGCCGCCGGCCGTACGGTCCTGCTGCCCCGCAGCCGACTGCTCGCCCAGGGCGTCCACCGGGCCCTGGCCACCTCCTCGCTCGGCTTCCTGGTCCTGCACATCGCGGTCAAGGTCGCCGAGGAGCACGCGCATGCCCTGAACGCGCTGCTGCCCTTCACTGCGACGCCCGCCCCGGGCGCCTCCGTACTGATCGGCTTCGGGGCCACGGCCGGTTACCTGATGCTGCTGGCGGCCGCGACCGGCGCGCTCCGCAGTGCCTTCGCCGGCCGCGGCCGCGCCTCGGAACGCTGGCGCGCGCTGCACGCCTGCGCGTATCCGGCCTGGTGCCTGGCGCTCGTACACGGCCTCAAGTCGGGCCGCAGTCCCTCGGGCTGGGTCACCGCCGCATACGTGCTCTGCCTGGCAGCCGTCGCCGCCGCCCTACTGGCGCGCGCCTTCCTCCCCCACGTACTACGGGCCCGCCTGCGCGCCGGTACTGCCACCGCCCCGCCACCTGCCCAGCCTCCGCCCCCGCCGCCCCACCTGCCCCTGGCCCCCACGCCGCCCTACGGAAGCCCCGCTCTCCGCCCTGCGCCCGCCCAGCCCGCCTACCACGGCCGGAGCCGTCCGTGACCGGCCCGCTGCCCGACGTGCCGCCTGTCCACGCCATCGGGCCGCCCCGGCTGACCGCCGGCTTCGACCAGGCCGAACGCCTCGACCGACGGGCGCACCTGCTCACCCACGGCTCCCCGCCGTCCGTACCGGCGGACCGGCTGGTGGAGCTGGCCGACGCCATCGCGCTGCGCGGGCGCGGCGGCGCGGGCTTCCCCCTCGTACGGAAACTGGAGGCGGTGGCCCACCACGCGCGGCGCTCCGGCGTGCGGCCCGCCGTCGTCGTCAACGGCTGTGAGGGCGAGCCCGCCTGCCGCAAGGACACCGTCCTGCTGTGCCGCGCGCCGCATCTGGTGCTGGACGGTGCGCTGCTCGCCGCCGACGCCCTGGGCGCCCGCACGCTGGTGGTCGGCGTGACCAAGGAGACGGCCGAGCGGTCGGTGCGGGACGCGCTGGCCGAGCGCGGTCTGAGCGACCGCCGGCGCGGGCGGTCGCTGCGCGCCCGGCTCGTCCGCGTACCGGAACGGCTGGTCTCCGGAGAGGCGTCCGCGCTGATCCGGGCGGCCGAGGGCGGGCCCTCGCTGCCGCCGGGGCGGCGCGTGCGGGCCGCCGAGTCCGGGCTCGGCGGCGTGCCCACGCTCTTGTCCAATGCCGAGACGTTCGCCCAACTCGCCGTCGCGGCCCGGCTGGGCGCGCACCGGTACGCCGCGACCGGGGCGCCCTCGGAGCCCGGCACCCTGCTTCTGACCGTGTCCGGGGCGGTGCCCTCCCCCACCGTCGTCGAGGTCCCGAGCGGGGTGCCGCTTCCGTACGTCCTCCAGATGTGTGCCGCCGACCCCGCCCCCGGCGGCGTCCTGGTGGGCGGCTACCACGGCGCCTGGCTGGACGCCGCGACCGCGTACGGGACAGTGGTCACCCGCGAAGCGCTCGCGGCCGGTGGCGGAGCGCTGGGCGCGGGCGCGGTGCTGCCCGTGCCCGCCGCCACCTGCCCGCTCGGCGAGACCCTGCACGTAGCGCGCTGGCTCGCCGCCGAGTCGTCGGGGCAGTGCGGCCCCTGCCGCCTGGGCCTGCCCTCCATGGCCAGCGCGCTGGCCGACACCTTGGCGGGCGGCGGCCAGGAGGCCCTGGAAACCGTACGGCGCGCCGCACAGACCGTGAACGGGCGCGGCGCGTGCAAACACCCGGACGGCGCCGTGCGGTTCGTCCTCTCCGCACTGACCGCCTTCGCGGACGACCTCGCGGCGCACGTCCTGGGCGGCGGATGCGGCCGGGAGACCGCCGGAGTGCTGCCCCTCCCGGCGCCGGAAACGGTGGACGCGGCCGGCAGTACGGGCACGGGAACCGCGAGCCCGACGGCTGCCGCGGGCCGACTGGCGGTGGACTGGACCCTCTGCGAGGGCCACGGGCTGTGCGCGAAGCTGCTCCCGGAAGCCGTACGCCTCGACCCGGACGGCTACCCGCTGATCACGGACACCGCCCTCCCGGCCCGGCTCCACAACCGCGCCCAACGCGCGGTCCGCCGCTGCCCCGCCCTCGCCCTGCGCCTGGAAAAGCCCTGACGCCGACCGGCTGCTGCTGCCGCCGTCACGGAGACGGCGCACCTGCTCCGCAAACGCCTCGGAGAAGCCGCCCGCCACCAGCGTGTACATGCCAGATTGGCCGGATGGTCGACGGGCCCGCTCCTGCCACCGCGCAGCGCCCGCGCAACGATTTCTCCGGCCCCCGCGAACCCCGCGCCCTCATCCGGGCGTTCGTGGCCCCGGGAAAGCCGGATGCGAGCATCGCGTCCTACGGGCGCTCGCGGGGCCACGTTCAAGAAAACCAAAGATCCCGCCCGATCAACCAGACCGGACGGGATCTTGCGAACCACCTGTGAGTCGACTCACTTACGGCTCTTCTGTGGAGCTAAGGAGAATTGAACTCCTGACCTCCTGCATGCCATGCAGGCGCTCTACCAACTGAGCTATAGCCCCTTGCCTTGCTCCGCCGCGGTTTTCCTGGCGGCTCCCCGCTGCGGCATCGCCTACATTACACGGCCCTCCCCGCCTTCTGCCAAATCGGTTGTGGGCGGTCCCCGGGAGCGGGCCGATGTACTGTCGGCGGGCCGTGCCCGATTCGTCCTGGGGAGCTGTACGCCGTGTCCGCGCTGGAGCTGGAACAGTCCGCTGCACCCGGCGGCGGCGCCCCGCTGAGGAGCTTCGTCCGCCGCCGTCCGCTGTTGACGGCGGTCGTCGGGTGTCTCGTCTCCTTCGCGGCCTTCTGGGTCGTGCAGCGACTGGCGCACGTGACGATGATCGACCTCATGGTCTACCGCGCGGAGGGCTCGACCGCCCGCAACGGCGAGGACCTCTACGACATGGTCGCGACCTCGGCGAACCTGCCCAACACCTACCCGCCCTTCGCGGCCCTGCTGTTCGTCCCGCTGACGCTGGTCGGTGTGCCGGAGATGCGCACGCTCGCCACGCTCGGCAACCTCCTGCTGCTGGTCGCCGTCGTGCACCTCGGCCTGCGGCTCGTGGGGCGGCCTAAGCGGGTGCCGCCGCTCGCCGCGGCACTGGCCGTGTCCGCGGTGCTGGTCTGGTGCGAGCCGGTGTGGACGACGCTGCGCTACGGGCAGATCAATCTGCTGCTCGCCCTGCTGGTCCTGTGGGACCTCACCCGCAGGGACACCAACCGGTGGGCCGGTATCGGTATCGGGCTGGCGGCGGGCATCAAGCTCACCCCGGCCCTGTTCGCCGTGTTCCTGGCGCTGGCCGGGCTCGTACGGGCCGGGCAGCGGCTGCGCGCGGGAGCGGGTCCGCGGGGCGCGTGGAACCCGTGGCTGCGGCAGGCCACCGTCGCCTGCCTCACCTTCCTGGGCACCGCGCTGCTGTCCGCGATCGTCCTGCCGCACGACTCCCGCCGCTTCTGGACGGAGATCATCTTCGCCGCTGACCGGGTCGGCGAGGTGGAGATCACCGCCAACCAGTCGCTGCGCGGCGCGCTGGCCCGGCTGCTGCACACCCACGACCCCGGCCTGTGGTGGCTGGTGGCCGCGGTCGCCGTCGCCGTCCTCGGGCTGACCGTCGCGGTGGGCGCGCTGCTGCGTGGCCGGCGGGCCTGGGCGGCCGTCGCCTGCGCGGTGACCGCTCTGCTGGTCAGCCCGATCTCCTGGTCGCACCACTGGGTGTGGGGCGTACCGATGCTGATCCTGCTCGGCTCGGAGGCGATCGGCCGCGGCGGTTTCGGCAGCCGGACCGGTAGGCGGTGGTGGGCGGGGACGCTCGCGATGGGCCTCCTCTTTTGTTCGTACGCGCTGTGGTTCGTGCCGCACCGCTACCACCACCACGAGGAACTCCACCAGAACGGCGGCCAGATGCTGCTGTCCGGGATCTATCCGATCGCCGGGCTGGTCTTCCTGGCCCTGACCGCCGTACTGGTGTGGCGGGACCGCGCGGAGCCGGCCACGGCTCGCTGAGCGGGCCGAGGGCCGGCAGCGGGCCGGGGAGCCGGGCCGGTCCCCCGAGCCGGCCCGGCCCCGGCTCAGGCCCGGCGTGCGCCGTGGCCGTGCCCGCCGGGCTGGTGGTGATGGAACTTCAGCACCTCACGCGGCATGACGACGAACGGCCGCATCATCCCCATGTCCTCGTGCTCCAGCAGATGGCAGTGGTACATGAAACGGCCCTGGGCGCCCTGGAAGCGGCCGAGCACGTTCACCATCTGGCCCGGCGGGACCTGGATGACGTCCTTCCAGCCCTGGTCGCCGGGGGATATCGGCTCGGCGCCGCCGTATTCGAGCGGGGTGCGGGTGCCGCCGACCTCGTTGTCGTACGGGCTGTCCGGGGCCGCGGGATAGCGGTCCCGGCTCAGGACCTGGAAGTCGACGAGGTGGATATGCATCGGGTGGGTGCCGGCGCCGCCCAGGTTCAGAAAGCTCCACTGCTCCCAGTCGCCGTGCCGGACCAGATGGCCGAGTGTGTCGTCGAACATCCGGGCCGTACGGCGGTAGGTGCGCACCGTGCCGTCCGCGCCGCGGATCTGGATGATCCCTTCGGTGGGCATCGGCACACCCGCGTCGGGGATCTGCCGCATCTCCCACATCTCCGGGTGGAAGTTGCCGACCGGCCCGGGCGGGGTCAGGACGACGAGCCGGTGCTCGTGCCCCGGCGCCGTGGCGTGGGTGAGCCGCTCGAAGGACGGGGAGATCACCTGCGGGAGCACGAACGGGTCGCGCACCCTCGCGGAGCCCACCCGGAACTGCATCACGTCCGGATACGTCACGCCAGGGGCGGCATTGACGAGGCGGAGCGTCCGGCCGCGCAGCCGGCCGAAGTCGATCAGCAGGTCCAGCCGCTCGGCGGACGCCACGGACAGCGCGCCGTCCACCGGGACCGGCCGCGGCAGCAGGCCGCCGTCCGAGCCGATCTGCCACACCGCGTCCGTCACCGGCGCGCCGGTCGCGTCGTCGACCAGCTGGAGGGCGAAGGTGCGGCTGTTCGCCGCGTTCAGCACGCGGAAGCGGTACCAGCAGGCGGCCACGTCCGCATAGGGCCAGATCACTCCGTTGACGAGGGTGTAGGGGCCGCTGAAGGGCAGGGTGACGTTCTTGCCGTCCTTGTCCCGGGTCACGATCTGCGTCTTGTGCAGCAGACGGCCCGTCAGGCGGCCGTCCTCGTCCGTGTCCAGGTTGCGGTCCTGGATGACGAGCGGTATTTCCCGGCCCCCGGAGGGCAGTTGCAGCATGTCCTCCTCGTCGTCGCGGACCAGGTACATCCCGGCGAGGCCCGCGAAGACGTTCCACCGCGTGATGTCCATGGCGTGGTCGTGATACCACCAGGAGGTCGCGCGGTGGTCGTTGGGATACTCCGAGAACTGGGAGTCGCCGGGCGAGACCGCGTTCTCCGACCAGCCGTCGTTGCCGCCGCCGGTTACCGCGCCGTGCAGATGCGTGACCGTCCAGGGCGGGAGGGCGGCGACGCCCTCCACGAGGGTGCTCTTCCCACGGCCCGGCTCGTCGGTGGGCAGGGGCGCGCCCGGTAACCGCTCCGCCTCGACGGCGGTGACCGGGTAGGCGCCGGTGAGGCGGTTGTTCCAATTGACGCGCAGCCGGTGGCCGCGGCGCACCTCGATCGTCGGGCCCGGGTAGTGGCCCCCGTACGCCCACACCTTCGTCGGCGGGAGCTCGGAGTGCAGCCGGACCCAGGTGGTGGTCTGGTCGATGTCGATGCCGCGCAGGCCCTCCTTGCGGCCGGGCCGCAGGACGGGCGGGACGCGCAGCTCGTCCATGAAGGGTGTCAGCCCGGCGGCGGCAGCCCGCTTCTGCGGCGCGTGCGGCGGCTGGACCGCCGGCGCCTCCCGGACCGGATGAATCGTCATATCGCTCACGATGCGACCCCCGTGTCGCTTCCCCCGTGCCACCGGCCGTCTCCGGCAGCAGCTTCACACCGACAACGCCCCGCCCTGCGCACGGAGTTCCGCCTTCAACGGGAAAATTCGCACTGATGCCCACAACACCGGCTCACCCGGTAGATACGACACCATCCTTGGCCAAAGCTGAGAAATCGTCAGGCGGTCGCGAAGGAATAGAAACGCTTCAGCGTGCAGTGCTCGTCGAGCAGACGCCCGTAGATCGGCTCACCGTCCAGCTCGCGGTACGTCTCGATCGGATCGCCTTTTATGACGAGGGCACGGGCGCATTCCTCGCACCAGTACTGGTAGTCGGCGTTGACCGGTTCCATGTCCCGGACGATCGGCGTCCCGCTGCCGCACCAGTCGCATTTCCTGCTGTGAGCGCCCATCTGTCAGCTCCAGCTGTGGCCGCAGGCCGTACACACGAACGAGATGCCGCCGTTGTCGCCCAGCACCTGCGCCACGTGGGGCGAGCCGCAGGTCGGGCACTGGAGCACGGCACCGGCCGTGTCGCGCGGGGCGGCGGGGCGGGCGGGGTGGCCGGGGCGGGAAGCATCCTCGGGCAGCGGGCCGGCGCTCCGCGCGGGGGTGGCCGCATCGAGCAGGTCGTCGACCTCCTCCAAGATGCTCGTGGGCATCGCGTTCTCTCCTCCCCTGCCGGCGCCGTCCGAATTCTGCCACGGACCGCCGACCGGGTCAGTCCCGCCGCCGCACCCGTTGTGCCAGCACACCGCCGTACCGCGCCCGGAGCACCGAGGGCGCCGCGGTCGAACGCGGACCCGCCGTACGGCCTCGCGCCGCGCGTCCCGGACGAGGTCTACCCCGGTACGCGCCGGTTCGTGCGCGCGTCCGGGTACGAAATGATCCCGCCTCCCAGAGCGGGAGACGGGATCATCCGAGGTGTGGAGCTAAGGAGAATTGAACTCCTGACCTCCTGCATGCCATGCAGGCGCTCTACCAACTGAGCTATAGCCCCGGGTCTTGTTCCGCTCCTCCGGGGTTTTCCCCGGCGGCGCCGCGAACAAGAAGAACAATAGCCTGCGACCTGCCCGGATGTGAAATCCGGTCCCCCCGGGCCCGCGGCGGGGCGGTCCGCAGGCCCCGCTCGGCGGGCCGCGGAACCGCTCAGTCGTCGTCGCCGAGCACCGGTTCGGGCAGCGTGCCGGCGTTGTGCTCCAGCAGGCGCCAGCCGCGGGCGCCCTCGCCCAGGACGGACCAGCAGCAGTTCGACAGGCCGCCCAGCCCTTCCCAGTGGTGGGACTCCAGGCCCAGCAGCCGCCCGATGGTCGTACGGATCGTGCCGCCATGGCTGACGACGACGAGGGTGCCGCCGTCGGGCAGCTTGTCGGCGCCGCGCTCCACGACGGGGGCCGCGCGGTCGGCGACCTCGGTCTCCAGTTCGCCGCCGCCGCGCCGTACGGGCTCGCCGCGCTTCCACGCCGCGTACTGCTCCCCGTACTGCGCCACGATCTCCTCGTGGGTCAGGCCCTGCCAGGAGCCCGCGTACGTCTCGCGCAGCGCTTCGTCGTGCGTGACCTCCAGACCCGTGACGGCCGCCAGCTCACGCGCCGTGGCGGCGGCCCGCCGCAGGTCGGAGGCGATGATCATGTCTGGTTCGAGGGCCGCGAGCAGGCGGGCGGCGCGCCGCGCCTGCGCCACGCCCTCGTCGGTCAGCTCGATGTCCGTCGAGCCCTGGAAGCGGCGCTCCAGATTCCACGCCGTCTGACCGTGCCGCCACAGGACTATCCGGCGGCCCCGGCCGCTCCGGGTGCCGTTCAGCTCAGGTCTCCGTCCTGCTCGGCCGACGTGGCCTCGGCGTGCGCGGCGGCCTTGCCGCGGGTGGCCTTGGCCTCCTCGGGGAGGTCCAGCTCGGGGCAGTCCTTCCAGAGGCGCTCAAGGGCGTAGAAGACGCGCTCTTCGCTGTGCTGGACGTGGATGACGATGTCCACGTAGTCGAGCAGCACCCAGCGGGCCTCGCGGTCGCCCTCGCGGCGCACCGGCTTGGCGCCCAGGTCCTTGTTCAGCCGCTCCTCGATCTCGTCGACGATCGACTTGACCTGGCGGTCGTTGGGGGCCGAGGCCAGCAGGAACGCGTCGGTGATCGAGAGCACGTCGCTGACGTCGTACGCGATGATGTCGTGCGCGAGCTTGTCGGCGGCCGCCAGCGCGGCGGCCTGGATGAGCTCGATGGAGCGGTCGGTGGCGGTCACAATCCAGCTTTCGGGATCGGTGGTCAGGTACCCACCAAGGGTCTCACGGACCACCGACACTCCCCGCTGACGCGAAAAGGGCGGGACAGGCGGCCCCCGCGCCGCCTGGCGGGACGGGTGGCCGGGCCCGGGGTTCGCGCCCTCCCCCGGCGGCCCGTGCCGCCTCCGGGCGCCCGTACGGCCTCCGAGAGGTCCCGTACCGGCCCCTGGCCCCGGTTTCCGCCCCTGCGCCCCCTCAGCCCTTGTAGTCCTGCCCCAGCACCACCGTCACGTCCGCGTTCTGCGCGGCCTTGCCCTGCTTGACCGCGCCGGCCGGCAGCCCCAGCGTCTTGGCGGCCTCCTCGGCCTTCGCCTTCTGGGCGGCGTCCGCGTACGTCACCTCGGAGGCGGGCCGGGCCGCCGCGGCGGTGCCGCCGTCGACGAACGAGTACCCGCCGTTGACCAGGGCGATCCGCGCCTTGCCGGTCGCGTCCTTCTTGCCGGTGGCGTTCTGGACGCTGATCCGCGGGGTCGAGCTGGGGTCGGTCTTCTTGACCGTGCCGCCCAGCACCTCCTTGACCACGCCGTCCGCCGCCTGCTGACTGAGCGTGCCGTCCTGCTGCACCGGCAGCAGCGTGGTCCCGTAGGCGCCGGACTTCGCCAGGTCGGCGCGCTGGGCGAGCGAGCTGCCCAGCTGCGCTTCGGTGAGCGGCGGGTCCAGGACCTGGAGCAGCGACTTCACGGTGGCCGTGGCGCCGTCCGCGTCGCTGGAGACCTTCTTCAAAGTGGCCTGCATCACCTGGCCGAAGCGCTCCAGCTGCTTGGTCTGCGGTTCGCCGGCCGCCTGGTAGGTGGCGTACGCGACGGCCGCCTGGCCGTTCAGGACCTGGGCCTTGCCCTGCTTGACGAGGGGTTCCTCACCCTTCTTGGCGGCGGGCACGGTGGCGTCGGTGTCCAGCGTGACACCGCCGGTCGTCTCGACCAGGTTCTCCAGGTACGGGGTGTCCAGCCGCCAGCTGGCCTTGATGTCGGCGCCGAAGAGGGTGTTCAGGGCTTCCCTGGTGGGGTCGATGCCCTGGTCCTTGACGGACTTGGCCAGCGTCGTGGACCCGCCGTCGTCGGTGGCGACCGCCAGGTTGTTGGGGAGCAGGACGGTGGTGCCCTTGTGGGTGCTCTCGTTGTCCACCAGGAGCGCGGTGGAGCTGTTGCCCTTGGGGTCCTTCAGGTGCACCACGAGCACGTCGCGCTTCTGTCCGGCGCCCCCGTCCTCCTTGCCCGCGTCGGCGCCCGCGAGGCCGGGCAGCTTGCCCGCCCACCACAGATAGCCGACACCGCCCAGGAGGAGCAGGACCAGCAGCACGATCAGCATGACCTTGCGGCTGCGTCCGCGCCGCTTGGCCTCCTCGCGCCGCTCGGTACGGCTCTCGGTGAACTTGAGCCAGTCGATGACGTCCTCGGAGTCCTCGGCCGGCTCCTCGATGAACGAGAACTGCTCGGTGCGGTAGTCCGGGGCCTGGTCGCCCGCGGAGCCCGGTGCGGCCCCGGGGCCCGGCGTCCGGTCGGCCGTGCCCGCCGCCCCGCCCCGCGGCGCCTGCGCGCCGGTCTCCTGAGCGGTCTGCCCGGACGGCCGGTGGTCCGGCTGGTGGTCCGGCTCCTGGTAGGAGACCTGCTCGTACGAGGGCTGCGCCGACTGCTGGGGAATCCAGCCCTGCTGCTGTTGCTGCTGGGGCTGGTGAGGCTGCTGCGGCTGGCCGTACGGGTCGTACTGCTGGGGGTTCTGGGGATGCTGCGGGTACTGCGCCTGCTGGGGCACCTGCTGGTGGCCGTACGGGTCGTACCCGTATCCCTGCTGCCCAGCGCCCTGATACCCCGCGCCCTGCTGGCCCGCCCCCTGCTGTCCCGGAATCTGCTGCCCGGCACCCGGCTGCCCGCCGTGCTGCTGCGGACCATACGGGTCGTACGGGTCGTACGGAGCCTGGCTGCCGTACGGGTCGTAGGCCACCGGCTGCCCGTACTGGTCGTACGCGGCCTGCTGCGGCGCCTCCTGGTACACGGGCCGCCCATAGGCGTCGTAGGTGTACCCCTGCTGTCCCTGCTGTCCCTGCTGGCCCTGCTGGCCCTGCTGGCCCTGGGCATACGGGTCCCGCGGCACGTACGGGTCGTGTCGGTCGTTCACCGGTGCCCCTTTCCGTGAGCCCCGTCGGCGGTCGTCGTCAGCGGCCGTCGGCAGCTGTTGTCAACTGTCAACGGCCGTCGTGGCCGGTCAGGTCCTCGCGGTACAGCTCGCGCTTGTCGATGTAGCGCACGACGCCGTCCGGCACCAGGTACCAGACCGGATCCCCCTGGGCGACGCGCGCCCGGCAGTCGGTCGAGGAGATGGCCAGGGCCGGCACCTCGACCAGGGACACCGCCCCTTCGGGAAGCCCGGGGTCGGCGAGTATGTGCCCGGGCCTGGTCACCCCGATGAAGTGGGCGAGCGAGAAGAGCTCCGGCGCGTCGTGCCAGGTCAGGATCTGGCCGAGCGCGTCGGCGCCGGTGATGAAGAAAAGGTCCGCGTCACGGTGCTGGTCGTGCAGCTCCCGCAGCGTGTCGATGGTGTACGTCTTGCCGCCGCGGTCGATGTCGATGCGGCTGACGGAGAACTGCGGATTGGACGCGGTCGCGATGACCGTCATCAGATAGCGGTCCTCGGCCGGTGAAACGGTCTTGTGGCTCTTCTGCCACGGCTCCCCCGTCGGCACGAATATGACCTCGTCGAGGTGGAACTGGCTGGCCACCTCGCTGGCGGCGACCAGGTGTCCGTGGTGGATCGGGTCGAACGTCCCGCCCATCACTCCGAGCCGCCGCTTCACGGGCCCTGTCTGCTCTCCCATGCGTGCAGACCCTACTGGGCGCAGCACGGTGCCGGGGTCCCGGTGCCCGCCCTCAGCGGTCCCGGTTGAAGCGGGTGGTGATCCAGAGCAGCAGGAGCAGGGCGATCAGCGCGCCGCCGCCCGTGACGAACGGGTTGAGGCTCTCGTGCGCGCCGCCCTCCTGACCGCCTTCGGCGAGGGTGACCAGGTGCTGTGCGGTGGTGTGCAGGCTCATCGTCGGCAGAACCAATCCGGGATGGGGTCGGACAGAGACTTCCGCCACATCGTATGCGCGAGCTCACCCGCGTCTCACGCCGACTCCGCCGGGAGGGCGTGCGGACGTCCGTCCGCGGGGCCGCGCCGGGCCGTCGGACGGGTGGGCCGGCCGGGCGGGGGCGGGGTCACTCCCGGCCGTCGTCGTTGTCCTTCCCGTAATTGCGCAGCAGGACCCACGCGAGGAACACCGCGCCGAGGACGCCGACGATCAGAACGGTGCGCAGGATCCACCCCGGCCCGTCGTTCTTCGAGGTCTCCGCCGCGGCGGCGAGCAGCACGCTCGTGTTCGGCATGACTGAAGCGCTCCCTTTGTACGGGCATGTGGGCATCTGCGGGCCCTGGTGCGCTCGCCAGCGTACGCCTGGGCATCCAAATCACTGTCAGCGGCGTCCTCTAGTCTGAGACACACGCAGTCGAACAGGGGGAGGCCCCAATGACG
Organism: Streptomyces sp. NPDC059788; assembly: GCF_042732265.1. Lineage (NCBI taxonomy): Bacteria > Bacillati > Actinomycetota > Actinomycetes > Kitasatosporales > Streptomycetaceae > Streptomyces > Streptomyces sp. NPDC059788. The sequence continues at coordinate 75,897 of NZ_JBHWHY010000002.1, read as the reverse complement.
GAGAGCCCAGGCGGCAGCGAGCGCGTACCGGGCCGGGACCGCAGGCGGTTCCCGGGGATCTCGTCCCGCGCCTACGAGCACCCGGCGGACCGTTCCGCGCTCGTGGCCCTGCGCAAGCTGAGCGGGTTCGACACCGTCTTCAAGACGCTCAGCGGCCTGTTGCCGGAGCGCAGCCTGCGGCTGCTGTTCCTGTCGGACTCGGTGCGCGTCGGCGACCAGCAGTTCACGCATCTCAACGACATGCTGCGGGACGCCTGTTACATACTGGACCTGGAGAAGGTCCCGCCGATGTACGTGAACCAGGACCCCCAGCCGAACGCGATGTGCATCGGCCTGGACGAGCCGATCATCGTCTTGACCACCGGTCTCGTCGAGCTGCTCGACGAGGAGGAGATGCGCGCGGTCATCGGCCACGAGGTCGGCCACGCCCTGTCCGGCCACGCGGTGTACCGCACGATCCTGCTGTTCCTGACGAACCTCGCGCTGAAGGTCGCCTGGATTCCGCTGGGCAACGTCGCGATCATGGCGATCGTGACGGCGCTGCGCGAGTGGTTCCGCAAGTCGGAGCTGTCGGCGGACCGGGCCGGTCTGCTGGTCGGGCAGGACCTGCAGGCCTCCATGCGCGGCCTGATGAAGCTGGCCGGCGGCAACCACCTCCACGAGATGAACGTGGACGCCTTCCTCAAGCAGGCCGAGGAGTACGAGGCCGGCGGCGACCTGCGCGACTCCGTGCTGAAGGTGCTGAACATGCTGCCGCGCAGCCACCCCTTCACCACGGTGCGGGCGGCCGAGCTGAAGAAGTGGGCGGCCAGCCGCGACTACCAGCGCATCATGGACGGCCACTACCCGCGCAAGGACGAGGACAAGGACACCTCGGTCTCCGACTCCTTCCGCGAGTCCGCCGCCCACTACGCGGAGTCGGTGCGCACGAGCAAGGACCCGCTGATGGGCCTGGTGCGCGACATCGCCGGCGGCGCCGGCGACCTCGGCGGCAAGCTGCGGGACACGGTCTTCCGCGGCGGCTCCCGGCCCGGCGGCTCCGGTGGTACGGGTGGCTCGGGCGGTACGAACGGCTCGGACGGCTCTAACGGGTCGCAGGGGCCGGACTCGGCCGGGAAGTAGCCAGCTTCCCGCACAGCCCGGTGTTCGACCGGTCGCGGGCGTACGGGTCGGTGCCCTGCGGCCCGGTGTCCGTGGCGCGCTGCCCCGCGAGCAGCGGGCGCAGCGCGCTCGCCGCGTCGGCGGAGCAGGACATCGGCCCCGCCTGGAGGTTGCTCTGCAGCACCTCCAGGCGGTGCTCGCCCAGGTCGTCGCGGCCGACGCGGAAGCGCAGCTCCCGGCGGACGGTGAACAGCGAGGCAGCCGCGGCCTGTTGCGCCGCGCTGCCCTTGGCGGCGGCCGGGCGCACGGCGTAGGCGAAGGTGAAGTCGGCGCTGATCTCCAGCGCGTCCGAGCCGGCCTCGGTGGCCGAAAGGGTGCCGCTCACCCGTACGTTGGGATCGGCCAGCTCCACCCGCGCCGGGTCGAAGCGCAGCAGCCAGCCGGTGGCCGCGTGCCGCCCGTCGTCGGCCGGATGCGCCAGACTCCGGTCGAACTGGTCGAGTTGGCCCGGTTCGACCAGCAGCCCCACCGGCCGGACGGACCCGCCCGTCAGGGTGGCCGGGTCGATCGAGGAGCGCACGATGTAGTCCTTGGCGAGGGTCAGGGCGGAGACGACCTGGCCGTCGGAGAAGTGCTCGGTCCGTTCGACGACGGGCAGGTTGACGCCCGCCGCGCCCACGCGGTACTGCGCCGCGGGGCTACGCGCGAAGAGGTCGGCCGGTTTTCCGCCCGGTACGGCGCCGGTCGGCGCCAGCGGCACGACCGTGGACCGCAGCGGCTCCGCCGCCATCGGCTCGGGGGGCCGGTAGGGGTGGCGGACGCCCATGTAGATCGCGGTGCCGAAGGCGATGACGATGAGCAGGGCGAGGAGTACGGCCTGCCGGGCGCCGCCGAGCCGTGCCCAGGCGTGCCGGGTGCGGACGGCCCGCGCGTGGTCCTCCATGCGCTCCCTCGCCGAGTACTCCTGAAGGCGTGCAGCCCGTACGAACGATTCGTCGAAGACGACGGATCGGTATTCGTCCTCTCCGCCTCCCGCGGCGCCCTCGGGGGTCCCTTCGGGAGGGTCACCAGCACCGGCCATACCACAAGAGTAGGTCTGCGGAGGCGTCGATAAACGCCCTGGTACGGGACAAGTTCGGCGGATTCCGGGGCCCGTCCTAGCGGAGCTGCGCCCCCCGCTTGCGGCGCGCCGGGCGCGGGGGCAGCCGCCCCCGCCAACGCACCGATCCGCTCAGCACACCGGAACCGTTCAGCTCTCCGGCCCTGCTCGGCACACCGGAACCGGTCGGTTCACCAGACCCGAACAGCCCTCCGGGGCCGTGCAGCCCGGCGGAGCCGTTCAGTGCGCGCGCGGCGTGGCCGGCGCGGGCGGCGGCGTCGACTCGGCCGAAGCGGACGCCGAGGGCAGCACGCTGGAGCGGGCGGGCGGTACGCCGTCCATACCGCTGGTCGCGGGCGGTGGCGAAGGGTTCTGCGTGCGGCCGCCGGACGCGCCGCGGTAGACCGCGGAGAAGGCGAGCGCGACCAGGCCGATGCCCATGATGACGGCGAGCACCCAGGCCATCGGGCGGTGCCAGCGGACGCTGCCGCGGTACGGGCGCAGGGCCCCGCCGTACGGACCATACGGGCCGTACGGGCCGTGGGCGTCCGGGTCCTGGCCGTCCCGGCGGGCGTCGCCGGGGTCCCGGCCGAAGCGGCGGCCGGTGGTGCGCGGCCGGGCGTCCGGGTCGTCGGGGTCGGCGCCGTAGCCGGGGCGGGCGCGGGCCGCGTCGGCCTCGGCGCGGGCCTGGGCGGCGGCGAGCAACCGCTCCACCGCGGTGGGTTCGTGGAAGCGCGCGGACCGCACGAAGTCCTCGTCGAGGACCACGGCGGCGAACTCCTCGTCCGCTTCCCCGTGGCTCGGCTGACTGTGCTCGTCGGGCTCCTCGCCGTCCGGGAACGGCTTGCCCCCCACGTCGTCCGGCACCCGTCCAGACTAGCCCGGGGCGGGCGTTTTTGGGCGGGGAGCACGGGAATTCGGCCGCGGGCCGCCGCGCTCCCCGCCCGTACCGTCAGGGCACGGGGCCGTCCCCCGTGACGACATGCTTCAGGGCATGGGGCCGTCTCGCGCGCCGACGTGCTTCAGCGCGTGTGGCCGTCTCCCGTGACGATGTACTTCGTCGAGGTCAGCTCGGGCAGCCCCATCGGTCCGCGGGCGTGCAGCTTCTGCGTCGAGATGCCGATCTCGGCGCCGAACCCGAACTGACTGCCGTCGGTGAAGCGGGTGGACGCGTTGACCGCGACGGTCGTCGCGTCCACGAGCTGGGTGAAGCGGCGGGCCGCCGGCTGCGAGGTGGTGACGATCGCCTCGGTATGGCCGGAGGACCAGCGCCGGATGTGCGCCACCGCGGCGTCCAGGTCCTGCACGACGGCCGCGGCGATGTCGTACGAGAGGTACTCGGCCGCCCAGTCCTCGTCCGTGGCGGGCGCGACCAGGCCGGGGCCGGCCTGCTGCCACGCCGTGTCGCCGTGCACGATCACCCCGGCCTGGGTCAGCGCCTCCAGCGCCCGGGGCAGGAACGTCTCGGCGATGCCGGCGTGCACCAGGACCGTCTCGGCGGCGTTGCAGACGCTCGGCCGCTGGGCCTTGGAGTTGATCAGGATGTCCAGCGCCATGTCGATGTCGGCGTGCTCGTCCACGTACACATGGCAGTTGCCGGTGCCGGTCTCGATCACCGGGACCGTGGACTCCTCGACGACCGTACGGATCAGCGAGGCGCCGCCGCGCGGGATCAGCACGTCGACCAGGCCGCGCGCCCGCATCAGCTCGCGCACCGAGTCGCGGCTCTCCCCCGGCACCAGCTGCACGACGTCGGCGGGCAGGCCGACGCTCGCCACCGCGTCCCGCAGCACCTCCACGAGGGCGGTGTTCGAGGCGTAGGCGGAGGACGAGCCGCGCAGCAGCACCGCGTTGCCGGCCTTCAGGCACAGCGCGGCGGCGTCCACGGTCACGTTCGGCCGGGCCTCGTAGATGATCCCGACGACGCCCAGCGGGACGCGGATCTGCCGCAGGTCGAGGCCGTTGGGCAGCGTGGAGCCGCGCACCACCTCGCCCACCGGGTCGGGCAGCGCCACCACGTCCCGGACGTCGGCGGCCATCGCGGTGACCCGCTCCGGGGTGAGGGTGAGCCGGTCCACGAGGGACTCGCCGGTGCCCGCGGCCCGTGCCTTGGCGATGTCCCCGGCGTTGGCGGCGACGATCTCTTCGGTACGGGCCACCAGGGCGTCGGCGATGGCGAGCAGCGCGCCGTCGCGCGCGGTGCGCGGCTGCGGCGCCAGGACGGCCGCCGCCTCCTTGGCGCGCCGGGCGGTTTCGGTGACGGGTGAGGAGTGCGCTGATTCGCTGGTCATGGCGGAAAGCCTAGCCGGGCGGCGGACCGCGGCCCCGCCGTGTTCCACCTGACGGGACGCGGCGGTCCGTGGCCCGCCCGTAGACGGGTCGCCACGCGCCCGTACGGCCGCACGCCCGTACGCGTGTCAGTAGGGACGCACGCCCGCCGGAGCGGATTCAGTACGCCCGCCGGAGCGGGCCCGGTACGGACGCGCCCCCACCCCGACAGCCTCAGTACGGATGCACGCCCACCCGGGAAGCGGGCGGCGGCCCGTACCCCTCGGCAACGCGCTGGTGATAGGTCTCCCGGTCGACGACCTCCAGGCCCACGATCTCCCACGGCGGCAGCCCGGCCGTCGAGCGGTGCTCGCCCCACAGCCGCAGCGCGACCGCCGCCGCGTCGTGCAGGTCGCGGGCCTCTTCCCAGTAGCGGATCTCGGCGTGGTCGCCGGCGTAGCGGCTGGTCAGCAGGAAGGGGTGGTCGTGGGCGAGCTGTTCGAGGGCCCGCCGGACCTCCTGTACGGGGGCCTCGGCCCCCGAGACGCTGAGGGTGACGTGCCACAGGCGGGACGCCTCGCGCCGCTCGGCCGCCGGCCGCTCGGCCGCCGACGGGTCCGGCCCGGCACGGTCGTCGGATGCGGGGCCGCCGGCCGGTCCGGCGGTCCCGACGCTGGTCAGTGTGCGCTCCGCCGTCCCTCGGGGCAGCGCCCCTGAGCGCCCTCGTCTCACCGGCGGCCTCCTGTTATGCGTATCGCTCCGCTCGTACGGGGGCGGAGCCGATCGGCAGTGTCCGGCACTGCTGCGCCCAGCGCGCACTCGCGCGCGGCGGACGGCGCTCCCCTGACGCCGTCCCCGCAACAAAGTTGACCAGCCCGCGGGCCGTCGCGGGGGCATTTTCGAGAAGGTCTCCGTGGAAAGGCTGGTCTTTGGACCTTTCCCTGCCACTTGTTTTCCTGTTGTGACGGCCGTCAGTGGTGCAATACGACCAGATCGTCGCGGTGCACGACCTCGCGTTCGTACGCGGGCCCCAGCTCTCGGGCGAGGTCGCGGGTGGAGCGGCCGATCAGCCGCGGAATCTCCCGCGCGTCGAAGTTGACCAGGCCGCGCGCGACGGCGCGCCCCTCGGGGTCCCGCAGTTCGACGGGATCGCCGGCGCTGAACTCCCCTTCGACCGCGGCGATACCGGCCGGCAGCAGCGAGGAGTGCCGCTCGACCACGGCCTGCACGGCGCCCTCGTCCAGGACCAGCGCGCCGCGCGGGGTGGAGGCGTGCGCGAGCCACAGCAGCCGGTCGGCGGAGCGCCGGCCGGTGCGCAGGAAGTGGGTGCCGGTGGAGCCGCCGGCCAGCGCGTCGGCGGCGTGCACGGCGGAGGTCAGCACGACCGGGACGCCGGCCGCGGCGGCGATCCGGGCCGCCTCGACCTTGGTGACCATGCCGCCGGTGCCGACGCCGGCCCGGCCCGCGCTGCCGATCGAGATGCCCTCCAGGTCGGCCGGGCCGCGTACCTCGGCTATACGGGAGGTGCCGGGGGTGCTCGGGTCGCCGTCGTAGAGCCCGTCCACGTCCGAGAGCAGCACGAGCAGGTCGGCCCGTACGAGGTGGGCGACCAGGGCGGCGAGCCGGTCGTTGTCGCCGAAGCGGATCTCGTCGGTGGCGACGGTGTCGTTCTCGTTGACGATCGGCACGGCGCCCATGGCCAGCAGCTGGTCCAGGGTGCGGTAGGCGTTGCGGTAGTGGGCGCGGCGGCTGGTGTCGTCCGAGGTGAGCAGGACCTGGCCGACGCGGCGGCCGTAGCGCGCGAAGGAGGCGGTGTAGCGGGCGACCAGCAGGCCCTGGCCGACGCTGGCGGCGGCCTGCTGCCGGGCCAGGTCGCGCGGGCGCCGGTCGAGGCCCAGCGGCGCCAGGCCGGCCGCGATGGCACCGGAGGAGACCAGCACGATCTCCTTGTCCTGGTGCTTGGCCAGCACGTCCACCAGGGCGTCCACCCGGTCGGCGTCCAGGCCGCCGCTCGCCGTGGTCAGCGAGGACGAACCGACCTTGACCACGATCCTGCGGGCGTCCGTCACGTCCTGCCTTGCGCCTGCCACTGCCTACCCCTGTGCTCGCCTGTGCACCGCCGCGTACGGGACGGCTCCGTGTACGGGACGGTCCCCCTACGGGACGTCTCCGTGTGCGGAGCTTCCGTACGGGTGTTTTCCGTACCACCGCAATCTACGGCAGGGGAACCGGCGGATGCCCGCCGGTTTCCCGTGCCGTCGGCTGTGCGCCGGGCGGCGACTAGAACGGACGGAAGTCCTGGTACTCGTCCTCCGCCTCGTCCCGCGCCGCCTCGCGGTCGCGGCGGCGCTGCGCGGCGGGCCGCGGCGCCTCCATGCGGTGGTCCTCGCCGCGGCGGCCGAGCATCTCGGCGCCCGCCGCCATCATCGGCTCCCAGTCGAAGACGACCGCGTTGTCCTCGGGGCCGATCGCGATGCCGTCGCCGGCGTGCGCGCCGGCCTTGCGCAGCTCGTCCTCGACGCCGAGTCGGTTGAGACGGTCGGCGAGGTAGCCGACGGCCTCGTCGTTGTTGAAGTCCGTCTGGCGCACCCAGCGCTCGGGCTTCTCGCCCCGTACGCGGAAGAAGCCCTCGCCCTCCGGCGTGACCGTGAAGCCCGCGTCGTCCACGGCCTTCGGGCGGATGACGATGCGGGTGGCTTCCTGTACGGGCTTGGCGGCGCGGGCCTCGGCGACGATGCCGGCCAGCGCGTACGACAGCTCCTTGAGGCCGGTGCGCGCGACGGCCGAGACCTCGAAGACGCGGTAGCCGCGCTCCTCCAGGTCGGGGCGGATCATGTCGGCGAGGTCCTGCCCGTCCGGGATGTCGATCTTGTTGAGGACGACCACCCGCGGCCGGTCGTCCAGGCCGCCGTACTGGGCCAGCTCCGCCTCGATGATGTCGAGGTCGGAGACCGGGTCGCGGTCGGACTCCAGGGTCGCGGTGTCCAGGACGTGCACCAGCACCTCGCAGCGCTCGACGTGCCGCAGGAACTCCAGGCCCAGGCCCTTGCCCTGGCTGGCGCCGGGGATCAGGCCGGGCACGTCCGCGATGGTGTAGACGGTCGAACCGGCCGTCACCACACCGAGGTTGGGCACCAGGGTGGTGAAGGGGTAGTCGGCGATCTTCGGCTTGGCGGCCGAGAGCACCGAGATCAGCGAGGACTTGCCGGCGCTCGGGTAGCCGACCAGCGCGACGTCCGCGACGGTCTTGAGCTCCAGCACGATGTCGCGGGCCTCGCCGGGCTCGCCGAGCAGCGCGAAGCCGGGGGCCTTGCGGCGGGCGGAGGCCAGCGCGGCGTTGCCGAGGCCGCCGCGGCCGCCCTGCCCCGCGACGAAGGTGGTGCCCTGGCCGACCAGGTCGGCGAGCACGTTGCCCGCGCGGTCCAGGACGACGGTGCCGTCCGGGACGGGCAGGACGAGGTCCTGGCCGTTCTTGCCGGCGCGGTGGTCGCCGGCGCCGGGCTGGCCGTTGGTGGCCTTGCGGTGCGGGTGGTGGTGGTATTCGAGGAGCGTGGTGACGTCCTGGTCGACGACCAGGGTCACATCGCCGCCGCGGCCGCCGTTGCCGCCGTCCGGGCCGCCGAGCGGCTTGAACTTCTCGCGCATCACGGAGGCCACGCCGTGGCCTCCGTTACCCGCGGCGACGTGCAGCTCGACGCGGTCCACGAAGGTGGTCATGGTGGGGATGCCTCCAGATACGACGGGAATGTCTCTGTACTAACACGCCAAGGGCGGACCGGCCTTCCCGCGTACTGCGGGGAGAGGCGGTCCGCCCTCGGATGTGGTGCTGCTGAGCTATCGCTCGATGCTGAGGTGGTGGGTCACTCAGCGATCGGGACGATGTTCACGACCTTGCGGCCACGGTGGGTGCCGAACTGCACCGCACCCTCGGCCAGGGCGAACAGGGTGTCGTCGCCGCCGCGGCCGACGCCCGTGCCCGGGTGGAAGTGGGTGCCGCGCTGGCGGACCAGGATCTCACCGGCGAGGACGGCCTGACCGCCGAAGCGCTTCACGCCGAGCCGCTGAGCGTTGGAATCGCGACCGTTCCGAGTGGACGATGCGCCCTTCTTGTGTGCCATGTCTCCTCAGTCCCTTACTTCGCCGGAGCGTCGATGCCGGTGATCTTCAGCGCCGTGTGCAGCTGGCGGTGGCCGATCCGCTTCTTGTAACCGGTCTTGTTCTTGTACTTCTGGATCCGGATCTTGTCGCCCTTGTGGTGGTCGACAACCTCGGCCTGAACCTTCACGCCGGCCAGGACCCACGGGTCGCTGGTGACCGCGTCACCGTCGACGACCAGCAGCGTGGAGAGCTCGACGGTCTCGCCGACCTTGCTGGTGGAAATGCGGTCTACCTCGATGACGTCACCGACAGCAACCTTCTGCTGCCGGCCGCCGGTGCGCACGATCGCGTACACGCGGAACTCTCTCTCGCTAGGAACGGGACCTCTGATGCCAGCCGCTCACACGGGTTCGTGACGATCCCGTGGAATCCGAGTGGACGAGCGGCCTCTCCCGGCGGACCGGGAGGTGTTTGCTCAGGGGTTTGGCGCGCTACAGACGCCGGTGGTCAAGGTTACGGGGCCTTGACCGGGGGGTCAAACCGGCCCCGGGCCGCGCACGGCCCGGGGACACGGTCCGGCCGGTTCAGTCCTCCGTCGAAGCCGACACCGACGCGGCCGGGGCCTGCTCGGCGGCAGCGGTCTTCTTGGCCGCCGCCTTCTTCGTCGTGGTCTTCTTCGCGGTGGTCTTCTTGGTGGTGGCCTTCTTGGCGGGAGCCTTCTCCGCCGTGGCCTTCTTGGCGGTGGTCTTCTTCGCCGCCGTCTTCTTGGCCGTGGTCGCCTTCTTGGCCGCGGTCTTCTTGGCAGGCGCCTTCTTGGCCGCCTTCTTCGCCGCGGTCTTCTTGGCGGGCGCCTCCTCGGCGGCCTCCTCGGCAACCTCGGCGGCGTCCGTGCTCACGGCCTCGTCCGCCGGGGCGGCGTCCGTGGGCGCGGCGGCGTCGACGGTCGCCTCGACGACCGGCTCGGCGGCCGGTTCGGCGACGGGCTCGGGCGCGGCTTCGGCCACCGGAGCGTCCTCGGCGGCCTTGGGCGAGCCCGCCGGAGCGGACGCCTTACGGGTCGCACGACGGCGCGGCCTGGCCGGCGCGGGCTCCGCGGCCGGTGCCGGCGCCTCGGCGGGCTCCGGCTCGGGGGCCGGTGCCGGCGCGGGCTCGGACTCCACCACGATCGCAGCGGCCTCGGAGGCCTTGGGCGCGCCCGCCGGGGCGGACACCTTGCGGCTGGCGCGACGACGGCCGCGGCCGCGTACGCCACCGGCTGCCGCCTCGGCCTCCGCCGCGCTGCCGAACCACTCGTCGGTGTCGGCCACCGCGGGCTGCAGCTCGGCCTCGGTCACCGCGACCGGCTCCAGCTCCGGGTGCTCGTCGGCCCGCGCGGTCTCCGCGTCCTGCCGCTCGTCGTGGTGCTGGTGGTCGTGCTGCTGGTGGTCCTGGCCGGAGCCGCCGGACTTGCCCTTCTTCTTGCGCTTGCCGCCACCGCCGCCACCGGCCGTGGACGGCTGGTCCATGTGGACGATGACGCCGCGGCCGTTGCAGTGCACGCACGGCTCGGAGAAGGACTCCAGCAGGCCCTGGCCGACCCGCTTACGGGTCATCTGGACCAGGCCCAGCGAGGTGACCTCGGCGACCTGGTGCTTCGTGCGGTCGCGGCCCAGGCACTCCAGCATCCGCCGCAGCACCAGATCCCGGTTGGACTCCAGCACCATGTCGATGAAGTCGATGACGACGATGCCGCCCAGGTCGCGCAGCCGCAGCTGGCGCACGATCTCCTCGGCCGCCTCCAGGTTGTTCCTGGTGACGGTCTCTTCGAGGTTGCCGCCCTGGCCGGTGAACTTGCCGGTGTTGACGTCGATGACCACCATGGCCTCGGTCTTGTCGATCACCAGCGAACCGCCGGAGGGCAGCCAGACCTTGCGGTCCAGCGCCTTCATCAGCTGCTCGTCGATGCGGTACGTCGCGAAGACGTCGACGTCCGAGGTCCACTTCTGGAGGCGGTCGGCCAGGTCCGGCGCCACGTGCGAGACATAGCCGTGGATGGTCTCCCAGGCCTCGTCACCGCTGACGATGACCTTGGAGAAGTCCTCGTTGAAGATGTCGCGGACGACCCGGACGGTCATGTCGGGCTCGCCGTACAGCAGGCTCGGCGAGCTGGTGGAGCCCGCCTTGGCCTTCTTCTGGATGTCCTCCCACTGCGCCTGCAGGCGCTCCACGTCGCGGCGCAGCTCGTCCTCGCTGGCGCCCTCGGCGGCGGTACGGACGATGACGCCCGCGTCCTCGGGGACGATCTTCTTCAGGATCTGCTTCAGCCGCGCCCGCTCGGTGTCCGGCAGCTTGCGGCTGATGCCGGTCATCGAGCCCTCGGGCACGTAGACCAGGTAGCGGCCGGGCAGCGAGACCTGGCTGGTCAGGCGGGCGCCCTTGTGGCCGATCGGGTCCTTGGTGACCTGCACCAGCACGGACTGGCCGGACTTCAGCGCGGTCTCGATGCGGCGCGGCCCGTTGGCCATGCCGAGCGCCTCGAAGTTGACCTCGCCCGCGTACAGCACGGCGTTGCGGCCCTTGCCGATGTCGACGAAGGCGGCCTCCATCGAGGGCAGGACGTTCTGCACCTTGCCGAGGTAGACGTTGCCGACGTACGACGTCGCCTGCTCCTTGTTGACGAAGTGCTCGACGAGCACGTCGTCCTCCAGGACGCCGATCTGGGTGCGCTCGCCGCTCTGGCGGACGACCATGACGCGCTCGACGGCCTCGCGGCGCGCCAGGAACTCCGCCTCGGTGATGATCGGCACCCGGCGGCGGCCCTGCTCGCGGCCCTCGCGGCGGCGCTGCTTCTTGGCCTCCAGACGCGTCGAGCCCTTGATGGACTGGACCTCGTCGGACGGCTCGTCCTTCTTGCGCGGCTCGCGGACCTTGACGACCGTACGCTCCGGGTCGTCGCCGCCCTGGGCGGCGTCCCCGTCGCCGAGGTCACCGCTGCGGCGCCGGCGGCGACGGCGCCGGCGGCTGCTGCTGGAGCCGCCGCCCTGCTGCTCGTCGTCCTCCTCGGCGGGCGCGCCCTGCTCGGCCTGCTCCTCCTCGGCGGCGGGCTGCCCGGCGTCGGGCTGCCGGACCTCGCCGGTCTGCTCGTCGCTGCCGTCGGCGGCCTCACCGCGACGACGGCGGCGGCCACCTCGACGACGGCGGCGCGAGGGGCGGTCGCCCGACTCGTCGTCGCCCTGCGCGGCCTCGCCACGCTCGTCGTCGGTGTCGTCCTCGGTGTCGTCCTCGTCCTGCGCGTCCTGCGCGGCCTGGACGTCCTGGGCCGGCGTCTGCTCGGCGGAGACGGCCTGCTGCTGCTCGGCGTCGGCGGCGCGGTCGCCCCGGCGGCGACGGCGGCGGCCACCGGCCGCGGGCTGCTCGTCCTGCTCGGCGGCGGGCTCCTCGGCGGCCTGCTCGGCGGCGGCTGCCGCGGCGGCAGCGGCGGTCTCCGGGGTCTGGAACATCGGCTCGGTGAAGACCGGCGCCTGGAACACGGCCGTCGGCGCGCGACGCTCGCGGCGGCGGGAGCCTCGGACGGGCTCCTCCGGCGCGGCCTCGGCCTCGGCGCGCGGCTGCTCGGCGGCGGGCTGCTCCGGCTGCGCGGCCTCGGCAGCGCGGTCGCTCCGGCGGCGCGCGCGGCGGCGCGGCGCGTCACCGGCCGTGGCGGCGGGCTGCTCGTCGGCCGGGGTCCCGGCAGCGGCGGCCGGGGCGCTCTCCGCGGCGTCGCCCGCCTGCGGGGAGCCCGCGGAGGCGGTGGCCTTACGGGTGGCACGGCGGCGCGTACGGGCAGGCTTGGTGTCCTCGGCGGGTGCGGCCGGGGTCTCCTCGGGCGCCGGGGCCGCGGCGGCCTCCGCGCTCTCGTCGGTCTCCTCGGCCTCGTCCTCGGCCGGTGCCGGTGCCGGGGCAGCCGCGGCCGGCTGCTCGGCGGCCTGCGGGGAGCCCGCGGGGGCCGTGGCCTTACGGGTGGCACGGCGGCGCGTACGGGCAGGCTTGGCGTCGTCGGACGCGGGCTGTGCCGGTGTGGCGGGCTGCTCCGCGGCGGGCTCGGTGTCCTCGTCGGCGGAGGCGGCCTGCGGCGCCGGTGCGGCAGGCGCGGCCGCGGGCGCCTCGGCGGCGGGCGAGCCGGCCGGTGCGGAGGCGCGGCGGGTGGCGCGGCGGCGGGGGCGGGCGCTCGGCGCCGCGTCCTCGGTGGCCTGCTGCGTCTCCTGCGGGGCCGGGGTGGCGGCCGGTACCTCGGGGGCGGTCTCCACGGCCTCGGCGGCCTGCGGGGAGCCCGTGGGAGCGGTGGCCTTACGGGTGGCACGGCGGCGCGTGCGCGCCGGCTTGGCGTCGTCGCCGGAGACGACCGTGGAGGCGTCGGCCGGGTCGTCCTGTGCGGCGCCCGCGGCCTTGGTGCCGTTCGCCGCGGCGCCGCTGTCGGCGGTCACCGCGGACTCGGTGGCAGCGCTCGCCGCCGAGGGCGGGCCGGCCGGCCGGGAGGCGGCGCGGCGCCGACGGCGCGGCGGCAGCGTGTCGCTGGGGGTGCTGCCCTCGGAGGACTGCTCCGCAGGGCCGCCGGGTTCGTTGGGCTCAATGGGTTCGAGCATTCGGGCGGTTCTCCCGTCACGCTCCCGGGCGCCGCGCCTTGTTCCGGACGCGGCCCGCGTGTAGTGCGCGGTGCCGCCCTCCGGGGCGCGGGCGCCGCACGGGAGCTGTCGTCTCGCTCGCCGGGTCCTTATGTCGAGGACCGGCGAAAGTCTGCTGGTCAGTGCGCCTGCCGGACCGGGGTGGCTCCCTGGTTGGTCGGCGACGCGACGACGGCGATCCTGAGCAGGACCGTCCGGCGCCTCGCGGCGCTCAGCCGGCGGCCGTTGTCGTGCCGGCCTCGGCAGCGTCGCGGTCGGGCGCGAGCGGGTCGGTCACCGCGCCGGTCTCCTCATCGAGCAGCCCCTGCGCCAGCCTGGTCACCGCTGCGGGGACCGGCGGCGCCAGGTCGGCCGTAGCTCGGAGGCCGGACAGGACGTCGTCGGGTCGTACGGCAGGTGTCAAATGCCGAACAACCAGCCGCAGTATCGCACAGGCTTTGCCGTCCGGCCTATCGCCCTCGAAGGCGGCGGCTTCGAGGCGGGCGACCGCGGCCCGCGCGTCGAAGGTCCGCATACCGTTCTTCGTACGGCGTTCGACCTGCACTTCCTCGGCGGCGAGGAAGGCCTCGACGGCCTTCGCCGCCTCGTCGGGCGCGACGCCGTCGAGCCGCAGCTCCCACACCGAGGCCTGGAGCCGGTCGGCGAGCCCGGAGGTGTGGGCCTCCACCGCGTCGGTGATGTCCAGACCGGCGGGCAGCGACACGTCCAGCAGTTCGCGGAGCATGGCCGGGTCGCGGCGCTCGGCGAGCTGGATCTCCAGGTACTCGGCCTCGCTGCCGGTACCGGTCGGCGCGGCGTTGGCGTACGACACCTTGGGGTGCGGGGTGAAGCCCGCCGAATAGGCCATGGGGACCTCGGCGCGGCGCAGCGCCCGCTCGAAAGCGCGCTGGAAGTCGCGGTGGCTGGTGAACCGGAGGCGGCCGCGCTTGGTGTAGCGCAGTCGGATGCGCTGCACCGCCGGTGCGGGCGGCGGGCCTTCGGGCTGTCGCTTGCCCAGTGTTACTTCTCCTTGGTATGAGGGCGCTGCCGGACGTCACCCCGCGCGGGGCGGGGATGGTCCCGGATGACACCTATCCGGCGTCGCCCGGTCCGGGCCCCCGCGAGGGCGGGGACACATCGCGCCCGGACGTCTTACCTAGAGTACGTGCCTGCGGTACGGCCGGTTCCCGCCGGGGCTCCGGCACCACGGCGCGCTCGGGCGTCCGCGGTGCCCCGAACAGGGCCCGCCGGATCTCCCCGCGGGTCTGGCGTACGGACTGCCGGGCGGCGGCCAGCGCGCGGCGCACGGACCGGCCCGCCACCCGTACCGCGCCCCGCACCGGGCGCCACAGGCCGTCGCGCACGGCATGGCCCAGCGGGGTGAGGACCGTGCGGTACACCCAGCGGAACGGCTCGACGAAGATCCACCGCAGGAGTGTGCCGAGGAAGCGGCCGACGGCCCGGGAGACGTGCCCGGCCACCCGCCAGCAGTGCGCGAACGCCGCGCCGGTCTCGCGCGCCAGGACGGTCGCCGCGGCGCCGACCGCCCGGCCCACGGGGGCGAGGACGTACCGCCACACCGCGACGGCCGGCACGACGACCGTCCACCGTACGAGTGCGGCGGCGACGGCCACGATGCCGCGGGCCAGCCAGGCGATACCGTGCCCGACCGGCGTCAGTACGTGGCGGTGGAGCCACTGGGCGGGCAGCACGATCAGGTGACGGCCGAGCCAGGCCATGCCCGCGCCGAGCCCGCGGGCCAGCCGGGCGAGGCCGCCGCCCAGCCACGCGAAGGCGTGTCCCACCGGGGTGAGCACCCAGCGGTACAGCCAGAGCGCAGGAACCACGATCAGGTACCGGACCAGCCAGGCCACGGCCACGCCGGTGCCCACGCCGAGGGGCACCAGGACGTACCGCCACAGAGCGGCCCACGGCCAGTAGAAGAGCGCCTTGGCCAGCCAGGCCAGTGCCGTACCGAAGGCCCGTGCCGTCCAGGCGATGCCGTGCCCGACCGGTGTGAGGAACCATCGGTACACCCAGGTCAGGGGCACGACGACCAGGGCGTGTCCCAGCCGGGCGAGGCCGCGGCCCACCGGGCGCAGCACCCCACGGTGCAGGGCCCGGCCGCAGCCTGCGAGGACGTCCCAGACCATCCGTACCGGCACCACGAGCACCAGTACGACGATGCGCACCGGCATCCGGACCAGCCGGGTCAGACAGCCCTCCCCCGGTGCGTAGCGGTCGGGCACCCGGTGCCCTTCGCGCCTCTTGGACGGCTCGTGCCCCTTGGGCAGCTCATGCCCCTTGGCCAGTGAAGGACCGTCGGTGGGCTCCATGCGGCTTCTTCCCCCTCGCGCCCGTTATGGGCACTGACGCGCACATGCCGCGGCCCGGCCGCCGCATCGCTGCGGGGGCCGGGCCGGGGCGGGTGCCGGTAACGCTTACTTGACGACGCTGAGCGGCAGCAGCTTCTTGCCCGTCGGGCCGATCTGGATCTCGGTGTCCATCTGCGGGCAGACGCCGCAGTCGAAGCACGGGGTCCAGCGGCAGTCCTCGACCTCGGTCTCGTCGAGGGCGTCCTGCCAGTCCTCCCAGAGCCAGTCCTTGTCCAGGCCGGAGTCGAGGTGGTCCCAGGGCAGGACCTCCTCGTACGTGCGCTCGCGGGTGGTGTACCAGGCGACGTCCACGCCGTACTCGGGCAGCGTCTCCTCGGCGGCCTTCATCCAGCGGTCGTACGAGAAGTGCTCGCGCCAGCCGTCGAAGCGGCCGCCGCCCTCGTAGACGGCGCGGATGACCGAGCCGACGCGGCGGTCGCCGCGCGAGAGCAGGCCCTCGACGATGCCGGGCTTGCCGTCGTGGTAGCGGAAGCCGATGGAGCGGCCGTACTTCTTGTCGCCGCGGATCTTGTCGCGCAGCTTCTCCAGGCGCGCGTCGGTCTCCTCGGCGGACAGCTGCGGCGCCCACTGGAACGGCGTGTGCGGCTTGGGCACGAAGCCGCCGATGGAGACGGTGCACCGGATGTCGTTGGAGTTGGCGACCTGGCGGCCCTTGGCGATCACGTTGACCGCCATGTCACCGATCTGGAGCACGTCCTCGTCGGTCTCGGTGGGCAGACCGCACATGAAGTACAGCTTCACCTGCCGCCAGCCGTTGCCGTAGGCCGTGGCGACCGTACGGATCAGGTCCTCTTCCGAGACCATCTTGTTGATGACCTTGCGCATCCGCTCGCTGCCGCCCTCGGGCGCGAAGGTCAGTCCCGAGCGACGGCCGTTGCGCGTCAGCTCGTTGGCAAGATCGACGTTGAAGGCGTCGACGCGGGTCGACGGCAGCGACAGGCCGATCTTGTCTTCCTCGTACCGGTCGGCGAGCCCCTTGGCGATGTCGCCGATCTCGGTGTGGTCCGCGGAGGACAGCGACAGCAGGCCGACCTCCTCGAATCCCGTGGCCTTCAGGCCCTTGTCCACCATCTCGCCGATGCCGGTGATGCTTCGCTCCCGCACGGGGCGCGTGATCATGCCGGCCTGGCAGAAACGGCAGCCGCGGGTGCAGCCACGGAAGATCTCGACCGACATCCGTTCGTGGACGGTCTCGGCCAGGGGGACGAGGGGCTGCTTGGGGTAGGGCCACTCGTCCAGGTCCATGACGGTGTGCTTGGACACCCGCCACGGGACGCCGGAGCGGTTGGGCACGACGCGCGAGATGCGCCCGTCGGCCAGGTACTCCACGTCGTAGAACTTGGGGACGTACACACTGCCGGTCCGCGCCAGGCGGAACAGCAGCTCGTCACGGCCGCCCGGCCGGCCCTCGGCCTTCCAGGCGCGGATGATGTCGCTGATCTCCAGCACGGCCTGCTCGCCGTCGCCGACCACCGCGCAGTCCAGGAAGTCGGCGATCGGCTCCGGGTTGAACGCCGCGTGGCCGCCCGCGAGGATCAGCGGGTGGTCCTCCGTGCGGTCCTTGGCCTCGATCGGGATGCCCGACAGGTCCAGGGCGGTGAGCAGGTTGGTGTAGCCCAGCTCGGTGGAGAACGAGACGCCGAGGACGTCGAAGGCGCTCACCGGGCGGTGCGCGTCGACCGTGAACTGCGGTACGCCGTGCTCGCGCATCAGCGCTTCGAGGTCCGGCCACACGCTGTACGTGCGTTCGGCGAGCACGCCCTCGCGCTCGTTGAGGACCTCGTAGAGGATCATGACGCCCTGGTTGGGCAGCCCGACCTCGTAGGCGTCCGGGTACATCAGCGACCAGCGCACATCGCAGGAATCCCAGTCTTTGACGGTGGAGTTGAGCTCTCCACCGACGTACTGGATGGGCTTCTGGACATGCGGGAGAAGCGCTTCCAGGCGCGGGAAGACCGTCTCGACAGGCATCGCGGCGTCTTTCATGAGCTGGCAGGGGTGACCATCCAGCGTACCCCGGGAGCGCGGCCCTGTTGACGGGTACCGCCCCGGTGGGCAAAGGGTGACCACATGCGGACGGTGGGTCACCGGCGCGTGCGGCGGTGAACGGCCGCCGCACGCGCGGCGCGTCACCCGCGCAGCTTCCTGCGGTGGCCCGGCTTCGACGCCTTGCGCCACACCTCGGGCAGCTCCCGCTCCCGGGCGGCCGCCGCCGCTTCCTCCCGCCCGTACAGCAGTCCGAAACTGAATCCGCCCTCCCCCGCGCCGTGCGCCTGTACGGCCAGGTCGCGCAGCGCCTCACGGGCCAGCACGCTGTCCTGGTGGTCGCCGAGCAGCTGCTGCACCCGCTTCATACGGGTGGCGAACTTCTCCGCCGGGCGGCCCAGCGCCGGGCCGGCCGCCTCCGCCGCGTACCGCACCCGCTTGGCCGCCTTGCGGGCACCGTGCAGGGCCTCGTCGCGCTCCGCGCCGGGCGGCAGTGCCAGCGCGGCCGTGATCCGCCCGTCAAGCCGCCGGTAGTCCTTGAGCACGGCCTTCGTCATCGTCCGGGCCGGCGGGCGGCTCGCCGCGGCGGCCAGCGGCGGGTCCGCCAGGAGGGCGTGCAGGCTCTCCAGCAGCGCCAGGTGGCGCGCCCCGTCCAGGACCGCGAGCAGCGTCTGGCGCGAGCCGAGGCGGCGGCGCTGCGACCACAGGCGCAGCCGCGCCGCCACCGGCCCCAGCCGCAGCTCCCGCGGCAGGTCCGCCAGCCCCGCGCGCAGCCGCGCCGCCAGCACCTCGCGGTCCCGGTCCACGCCCAGCTCGCCCGCCAGCCACTTCAGTTCGTCACCCAGCGGATCGGTCACCGACCGGTTCAGCACCGCGCCGTACGAACGGAAGACGCTGCGCAGACGGCGGGTGGCGACGCGCATCTGGTGCACCGAGTCGGGTACGTCGCGGCGGACGGCCGGGTCCAGCTCGACGAGGGTGCGCACCTGCTCGCGGACGTAGGCGAGGACGGCGTCGCCGGCCGTACGGGGGGCGGCCCCGGGCTTCCCGGGCTCCTCTGCCTTCTTGTCCGTCTTGGCCTTCTTGGACTTCCTGGCCTTCTTCACGCTCTTGGGCTTCTCGGCGCTCCTGGCCTTACGGATCTTCTTCAGCTGCTTCGCCGACCCGGCCTGCCCGCCCGGCCGCCCGGCCGCGGTCCGTGCCTCGGCGGCGCCCCCGGGCGCGGTCTCGGCCAGCGCGCGGGCCAGCTTCGACGCCGAGCTCGCGGGCCGCACCCCCGCCGCCGCGAGAACCTCCTCCACGGCGTCCAGGAGGCCGGGAGCCCCGTCCCCCACCAGTTCCACCTCGATCTCGCGCCAGCGGACACCGGCAGCCACCCGGCCCGGCCGCGCCTCGTCCCCGTCCTGCGCCTCGTACGCCACATCCGCGGCACATACCGCTTCCGTCCCGTACGAGCCCGGCGCCTGCCCTCCGGCGCCCGCGCCGTCCACCCGATGCGCCACCACCTCGTCGACCGCCACCTCGGCGAGCGGCTCCCCGCCCGCGTCCTCCAGCACCCGCAGCGTGCGCCGGGTCCGCAGATGCGCGACCGGCGCCAGGCGCGCGCCACGCACCCGCGAGCGCACCAGTGCCGCGAGCTTGTGCGGCAGCCGGTCGGCCAGGGGCATCCGCACCTCGTCCCGTACGCCGGGCGCGACCGGCAGCTTCAGGTGCCAGCCCGCGTCACCGCCGCCGGTGCGCCGCCGCAGCGTGATGCCGTCGGCGGCGAGCCGCTGGTCAGGGGTGTCGTAGTAGGTGGCGGACAGGACGACGGTGCCCTGGTCCGCAATGGCCGCGACCCCGGCTACGCCGGTCAGGTCGGGCAGGTCGGTGCTGTCGTCGGCCTCGTACTTCCGCTCGATTTCCCGCACGGTGTCCGCCATGGATCGAATCTAGCCGCGTGTGGGGCCCGGAGGCAGTCCCCGACCGGACGTTCGCGCGGGAGCGCGCGGCATGGCCGGAGCGCTTCGGGCTGGCCACGGCGCACCTGGGGCAAAAACAGTTCATCTCTGTACGAACACCTGCGAATGTCGGATAGCTCCTTTCCGGCCGGTTGCGGAAATACGCCGTCTTGCCGTCGGCAGATGCCACTCAGACGATCGGTCCCGCATCCCGTGCGGACCGTGGCGGCCACCAGGGCCGCGACAGGTCCGTGCGCCCGTTCACGAGGAGGAACCGATGACCACCAACGGCCGCCAGAGCCTCAGTCCCGACGCGGCACGGCAACTCGCCACCGCCACCAAGACCACGCCCCAGATGCGCGGCATCACCCCGCGCTATCTGCTGCGCGCCCTGCCGTGGGTGGACGTCGAGGCCGGCGTCTACCGCGTCAACCGCCGCCGCACCTTCATCCTCGGCGACGACCGGATCAGCACCTTCTCCGAGGGCGACAGCCACCGCATCGTCCCCGAGGACCTCAGGGAACTGCCGTTCCTGCGGCAGGCCGACGAGGGACAGCTGCGCGAGCTGGCGGAGACCTGCGACGAAGTCAGCTTCGAGGCCGGGCAGTTACTGTGCTCCGAGGGCGACAACGCCGACCGGCTCTGGGTGCTCGTACGGGGCCGCGCCGAGAAGCGGGTGACCGGCCGCTACGGCGAGGACGCGCTCCTGGAGATCGTCGGCGACGGCCAGTTCTTCGACCTGGAGGCCTGGGCCAAGGGCGAGTCGCAGCCGTACCGGGTGCGCACCCTGACCCCCGGTGTCGCGCTGTGCATCAGCCGCGCCAAACTGGCGGAACTGGCCGACCGCGACGAGTCGCTGCGCACCACACTGGAGTCCTACTGCTCCGGCGAGATGCCGACGCCGGGCGCCGAGGCGCCGGTCGACCTGTCCGCCGGGCACGTCGGCGAACCGGTGCTGCCGGGCACGTACGTGGAGTACGAGGACACGCCGCGCGAGTACCACATGAGCCTGGCCCAGACCGTGCTGCGCGTGCACACCCGCGTCGCCGACCTCTACAACCAGCCCATCGACCAGACCCGCGCGCAGAGCAACCTGACCGTGCACGCACTGCGCGAGCGGCAGGAGTCGATGATGCTCAACCACCCGGAGTTCGGCCTGTTCAACCAGGTCGCGCCGGGGATGCGGGTGCAGCCGCGCACCGGGGCGCCGACGCCCGACGACCTGGACGAGCTGCTGGCGAAGGTGTGGAAGCAGCCCGCGTACTTCCTCGCGCACCCGCGGGCGATCGCCGCGTTCGGCCGCGAATGTACCCGCCGGGGTGTGCCCCCGGTGACCGACACCCGGTTCGGCAGTCCGCTGCTGACCTGGCGCGGCGTGCCGCTGCTGCCGTCCGACAAGGTGAGCATCAACGGCGCGGGTACGACGGAGATCCTGCTGATGCGGGTGGGCGAGGCGGAGCAGGGCGTGGTGGGCCTGCGCCCGGCCTCCGTACCGGACGAGGCGGAACCGGGCCTGTCCATCCGGAACATGGGCGTCGACCAGAAGGCCATCACGTCCTACCTGGTCACGGCCTACTTCAACACCGCCGTCCTGGTGGAGGACGCCCTCGCCGTCCTGCAGAACGTCGAGGTGTCCAAGTACCATGACTACTCCTGAGATCACGGGGCTCGCGGCACCGCTGAGCGCGCTCCTGGGCCAGGGGACACGGACCGCGGCCGCGGACACGACGGCCCCGGCCACCGGCCCGGACACGGCCGTACGGACGCCCTCGGCCACGGACGCGGGCACGGCATCGGGCACGGCACCGAGCATGGGCGCGGCTCCGGGCGCGGGGGCGACCGTTGTACCGGACGCGGCCATGGCGGGTCTGCCGGGAATGCCACCGGCTCCGAGCGCGGGCTCCGGCACGGGCGGCGCCGCGTCAAGTGCCGTCCCCGGTACGGCAACCACGGTCCCTGAAGCCGAGCACTACCTCGGCTTCGACACCGCCCCGGGCATGAGCGCGGTCCCGGGCATGAGCGCGGTCCCGACTACGAGCACGCCGCCGAGTACGGGCGCGGTACCGGCCGCCGGCGCGGTCCCGTCCCCGGGCGCGGTCCCGGGCGCGGAAACGGCCCCGGGCGCGGCCCCCACCACCCCCACCACCGACCCCTCCGCCTCCGCCGCCCGGCAGTTCCCGGGAGCCCAACGCGGCGCCTTCTCCCCCGAGATGGCGCGGCGGGACTTCCCGATCCTGCACCGGCTGGTCAACGGCCGTCCGCTGGTCTGGCTCGACAACGGCGCCACCACCCAGAAGCCGCGCCAGGTGATCGAGGCACTGGCCGCGTTCTACGGTTCGGCCAACTCCAACATCCACCGCGGCGCCCACACCATGGCCCGCGACGCCACCGCCCTGTACGAGGCGGGCCGGGCCGCCGTCGCGGACTTCCTGGGCGCCCCGTCCCCCGAGGAGATCGTCTTCGTCCGGGGCACCACCGAGGCGATCAACCTGGTCGCCCAGACCTGGGGCCGGGCCAACGTCGGGCCGGGCGACGACATCCTCGTCCCCGTGCTGGAGCACCACTCCGACATCGTCCCCTGGCAGCAGCTCGCCGCCGAGACGCACGCCCGGGTGGTGCCGGTCCCGCTGCTGCCGGACGGGCAGATCGACCAGTTCGCCTACGCCGACCTGCTGTCCTCCCGTACCCGGCTGGTGGCCGTCAGCCATGCCTCCAACGTGCTGGGCACCGTACCGCCGGTGGCGGAGATGACGGCGCTGGCGCACCGCTACGGCGCCAAGGTGCTGGTGGACGGCGCGCAGGCGGTGGCGCACTTCCCGGTCGACGTGCAGGCTCTGGACGCCGACTTCTACGCCTTCTCCGGCCACAAGCTGTTCGCGCCCACGGGCATCGGCGCGCTGTACGCCAAGCCCGAACTGCTGGCGTCCATGGCGCCGTGGCAGGGCGGCGGGAACATGATCGAGTCCGTTTCCTTCGACCGCACGACGTTCGCGCCCGCGCCGCACCTCTTCGAGGCCGGTACGGGTCACATCTCCGGCGTGGTCGGGCTGCTCGCGGCCCTCGACTGGCTGTCGTCCTTCGACCACGAGGCCATCGCCGCGTACGAGACCGACCTGCTGGCCTACGCGCGGCAGGCCCTCGCCACCGTGCCCGGCCTGCGCCTGCTGGGCGAAGCGCCGGACCGCATCGGGGTGCTGGCGTTCACCCTGGCGGGCCACGACCCGACGGCCGTGGCGCAGTCCCTGGACCTGGACGGCATCGCCGTACGCTCCGGCCACCACTGCGCACAGCCGGCCCTGGCCCACTACGGCCTGGACAGCGCCGTACGCGCCTCCCTGGCTCTCTACAACACCCCCGAGGAGGTGGACCAGCTGACGGCGTCCCTGCTGCGCCTCCAGCAGTCACCGTGATCTGAACCGAAGCGCCCGCCCCGCCACCGGGGCGGGCGCGCCCCCTGTCACCGCCTGCGGGTACAGTGCGGTCCTCGGTTCGCGCACATCACGGCAGGGGGAACGATGCTCGCGCATCTGACGGACACCGCGCGCCAGTTGGCCGCCATCCTGTGGCAGCAGCACACGGTCTACCGGGACCGGACGGGCGGCGTGGTCATACGGGGCGAGCACGTCCAGCGGTGGATCAGCCTGTCGGCCACGGGGACCCGCGGCGAGGTACTCATACGGGCGGGCCGCATCCTGGACGGCGGTACGAGCGCCCCCGCACGGGCGGAAACGGTACTGCGGCTGTCCAGCGGCACGGCCGAACTGGCCGCCGCCTGCCGCCGGTTACTGGCGGATATCGCCGTCAGCGCCGCCCCGGCGGCGCCGTACGCGCCGGAGCCGGGCCGGGCCCCGCGGCCGGCCCGTAAGCGGACGGGCAGGGCGAGGATCGCCCTCTGGATCGCCCTCGCCACGGTGACGAGCGCCGCGGTGCTCGCCGCCCTCGTCGCCTACAGCTCCTACAGCGCCGCGTCCGGCCGCTGACGTACGGCCGGCCGACGGGTCAGGCCGACACCGGCCGCTGCACATGGATGGACTGGAGCAGCCCTATGGCGATCCAGACCGCGAACATGGACGTACCGCCGTACGAGACGAACGGCAGCGGCAGTCCGGTCACGGGCATGATGCCGAGCGTCATACCGATGTTCTCGAACGCCTGGAAGGAGAACCAGGCGATGCAGCCCGCCGCGACGATCGTGCTGTACAGCTCGCTGGCCTCGCGGGCGATGCGGCAGGCGCGCCACAGGACGACGCCCAGCAGCACGATGATCAGGCCCGCGCCGAGGAAGCCCAGCTCCTCGCCGGCGACGGTGAAGATGAAGTCGGTCTGCTGCTCCGGCACGAACTGGCCGGTGGTCTGGCTGCCCTGGAACAGGCCGGAGCCGGTCAGCCCGCCGCCGCCGATCGCGATCCGCGCCTGGTTGGTGTTGTAGCCGACGCCCGCCGGGTCCAGGTTCGGGTTGGCGAAGGCGGCGAAGCGGGCGATCTGGTAGTCGTCCAGCAGGCCGAGCTGCCAGATGGCGACGCAGCCGATGACGCCGGCGCCCAGCAGGCCGAGAATCCACCGGTTGGAGGCACCGGAGGACAGCAGGACGCCGAGGATGATCGCGCCGAGGACCATGACCGAGCCGAGGTCCGGCATCAGCATGATGATGGCGACGGGGACGGCGGCCAGGCCGAGGGCCTGTACGACGGTGCGGTGGTCGGGGTGCGGGCGGTCGCCCGCGTCGACCCGGCCCGCCAGGATCACCGCCATCCCCAGCGTGATGGTGATCTTGGCGAACTCGGCGGGCTGGAGGGAGAGCCCGCCGGGGATGGCCAGCCAGGAGCGGGAGCCGTTGATCGTGGCGCCCAGCGGGGTGAGGACGAGCAGGGCCAGCAGCAGCGAGACGCCGTACAGGATCGGTACGGCCCCGCGCAGCGTGCGGTGGCCGAGCCAGATCGCGCCGGCCGCCAGGGCCAGGCCGATGCCGGTGTTCAGCAGGTGGCGCAGCAGATAGCCGTACTCGTCGCCGTGGTTCAGCTCGGTGCGGTTGCGGGTCGCGGAGAACACCAGCACCGCGCCGATCAGGGACAGCGCCAGGCAGCACAGCAGCATGACCCAGTCCAGCCGGCGCACGACCGAGTCGCGCGCGGTCAGCCTGCCCCAGGCGCCGCGGTCGGGGCTGTAGCGGCGGACGGTGAAGCCGCCCGCGGTGTGCGAACCGGTCACTGGCCCCGCCTTCCGGCCGCGGCGGGCGGCTTCTGTGCGGCGGCGACGGGCTTGATGGGCTGTGCCTGGATCGTGCCGTCGCCGAGAATCCTGGGCAGCTCGGTCTGCGGCTTCGGCAGCAGCGCCGCCTTCGCGTCGATCTTGCCCTTGTCGTCCACCCCGTACAGCGCGTTGTAGATCTTGCGTACGGCGGGGCCGGCGGACCCCGAGCCCGTACCGCCCTGGGAGATGGTCATGATGATCGTGTAGTCCTTGGTGTACGTGGCGAACCAGCCCGTCGTCTGCTTGCCGTAGACCTCGGCGGTACCGGTCTTGGCATGCATCGGGATCTTGTCCTGCGGCCAGCCCTGGAAGCGCCAGGCGGCGGTGCCGCGGGTGGCGACGCCGGCCAGCGCGCCGTCGATCTGGGACAGGGTCTTCGCGTTCACCGGCAGCTTCCCGTGCGCCTTGGGCGCGATGTTCTCGATGTGCTTGCCGTCGGGGCTGACCACGGCCTTGCCGACGGTCGGGTTGTAGAGCGTGCCGCCGTTGGCGATCGCCGCGTAGATCGTCGCCATCTGTATGGGGGTGACCTGGGTGTCGCCCTGGCCGATGGAGTAGTTCACGGAGTCACCGGCGCGCATCTTCATGCCGGACTCGCAGTTCTCCTTGGCGATCTTCGAGACGTAGTCGTCGCCGGTCTTGCCCTGCTTGCACCAGCTGTCCTTGTTCGCCTCCCAGTACCGCTTCTTCCACTGGCGGTCCGGGACGCGGCCGGTGACCTCGTTGGGGAGGTCGATGCCGGTCTCCTTGCCGAGGCCGAACTGGTGGGCCGTCTTGTAGAACCAGTCCGCCGGGTTCTTGGGCTTGTTGCCGCCGTCCTTCTGCCACTGCTGGTAGGCGAGGTTGTAGAAGACGGTGTCGCAGGAGACCTCCAGCGCGCGGCCGAGGTTGATCGGCCCGTAGCCCTTGGACTCGAAGTTCTTGAAGACCTGGCCGCCGATGTTGAAGGAGGCGGTGCAGGGGTAGGTGCCGTCGAAGTCGTATCCGGCGTTGACCGCGGCCGAGGTGGAGATGACCTTGAAGATCGAGCCGGGCGCCGCCTGTCCCTGGATCGCCCGGTTGAGCAGCGGGTAGTTGGAGTCCTTGCCGGTCAGCTGCGCGTAGTCCTTGCCGGAGATGCCGCCGACCCAGGCGTTGGGGTCGTAGGACGGGTTGGAGGCCATGGAGACGACCCGGCCGGTCTTGTTCTCCATGACGACCACGGCGCCCGCGTCGGCCTTGTAGTTGGTGCCGGTGTTCTTGTCGTGCGTGTCGCGGGCGTCCTTCATCGCCTGCGCCAGTTCCTTCTCCGCTATGGCCTGGACGCGGGCGTCTATGCTCGTCACGACGTTGGAGCCGGGGACGGCCTTGTCGCTCTTGGCCTTCCCGATGACCCGGCCGAGGTTGTCGACCTCGTAGCGCGTCACGCCCGCCTTGCCGCGCAGCTGGCTGTCGTAGGTGCGCTCCAGCCCGGACCGGCCGATCTGGTCGGAGCGCAGCAGCGGCGAGCGGGTGTCCTTGGCCTTTTGGATCTCCTCGTCGGTGACCGGCGAGAGGTAGCCGAGGACCTGCGCGGTCTGCGCCTTGCCGGGCGCGGCGTAGCGGCGTACGGCGGTGGGTTCGGCGGAGATGCCGGGGAAGTCCTCGGAGCGTTCGCGGATCTGGAGGGCCTGCTGGGTGGTGGCCTCGTCGGTGATCGGGATGGGCTGGAAGGGCGAGCCGTTCCAGCAGGGCTGCGGGGTCTTGGCGTCGCACAGCCGGACCTTGTTGCGGATCTCCTGCTCCGTCATGCCGAGGACCTTGGCGAGGCGGCCGAGCACGGCCTTGCCGTCGTCCTTCATCTTCAGCAGGTCGGTGCGGTTGGCGGAGACGACCAGGCGGGTCTGGTTGTCGGCGAGCGGGATGCCGCGGGCGTCGAGGATGGAGCCGCGGGTGGCCGGGTCGACGACCTGCTGGACGTGGTTGTTGCGGGCCTCGTCGGCGTACTCCTGGCCGTTGCGGATCTGGAGGTACCACAGCCGGCCGCCGAGGGTGAGCAGCAGGGAGAAGACGAGGATCTGGATGGCGATCAGCCGGATTCTGACGCGTGAGGTACGGCCGGTCTCCGCAATATTGGTCACAGTCGCTTGACCCCCTTGATGCGTCCGGCCTTGTTACGGGCCGACCTGCCGAGCAGTCCGCCGCGCTGGCCGCCGATCCGGGCCGGTTTGGACGGGAGATTGGTGCGCATCGAGCGGCTGGCCTTCAGGCCGGTGCCGGAGCTGAGCCAGCCGTAGGCGCTCCTGCCGCCCTTGCCGGAGCCGCCCTGGCCGCCGGCGGCGTCCGCGGCCAGCGGGTCGTGCTCCGTCCTGCGGGCCAGGGCCATGACCGCGGGTACGGCGAACGGGGCGAGCAGCAGGTCGTAGAGCGTCGCGGTGAACAGCAGCCAGCCCAGACCCACATGGCGGGCGGCGGAGTCGCCGACGAGCGAGCCGACGCCCGCGTACAGCAGGGTCGAGCCGAGGGCCGCGCCGACGACGACCACCAGCGGCATGGTCGCCGAGCGGTGCTGCCCGCTGTCCGGCTTGGTCAGCCCGGCCACGTACCCGATGACGCACAGCACCAGGGCGTAGCGGCCGATGGCGTGGTCGGAGGGCGGCGCGAGGTCGGCGAGCAGGCCGGCGCAGAAGCCGACCAGGGCGCCGCTCACGTGCCCGTAGACCAGGGCCAGGCCGAGGACGACCAGGAGCAGCAGGTCCGGTGTGGCGCCGGGCAGCTGGAGCCGGGCCAGTACGCCGACCTGGACCAGCAGGGCCACGACCACCAGTGCGGCCGAGAGCAGGGTCCTCTTGATGCGCATCGGTCAGCTCCTGGGAGAGGCGCTCGCGGTGGGGGTGGCCGTGACGGTGACCGTGGGGGTCGGCCTGGGTTTGGCGGGCTTGGCCGGCAGGACCGTGTCGCGCGGGTCCTCGCGGGGCGGCTGGACGACGATGCCGACGACGTCCAGCTTGGAGAAGCCGACGAACGGGCGGACCTGGAGGGAGCGGGTCAGGTCGCCGTTGGACGGGTCGACCTTGACGACCTGGCCGACCGGGACGCCGGGCACGAAGGGCTTGTCGGCGCTGGAGCCGAAGGTGACCAGCCGGTCGCCCTTCTTCACCTCGGCCTTGCCGTTGAGGAGCTGCACGCGCAGCGAGTTGCCGCCCTGGCCGGTGGCGAACCCGATCTCGTTGGTCTTCTCCATGCGGGTGCCGACGGTGAAGTCCGGGTCGTTGGCGAGCAGGACGGTGGCGGTGGTGCGGCCGACGGTGGTGACCCGGCCGACCAGTCCGTCGCCGTTGAGGACGGTCATGTCGCGGGCGATGCCGTCCTGGGAGCCGGCGTCGATGGTGACGGTCCAGGAGAAGCCCTGCGCCGCGCCGATGGCGATGACCTGGGCGCCCTTGATGCCGTACTGGCCGGTGCCGGCGGTCTTGAGCATCCGGTCCAGCTCGGCGGCCCGGTTGCGGTTGCGGTCGGAGGAGCCCAGCTTGGCCTTGAGCGCGGCGTTCTCCCGCTCCAGTGCGCTGATACGGGTGTGCCGCTCGCCGGAGTCCCGTACGGCGCCGACCGCGTTGCCCACCGGGTCGACGACCGTCGCGATGCCGCTCTCGACCGGCCCGAAGACCGCGGCGGCGGCCTGCCGGGCACCGGCGAGCGGGGACCGTTCGCCACCGCGGATGTCCACCGTGATCAGCGCGAACGCGATCGCGACCAGCAGCACCAGTAGCAGCCGGCTCTCTCGTGTGTCCCTCACGTGCGGCGGCCGTGTCCTTCCTCGTAGGACCGGCCGGCTGCGGGCCCGCGCCGGTCGCGCTGGGGAGTGCGTTGTGCCTTTATACGCAAGTCTCGCCCGTCGGGGCGTGGTGCTTGTATATCAACGATCCGCCGTACGGACGATCAGCCGCCCGTACGGCGGAATGTCGGGTTCCTCAGCGGCGCGGCTGGGAGTCCAGGACCTGCTGGAGCGCCTCGAACTCCTCGACGCACTTGCCGCTGCCGAGCGCCACGGAGTCGAGCGGGTCCTCAGCGATGTGGATCGGCATGCCGGTCTCGCGGCGCAGGCGCTCGTCGAGGCCGCGGAGCAGGGCGCCGCCGCCGGTGAGCACGATGCCGCGGTCCATCACGTCGCCGGACAGCTCGGGCGGGCACTTGTCGAGCGTGGTCTTGACCGCGTCGACGATGGAGTTGACCGGCTCCTCGATCGCCTTGCGGACCTCGGCCGCGGAGATCACGACGGTCTTGGGAAGTCCGGAGACCAGGTCGCGGCCGCGGATCTCGGTGTGCTCGTCCTGCTCCAGGTCGTAGGCCGAGCCGATGGTGATCTTGATGCTCTCGGCGGTGCGCTCGCCCAGCAGGAGGCTGTACTCCTTCTTGATGTGCTGGATGATCGCGTTGTCCAGCTCGTCGCCGGCCACCCGGATCGACTGGGCCGTCACGATGCCGCCGAGCGAGATCACCGCGACCTCGGTCGTGCCGCCGCCGATGTCCACGACCATGTTGCCGGTGGCCTCGTGGACCGGCAGGCCGGAGCCGATCGCGGCGGCCATCGGCTCCTCGATGATGTGCACCTGGCGGGCGCCGGCCTGGGTGGACGCCTCGATGACCGCGCGGCGCTCGACTCCGGTGATGCCGGAGGGGACACACACGACCACGCGCGGGCGGGCCAGGTAACGGCGCTTGTGGATCTTGAGGATGAAGTAGCGGAGCATCCGCTCGGTGATCTCGAAGTCGGCGATCACGCCGTCCTTCAGCGGACGCACCGCGACGATGTTGCCGGGGGTGCGGCCGATCATCTTCTTCGCCTCGGCCCCGACGGCCAGGATGCCGCCGGTGTTGGTGTTGATGGCCACGACCGACGGCTCGTTGAGGACGATGCCACGACCCCTGACGTACACCAGCGTGTTGGCGGTCCCGAGGTCGACAGCCATGTCACGGCCGATGAACGACATGTTGTTCCCCATGAGGATACGTCTGGCCTTCCCAACTGGAGCGAATGCTTACTTGAGGTCGGCAGGTGTGGTGCGCCGGGGCGCGGAAGCTCCATCGTAGTCACGAAGTCCCCACCGCTCGAACGCGGTGCGGGGTTCCTTCGCCATTGTCGGCGGAACACGGACCCGCCCCCCTCAATGGGGACGTCGTGTCGCGCCGAAGCGTTCCCCCGTTCGGAGCGCGGATACCGCGAGGCGACCGGCTCCCGGCCGGTCGCCCCAGGTCACCGGGGGTCCCGGTGAGGAAGAGTCAGGAACGACCCGGGAAGAAAATCTTGATTTCGCGCTCCGCCGACTCCTCCGAGTCCGAGGCGTGGACCAGGTTCTCCCGGGTGATGGTCCCGAAGTCGCCGCGGATGGAGCCGGCGGGCGCCTTGATCGGGTCGGTGGGACCGGCCAGCGCCCGTACGCCCTCGATCACCCGCTCGCCCTCGACGACCAGGCTGACCACCGGGCCGGACGACATGAACTGCACCAACGGCTCGTAGAAGTCCCGGCCGACGTGCTCGGCGTAGTGCTGCTCCAGGATCGCGCGGTCCAGCGTGCGCAGTTCCAGCGCGCTGATCGTCCAGCCCGCCTTGCGCTCGATACGGCCGAGAATCTCACCGACCAGGCCGCGGCGGACCGCGTCGGGCTTGAGGAGGACGAGCGTGCGCTGGCTCACGGGAGGGGCTCCTTGGGGTACGAGCGACAGACGGCAGGTGCCCTGAGGCTACATGGGTGACGGCACTGGGCTGTACGCGGTACCGGAGCCGGTCAGGGGGCCGAACGGGTGACGCGGGCGCGGTTTTCGCACGGGTGACCGACGCGGTCGACCGTGGCCCGCGCGGACGTCCGATCCGGGCCGGGCCGGGCGCGCATCCGTACGTCGGGCGTACGTCCGCACCCGGACCGGACGGGCCGACCGCGTCGGTCACGGTCGGCCGCGGTCGGCCAGGGTCGGCCGCGGTCAGGCCGTACCGGGCGCCGTCCCGGCCTGGGGGCCCTCTTCGGCCATCGCCGCCCAGCGGGCCTTCGCCTCGTCGATCTTGCGGCCGAAGTGCACCGACGCCCACCACAGGGCGGCGAAGACCGCCCCGAGGAAGAACATCGTGCCCACCACGAAGCCGCTGGCGATCAGGGCGACCTGGAGGGCCCAGCCGAGCTGCACACCGCCGGGCCGGGTGAGCACCCCGCACAGCAGGACGCACAGCAGCATCGCGACGCCGCTGACCGTCCAGACCGTGGCCGTGGAGTGGCCGGAGGTCTGCATGGCGACCAGACCGGCGAAGCCGATCACGAAGAACTCGCCGATCAGCGTGCTCGCACACAGCGTGCGCATGGTCAGTTCCTTCCCAGGAGCAGCCGGGCCTCGCCGACCGTGATCACGGAGCCGGTGACCAGCACGCCGGCGCCGGAGTACTCGCCCTCCTCCTCCGCGAGGGTGATCGCCGCCTCCAGCGCGTCGTCGAGCCGGGGCTCGACCTGCACCCGCTCGGTGCCGAAGATCTCCACCGCGACGGCCGCCAGCTCGTCCGGGTCCATGGCGCGGTGGCTGGAGTTACGGGTCACCACGACCTCGGCGAAGATCGGCTCGAAGGCTTCGAGGAAGCCCCGTACGTCCTTGTCCGCGCTGGCGCCGACCACTCCCACGAGTCGGCTGAAACCGAACGCCTCGCTGACCGCCTCGGCCGCGGCCCGCGCGCCCGCCGGGTTGTGCGCGGCGTCCAGGATCACGGTCGGGCTGTTGCGCACGACCTCCAGGCGGCCGGGCGAGGCCACCGCGGCGAACGCCGAGCGGATGGTGTCGATGTCCAGCGTGCGGGCGTGCTCGGAGCCGATGCCGAAGAACGCCTCCACCGCGGCCAGCGCCACCGCGGCGTTGTGCGCCTGGTGGGCGCCGTACAGCGGCAGGAAGATCTCCGCGTACTCGCCGCCGAGGCCGCGCAGCGTCAGCAGCTGGCCGCCCACCGCGACCTCGCGGCTGAGCACGCCGAACTCCATGCCCTCGCGGGCGACCGTGGCGTCCACCTCGACCGCGTGCTTGAGCATCACGGACGCCGCGTCCACCGGCTGCTGCGCCAGGACGACGGTCGCGTCCTTCTTGATGATCCCGGACTTCTCGCCCGCGATCAGCTCGGGGGTGTCGCCGAGGCGGTCGGTGTGGTCCAGCGAGATGGGCGTGACGACGGCGACGTCCGCGTCGATCACGTTCGTCGCGTCCCAGGTGCCGCCCATGCCGACCTCGACGACCGCCACGTCCACCGGGGCGTCCGCGAAGGCCGCGTACGCCATGGCGGTGAGCACCTCGAAGAAGGACAGGCGGTACTGCTCGCGGTCGTCGACCATCTGCACGTACGGCGCGATGTCCCGGTACGTCTCGATGAAGCGCTCGGCGGAGACCGGGGCGCCGTCCAGGCTGATCCGCTCGGTGACGGACTGCACGTGCGGGCTGGTGTAGCGGCCGGTGCGCAGGTCGAAGGCGGACAGCAGGGCCTCGATCATGCGGGCGGTGCTGGTCTTGCCGTTGGTGCCGGTGATGTGGATGGACGGATACGCGCGCTGCGGCGAACCGAGGACGTCCATCAGCGCCTCGATGCGCTGCACCGACGGGTCCAGCTTGGTCTCGCCCCAGCGGCCGGCCAGCTCTGCCTCCACCTCACGCAGCGCGCGGTCCACCTCAGGGTCCTCGGGACGGGCGGGAATGCCGTCCCCCTGGGGCGGACCGGCCTGTGCGCGCAGGGTACGGCTGCCGGCCTCGATCACCGCGAGGTCGGGGTCCCGGCCGGTCTCGGCCTCCACCATCTCCTCGAAGGGGTCGGCCGGGCCGTCCGGGCCGGGGATCGGGTCGGGGTCGTCGTTTCGGGGGCGGTCGTCGCTCACGGTTCCAGTCTACGAGCCACCACCGACAGCGGTGGGTGGCGGCCTGCGGCCGGGCGGCGACCGCCCGCGGCCGGGACCGCTACGACAGCGCCGCCTTCATCATCGCCTTGGCCACCGGGCCCGCCAGGCCGCCGCCCGAGATCTCGCTGCGGGCCGCGTCGCTGTCCTCGACCATGACGGCGACGGCCACCTGGTGGCCCTTGCCGTCCTTGGCGTAGGAGACGAACCAGGCGTACGGGGTGCCCTTGTTGTCCACGCCGTGCTGGGCCGTGCCGGTCTTGCCGCCGACCGTCAGGCCGTCGATCCTGGCCTTGGAGCCGGTGCCCTCGTTGACGACGGTCTCCATGGACGACTGGAGCTGCTCGGCGGTGCGCTGCGAGACGGCCTTGCCGTACTCCTCCGGCTCGTACTGCTGGAGCGTGTTGCCGCCGCTGTCGGTGAGCTTGTCGACCATCTGCGGCTTCTGGAGTTCGCCGCCGTTGGCGATGGCGCCGGAGACCATGGCCATCTGGAGCGGCGTCGCGGTGTCGTCGAACTGGCCGATGCCAGACAGCGCGGTCTGCGCCTTGTCCATGCCCTGCGGGTAGAGGCTCTTGCCGGCCCGGACCGGGGTGTCCAGCTTGCCGTCGTTGAAGCCGAACTTCTCGGCCTGCGCACGCACCTTGTCCTGGCCCAGGTCGGCGGCCATCTTCGCGAAGACGGTGTTGCAGGAGTACTGCAGCGCGGTGCGGATGGTGGCGTTCTCGCAGGGGGCGGAGGCGCTCTCGTTCTTCAGCTGGGTGTGGGTGTTCGGGAGGGTGTACGGGTCGGGGCTCCCGGTCTTCTCGTCCACGGAGGAGTACAGGCCGTTCTCCAGGGCGGCGGCCGCGACGACCAGCTTGAAGGTCGAACCGGGCGGCAGCGGCTGGCGCAGCGCGCGGTTGATCTCGGGGTGGTTCTTGTCGGCGGACAGGTCCTTCCACGCCTTCTGGTCGGAGCCGTCGGAGCCGGCGAACTTGCCCGGGTCGTACGAGGGGGTGCTGACCATGCCGAGGATCTTGCCGGTGGCCGGGTCGAGGGCGACCGCGGCGCCGGTCTTGCCGTGGAGCGCCTGGTAACCGGCCTGCTGCACCTTGGCGTCGATGGTGGTGGCCACGTCCCCGCCCTTGGGCCGCTGGCGGGTCAGCGCGTCGCCGGGGTTCTGCAGGCGGCTGTCGGAGCCGTCGAGGAGGTCGCCGTACAGGCTCTCCAGCTGGTTGCTGCCGAAGATCTGCGAGGTGAAGCCGGTGACGGGGGCGTAGAGCGGGCCGTTCTGGTAGGTCCGCTTGTTCTTGAGGGTGCCGTCGGTGGCGGTGGAGCCGGTCACCGGCCGGCCGTCGACGAGGATGTTGCCCAGCGGATTCGCGTACTTGGCTATGGAATTACGCGGATTGTGCGGATCGTCCGAGAACGTGGACGCCTTGGCGCCCTGCAGCCACGTGACCCACGCCAGCAACGCGAGTACCAGCAGGATGCAGAAGACCGAGACTCGGCGCAGGGGTTTGTTCATGGGTGGCGCGGCTCCTCGTCACTGGACGGCGCGTGCTGGATACGTACGTTTCGCCGGAAACTCCCGTTTGCGGGCCCATGCTCCACCGTCTCCATGAGAGGCGGATGAGAACCCCGGCGGCCACCGTCCCACCGTGACGCACGCCTCTGATCGCCGCCCCGGGGCAACGCACCACCCCCTGCCGACATCTTCCCCGGCGGGCTCTGTGAGCCTTGACCGACACAAGGATCCGAGAAGGACACCGGAAGACAGGCCTCGGAGCGGCGGCGCGTGACCGCCGGGGTACACCGGGCAGAGCGGGAGCTGAAAGAGCGTGCCGGCAATCAGTCAGCGGATGCACCTGGTGCTGCTCACCGCGTGGACCGTGCTGTGGTTCGTCGTGGTCGAGCCGAACGGCGGTTTCTCCTGGCACTACCTGCGTACCGGCGGCGAGCTGATCTACCAGGGCTCCTCCGGCGACGGCACCGGCGGCCTCAACCTCTACGCCCACCACCCCGAACTCCAGATGGGCCCGATCAGCTTCCTGGTGGCGGGCCTGTTCAACCCGTTCCCCGAGCACACCGGCCAGTTCCTGGCCGCCGCCCTGATGTCGCTGCTCGGCCTGGTGATCGTGGTGCTGGCCGGGCGCAGCGCCGCCTACCACTTCCTGGGCACCGGAACCAACCACCAGCGGCTGCGGCAGCGCGTCCTGATAGCCGGGCTGGCGTTCATCCCCATGTGGATCGAGGTCTCGGTCCGCTTCGGGCATCTGGACGACGTGCTCGCGCTGTTCTTCACGGCACTGGCCGTACGGTCGGTGACCCGCGGCAACGCCGCGCTGACCGGCGTCTTCCTGGCCCTCGCGATGGACTCCAAGCCGACGGCGCTGGCCTTCGTACCGCTGCTGCTCGCGCTCCCGAGGGAGAAGTGGCTGCGCGCGGGGCTCTGGACGGCGGGGCTGGTCGCGGTCGCCTGGCTGCCGTTCTTCATCGGTGACCTCCACTCGTTCTCGGCGGCGAAGTTCGCCATCCCCAACCATCCGGCGTCCGCGCTGCGCTGGCTGGGCGTGGCCGATCCCGAGACACCCGGCTGGGACCGGCCCGCGCAGTTCGCGCTGGGCCTGCTGCTGGGCTGTCTGGCGGTGTGGCGGGGGCGCTGGGCCGCCGTCGTCCTGCTCGGCGCGAACGCCCGTATCGTCCTGGACCCCAGCGTCTACACGTACTACACCGCGTCCGTCCTGCTCGGCACGCTGCTGTGGGACGTCATCGGACAGCGGCGGCTCGTGCCCTGGTGGAGCTGGCTGGCGCTGCTGATCCTGTACGGCAGCGTCTTCGCGGTGCCCGACGACTCGGCCCGCGGCCTGATCCGCCTGGCGTTCGTGGCGGCGTCCACGGCGTACGTCCTGCTGTGGCCGGTACGGGAACGCGGCGACCGGCGCGGCTCGGGACGCCGCAGGCCCCCCGCCCGTACGGACGAGGGGCCTGCGGACGGCCACGCGCCGGGGAGCGCCCCGGCGCCCGGCACTACGCCTTGGGCAGGGCCGCCAGCTGCGCGCTGATGCGCACGATGTCGGCCTCGGCCGTCTCCAGCCGGGTACGGATCTTGGCGACGACGTGGTCCGGGGCCTTGCCCAGGAACGCCTCGTTGCCCAGCTTCCCGTTGGCCTGGGCCTTCTCCTTCTCGGCCGCGGCCAGGTCCTTCGACAGCCGCTTGCGCTCGGCCTCCACGTCGATGGCGCCCGACAGGTCCAGCGCCACGGTCGCGCCCGCGACCGGCAGCGACGCGGTGGCGGTGAAGGCCTCGCCGGCCGGCTGGAGGCGCAGCAGCGAACGCATCGCGGCCTCGTGGGCCGCGAGCCGCGTACCCGCCAGGTCCAGCTGCGCCGGAACCTTCTGGCCGGGCTGCAGGCCCTGGTCGGACCGGAAGCGGCGGACCTCGGTGACGACCTGCTGGACGGTCTCGATCTCCCGCTCGGCGGCCGCGTCGCGGAAGCCGCTGTCGGCCGGCCAGTCGGCGACGACCAGCGACTCACGGCCGGTCAGCGTGGTCCACAGCGTCTCCGTGACGAACGGCACGATCGGGTGCAGCAGCCGCAGCGTGACGTCCAGCACCTCGCCGAGGACGCGGCGCGAGGCGTCGGCGGCCGGGCCGCCTGCCATGAAGGTCGTCTTGGACAGCTCGACGTACCAGTCGAAGACCTCGTCCCAGGCGAAGTGGAAGAGGGCGTCCGACAGCTTGGCGAACTGGTAGTCGTCGTAGTACGCGTCCACCTCGGCGACGACCGTGTTGAGCCGGGAGAGAATCCACCGGTCGGTCGCGGACAGCTGCTCGGCCGGGGGCAGCTCGCCCTCGACGGTCGCGCCGTTCATCAGCGCGAAGCGGGTGGCGTTCCAGATCTTGTTGGCGAAGTTGCGCGAGCCCTGGACCCAGTCCTCGCCGATCGGCACGTCCGTACCGGGGTTGGCGCCGCGTGCCAGGGTGAAGCGGACGGCGTCCGAGCCGTACTTGTCCATCCAGTCCAGCGGGTTGACCGCGTTGCCGAAGGACTTCGACATCTTCTTGCCGCGCTCGTCGCGGACCATGCCGTGCAGGGCGATGGTCTTGAACGGCGGGGTGCCGTCCATCGCGTACAGGCCGAACATCATCATCCGGGCGACCCAGAAGAAGAGGATGTCGTAGCCGGTGACCAGAACCGAGTTCGGGTAGAACTTCTCGACGCTCGGGGTCTTCTCGGGCCAGCCGAGCGTGGAGAACGGCCACAGGCCGGACGAGAACCAGGTGTCCAGGACGTCCGTGTCCTGCGTCCAGCCCTCGCCCGTCGGGGCCTCGTCGTCCGGTCCGACGCAGACGACCTCGCCGTTCGGGCCGTACCAGACCGGGATGCGGTGGCCCCACCACAGCTGACGCGAGATGCACCAGTCATGAAGGTTGTCGACCCAGCCGAAGTAGCGGGACTCCATCTCCTTGGGGTGGATGTCCACCTTGCCGTCGCGGACCGCGTCACCGGCGGCCTTGGCCAGCGGGCCGACCTTGACCCACCACTGCATGGACAGCCGGGGCTCGATGGTCGTCTTGCAGCGCGAGCAGTGGCCGACCGAGTGGGTGTACGGGCGCTTCTCGGCCACGATGCGGCCCTCGGCGCGCAGCGCCGCGACGATCGCGGAGCGGGCCTCGAAGCGGTCCAGGCCCTCGAAGGGGCCGTGC
Source organism: Streptomyces sp. NPDC059788 (assembly GCF_042732265.1). Lineage (NCBI taxonomy): Bacteria > Bacillati > Actinomycetota > Actinomycetes > Kitasatosporales > Streptomycetaceae > Streptomyces > Streptomyces sp. NPDC059788. The sequence goes on along the minus strand of NZ_JBHWHY010000002.1, from coordinate 38,579 downwards.
GCGGTGATCACGCCGCGCTCGTCCAGCACCGCCAGGTTGGGCAGGTCGTGCCGACGGCCGATCTCGAAGTCGTTCGGGTCGTGGGCCGGGGTGACCTTGACCGCGCCGGTGCCGAACTCCGGGTCGACGTGCTCGTCCGCGACGACCGGGATGCGGCGGCCGGTCAGCGGCAGCTCGATCTCCGTGCCGACCAGGTGGCGGTAGCGCTCGTCGTCGGGGTGGACCGCGACGGCGGTGTCACCGAGCATCGTCTCGGCGCGGGTGGTGGCCACGACGATGGAGGCGTCACCCTCCCCGTAACGGATCGAGACCAGCTCGCCCTCGTCGTCCTGGTACTCCACCTCGATGTCCGAGATGGCGGTCAGACAGCGCGGGCACCAGTTGATGATGCGCTCGGCGCGGTAGATCAGCTCGTCGTCGTAGAGCCGCTTGAAGATCGTCTGGACGGCCTTGGACAGGCCTTCGTCCATCGTGAACCGCTCGCGCGACCACGCGACGCCGTCACCCAGGCGCTTCATCTGCCCGGAGATCTGCCCGCCGGACTCGCCCTTCCAGCGCCACACCCGCTCGACGAACGCCTCCCGGCCCAGGTCGTGGCGTGAGGCGCCCTCCTTGGCCAGCTCGCGCTCGACGACGTTCTGGGTGGCGATGCCCGCGTGGTCCATACCGGGCTGCCACAGCGTCTCGTAGCCCTGCATCCGCTTACGGCGGGTGAGGGCGTCGATGAGGGTGTGCTCGAAGGCGTGCCCGAGGTGCAGCGAGCCCGTGACGTTCGGCGGGGGGATGACGACCGTGTACGGCGGCTTGTCGCTCTTCTCGTCCGCCTCGAAGTACCCCCGCTCCACCCAGCGCTCGTACAGCGGCCCCTCTACCTCGGCCGGCGCGTACTGGGTCGGCAGTTCAGTGGGGCTGCTGTTCGGCCCGCCGTTTCGGGGGCTCTGCTGAGTGTTCTCGGTCACGACGCTCAGTGTACGGGCGAGGATGTCGCAGTCTCGAATCGGTTTGGCCCCCGGAGCACCGGCTGTCGGTGGCGTCGTACAGGATGTTGGCGACGCATAGACATCAACTGTGACGGGCGTCATCGGGCGCCGTCAGTTGCCACGAGGGGAACCCGCTCCATGAGCTTCAGCCAGCCGCCTCCCGGCCCGTACGGACAGCCGCCCCAGCAGCCCGGCCCGTACGGACAGCCCGCGCCGCAGCCGGTCGGGCAGCCCGGGTACGGCTATCCGCAGCAGGGCGGTCAGGTCCCCCCGCAGCAGCCCTACGGCTACCCGCAGCAGGCTCCCCAGCAGCCGCAGGCCCCCTATGGCCAGCCTCAGCAGCCGGGGCCGTACGGCCAGCAGGCCCCTTACGGGCAGCAGGCTCCCTACGGGCAGCAGCCGCCGCCGAACGGCGGCAAGGGCAAGGGCGTGAAGATCACCCTCGGCGTCATCGCGGTGGCGGCGGTGGCGGGTATCGGCGTCGGCGCGTACTACGCGTTCGGGCCGGGCGGGGACGTGAAGCCGTACACGATCTCCCTGCCGGCCGACCTCCTGGGCGGGACGTTCAAGAAGGCGGAGGGCAAGGAGGACAAGAACGAGGACCTGGCCGGCGACGCCGAGACGAAGGCCATGGGCATCACGGAGGCCAAGGGCGTCCAGGGCACCTACGCGAACGGCAGGAAGCAGCCGCTGATCGTCACCGGTGTCTACGGCAAGGTCGCCGACCCCAAGAGCGCGGTGAACAAGATGTTCGCCCAGTTCGACAGGAAGCTCGACAAGACGGACACCAGGGGTACGAAGGTGGAGACCGTCACGCCGGTGCAGGAGTACTCCCCCGACGGGTTCGACGGCTCGGTCATGAAGTGCAAGGCGCTCAAGAGCACCGCGTCGCGGGGCGGCCTCTCCGCGACCGCCACGGTGACGTGGTGCGCCTGGGGCGACTCCAGCGCGGTCGGCGTGGTCGTGAACAACGGGCTGGAGGCGCCCGCCAATGCCACCGGCGCGGCCTTCTCCGCCCAGCAGCTCTCCGAGAAGACCCGCGAGATCCGCGACGCCGTGCGGCACGAGAAGTAACCACCGCGCCCGCACCACCCCAGGGGGAGGACACTCCATGAGCTTCAACCAACCGCCGCCGGGCCCCTACGGGAGCAGCGGACAGCCGCCGCAGGGGCCGTACGGGAACAGCGGGCAGCCGCAGCCGCAGGGCGGCGGCTTCGGGCCGCCGCCCCAGGGGCCTCCGCAAGGGCCGCCCCAAGGGCCTCCCCAGGGCCCTCCTCAGGGACCGCCGCCGGGCCCGTACGGATACGGCGCGCCGCAGCAGCCCATGCAGCCCCCGCAGTTCCCGCCGCCCGGCCCGCCCGGCCCGCCCGGAGGCGGCAGCACCGGCAAGATCATCGCGGGGGTGGCGGCCGGCGTCGTGCTGGTGGGCGCCATCATCGGCGGCGCCGTCATGCTCACGTCCGGCGACGACAACGGCGGCCGCACGCAGGCCGACGGCAGTAACTCCGCCGCACCCACGGCCGGTTCGGACAGCGGCGACACGTCCGAGGAGAAGCCCTCCGCGCGGGACGGCGGCCGGCGGATGCGGCTGACGACGCCCAGGACGGTCGACGACGGCGCGTACACCCTGGAGAAGGACAAGGAGGCGCTGCAGCGCGACGGCCTGAAGCTGGGGGCGCCGCCGCCCGGCATGACGCAGGAGATCGCCCGCTACCGGGGCACCCGCGACAGCCGGACCACCGGCCTGATGATCTCCGGCGGCTACGGTGCGATCTCCGACCCCGACAGTGTGGTGGACGGCATGTTCAGCGGTGTCTCCAGCGGCGGCACCACGGTCGTGCGGGAGCGCGAGACGTTCCGGCCCGCCAAGGCCGGCGGCAGCGTCAAGATCGACTGCGAGGTCGTACGGAGCTCCCAGTTCGGCTACGCGCCGGTGTGCGGCTGGGCCGACGGCTCGACCGCCGCGGTCCTGCTCTACATGAACGGCGCGCTGCGCTCCTCCTCCGACATCGACCTGTCGCGGTACGCGGACACCACCGCCGTGGTGCGCGACGAGACCCGCGCCCCGCGGTAGCCGGGACCCGGACACGCACGAGGGCCGCCTCGCGATCACTGTCGCGGGGCGGCCCCGGTCGTCCGTACGGGGGGAACGGACGGCTACGCGCTCTTCTCGTGGTGCTCGCCGGACTCGCCGCCGCGGTTGCGGGGCACCAGCGTCGGGTTCACGTTCGAGTGGACGACCTCTTCGGTGATGACGACGCGGGCCACGTCCTTGCGGGACGGGACCTCGTACATCACCGACTGGAGGACCTCTTCCATGATGGCGCGCAGGCCGCGCGCGCCGGTGCCGCGCAGGATCGCCTGGTCGGCGATGGCCTCCAGCGCCGGGCGGTCGAAGTCCAGCTCCACGCCGTCCAGTTCGAACAGGCGCTGGTACTGCTTGACGAGCGCGTTGCGCGGCTCCAGGAGGATCTGCAGGAGCGCCTCGCGGTCGAGGTTGTGCACCGAGGTCAGGACGGGCAGCCGGCCGATGAACTCCGGGATCATCCCGAACTTCACCAGGTCCTCCGGCATGACGTCCTGGAGCTGGTCCTTGGACTCGATCTCACGCTTGGAGCGGATGTTGGCGCCGAAGCCGATGCCCTTGGCGCCGGACCGGGCCTCGATGATCTTCTCCAGACCGGCGAACGCGCCGCCCACGATGAACAGCACGTTCGTCGTGTCGATCTGGATGAACTCCTGGTGGGGGTGCTTGCGGCCGCCCTGCGGGGGGACCGAGGCGGTGGTGCCCTCCAGGATCTTCAGCAGGGCCTGCTGGACGCCCTCGCCGGAGACGTCGCGGGTGATCGACGGGTTCTCGCTCTTGCGGGCGACCTTGTCGATCTCGTCGATGTAGATGATGCCGGTCTCGGCCTTCTTGATGTCGAAGTCCGCGGCCTGGATCAGCTTCAGGAGGATGTTCTCGACGTCCTCGCCGACATAGCCGGCCTCCGTCAGCGCCGTCGCGTCGGCGAAGGCGAACGGGACGTTGAGCATCCGGGCGAGCGTCTGCGCGAGCAGGGTCTTGCCGGAGCCGGTGGGGCCGAGCAGCAGGATGTTGGACTTGCCGAGTTCGATGCCGTCGTCGCCGCCGCGCGCGCCACCGTTCTCACCCGCCTGGACCCGCTTGTAGTGGTTGTAGACGGCGACCGAGAGCGCCTTCTTGGCGGGCTCCTGGCCTACGACGTAGCTCTCCAGGAACTCGTAGATCTCCCGGGGCTTGGGCAGTTCCTCCCAGCGGACCTCGGAGGTCTCGGCGAGCTCCTCCTCGATGATCTCGTTGCAGAGGTCGATGCACTCGTCGCAGATGTACACACCAGGTCCCGCGATGAGCTTCTTCACCTGCTTCTGACTCTTCCCGCAGAACGAGCACTTGAGCAGGTCGCCGCCGTCACCGATGCGTGCCACGAGGTGCTTCCCCTTCGCCTGGGATCCGCATTGCTCCGCGGACCCGGGTGCTTGCCTATCGACGGTACCTTGCCGGGCCCCCCGTACGGGCCCCCCTTGGACCGACTCGGTCAACCCGGTCCAAGGGGGCGTGTCACCGGCTCACTTCGCGACGGTACGCGATCAGACCGACGCGGCCGTCTTACGGGTCGAGACGATCTGGTCGACGAGACCGTACGCCAGGGACTCCTCGGCGGTCAGGATCTTGTCGCGCTCGATGTCGTCGCGGATCTTCTCGATCGGCGTGGTGGAGTGCTTGGCGAGCATCTCCTCCAGCTGCGTGCGCATCCGCAGGATCTCGTTGGCGGCGATCTCCAGGTCGGAGACCTGACCGCGGCCGGTCTCGCTGTACGGCTGGTGGATCAGCACGCGGGCGTTGGGCAGCGCCATCCGCTTGCCGGGGGTGCCGGCGGCGAGCAGCACGGCCGCGGCGGACGCCGCCTGGCCCATGCAGACCGTCTGGATGTCCGGCTTGACGAACTGCATCGTGTCGTAGATCGCGGTCAGCGCCGTGAAGGAGCCGCCGGGCGAGTTGATGTAGATCGAGATGTCCCGGTCGGGGTCCATCGACTCCAGGCACAGCAGCTGCGCCATGACGTCGTTGGCCGACGCGTCGTCGATCTGCACGCCGAGGAAGATCACGCGCTCCTCGAAGAGCTTCGCGTACGGGTCGTACTCGCGCACGCCCTGCGAGGTGCGCTCGACGAAGCGCGGAACGATGTAACGGGACTCGGCGGGCTGGCCCTGGAACTCTGCCTGCGGGGCGTCGTGGCGCTCGTAGAGGCTACGGCCGGGGAAGTTGTTCATCTGGAGGTTCACCGTCCTGGTGGCGGTCAAAGGGGCTGGGGTCGGCTGCTCGGCGAGTGGTACGGGGCTCAGGCCCCGGTGCCGCCCCCGCCCGGAACGCCCGCCGCGGTGGTCATGACGTCGTCGATGAGGCCGTACGCCTTGGCCTCCTGCGGGTCGAACCAGCGGTCCCGGTCCGAGTCGCGGGTGATCTGCTCGACGGTCTGACCGGTGTGCTGGGCGGTCAGCTCGGCCATGCGCTTCTTGGTGTGCAGCAGCCGCTCGGCGTGGATCTTGATGTCCGACGCGGAGCCCGCCAGGCCCGCGGAGGGCTGGTGGATGAGGATCTCGGCGTTCGGCAGCGCGAAGCGCTTGCCCGGGGTGCCGGCGCTCAGCAGGAACTGGCCCATCGAAGCGGCGAGGCCCATGGCGATGGTGACCACGTCGTTCTTGATGTACTGCATGGTGTCGTAGATCGCCATGCCGGCCGAGATCGAGCCGCCCGGGCTGTTGATGTAAAGGAAGATGTCCTTGTCCGGGTCAGCGGCGAGGAGCAGCAGCTGCGCGGTGATCTTGTTGGCGATGTCGTCGTCGACCGGCTGGCCGAGGAAGATGATCCGCTCGCCGAGCAGCCGGTTGTAGACCTGGTCGCCGAGGCCACCGATGGTCGGCTCAGCGGCGGCGGAAGGCATCGGGATCGTCACGTGTCCACCTGCTCGTTGTCGGACGGCTCGGGGCCGTCTCAGCGTCGTCTTCTGGGGCGCGGGGAGGGCGCGGCGTGCTTGCGCCGGCGCCGTTTCGGCTACTCCCCTGCCCTCGTATCTACGGACCCTAACGCGCTGGTCGGCGGGCGCCATCCCGCATTGTCAACTGTTCGCTGTGAGCGCAGGCTCACCGGCGTGCGCGGGCCCTGACGACGTACGGGCCCGAACACGCGGGCGTGGCGTGTTCGGGCCCGTACGTACTACTGGCGCTACGGGGCGGCCGGAGCCGCCCGTGCCACCGGGACGGCCGGGGCTCAGCCCTCGGTCTTCTCGGCCTTCTCCGCCTGCTCGGCGTCGGTGCCCTCGGCCTCGGAGGCCTCGACGGTCTCGGCCGTCTCGTCCTCGTCGTCCAGGTCGACGACCTCACCGTTGGTGTCCTTGACCGTGGCGGCCTCGACGACGACCGCGAGGGCCTTGCCGCGGGCGACCTCGCCGACGAGCATCGGCACCTGGCCGCCCTCGACGACGGCCTGCGCGAACTGGTCGGGGGACATGCCGGAGGACTGCGCGCGGCGCATGAGGTGCTCGGTGAGCTCCTCCTGGCTGACGTTCAGCTTCTCCTTGTTGACCAGCTCGTCCAGGATGAACTGGGTCTTGATGCCCTTCTCCGCCTGCTCCTTGGTCTCGGCGTCGAACTCTTCCTCGGTCTTGCCCTGGATCTCCAGGTACTTCGCGAGGTCCAGGCCCATCTGGCCGAGCTGGTGGTTGACCAGGTTGTGCTTGCGGGTCTCGATCTCGTCCGCGAGCAGCTTCTCCGGCATCGGGACCTCGGCCAGCTTCAGCAGCTCGTCGAGGACCTTCTCCTGCGCCTGGGTGGCCTGGTCGTACTTCTTCATCTGGGCGAGCCGCTTGGCGCTGTCGGCGCGCAGCTCCTCCAGCGTGTCGAACTCGCTCGCCAGCTGGGCGAAGTCGTCGTCCAGCGCGGGCAGCTCACGGGCCGCGACGGCGGTGACGTCGACCTTGACCTCGGCCTCCTTGCCGGCGGCCGAGCCGCCCTTCAGCTCGGAGGTGAAGGTGCCGGACTCGCCGGCCTTCAGGCCCTTGACGGCGTCGTCGATGCCGTCCAGCAGCTCGCCCGAGCCGATGGTGTAGCTGACGCCCTGGGCGACGCCGTCCTCCAGCACCTCGCCGTCGACCTTGGCCTCCAGGTCGACGGTGAGCACGTCGCCGTCCTCGGCGGCGCGCTCGACCGGGGAGGTCGAGGCGAAGCGCTCGCGCAGCTGCTCGACGGACTTGTCGATGTCCTCGTCCGACACCTCGATGGCGTCGACCTCGACCTCGATGCCGGAGTAGTCCGGGATCTCGATGGCCGGGCGGATGTCGACCTCGGCGGTGAAGGCCAGCAGCTCGCCGTCCTTCAGCTCGGTGATGTCGACCTCGGGCTGCCCGAGGACGTTGAGCTCACCCTCGTTGACCGCCTCGGTGTAGAACTTCGGGAGCGCGTCGTTGACGGCCTCCTCCAGCACGGCGCCGCGACCGAACCGCTGGTCGATGACTCGGGCCGGGATCTTGCCCTGGCGGAAGCCCTTCACCGTGACCTGCTGGTTGATCTTCTTGTACGCCGCGTCGAGGCTGGGCTTGAGCTCCTCGAAGGGCACCTCGACAGTGAGCCGAACCCGGGTCGGGTTCAGGGTCTCCACGGCGCTCTTCACGGTTCGGTCTCCTTGGGGCTGACTTCTGGGGTTCTGCTTGAGATCTGCCGGCGCCTGGAGCCCAGGCGCCCTGCGGACCGCGCCCGGGAGAAAGACACACGGGCACGCAGCTTGCATAGTAACCGCAAGCGGGTTGGCAGCCGCAATGTGATCTTGATGGAGCCCTTACGGGCCCGTCGGCACGGGGCCCGGAGCGGGGCCGTGCGGCCGGGGCACACGGCCCCGGGAACGCCGCGGACCGGCCGGAAGAACGGGCCGGGACGCCGTACGGCTGAAAAACGCGCAGAAATCTGCTGGTCGGGGTGGCCGGATTCGAACCGACGACCTTCCGCTCCCAAAGCGGACGCGCTACCAAGCTGCGCCACACCCCGTCGGTGCGACACGTAGGGTACATGGCCCTGGGGGGTACGGCTGCCGGGTATCCAGGGGCGCGAGCCGCACAGACGGGGCGCATGGGGCGCGAAAGGGGTGCTCGGGCGGCCGGGACGGCGGGCCGCGGCGGGCGGGATCGGGGCGGGGTGTGCGGCGGACCCGGGTGACCCGCTACGATGCACTGCGTGCCGAGGTCACCCGACCGGCGGCGCACGCGGGCGTAGCTCAATGGTAGAGCCCCAGTCTTCCAAACTGGCTACGCGGGTTCGATTCCCGTCGCCCGCTCCGAGCCCCGGGCCCGGCCGTGAGGATCACCTCCGGACCGGGCCCGCGGTCGTTCCCGGCCCTGCACGGGCCCCGCGTTTCCGGTCGTCCCGCAATCGAGGAGGGACGGCCCGGGGTGCGCGTCACTAAGGTGACGGCATGGAGATCTGGCTCAATCCCGCGTGTTCCAAGTGCCGTTCCGCCGTCGACCTGCTCGACGGGGAAGGGGCGCGGTACACGGTGCGGCGCTACCTCGAACAGCCGCCGACCGCCGCCGAGTTACGGGACGTCCTGGACCGGCTGGGGCTGGAGCCGTGGGACATCACGCGTACGCAGGAGGCCGAGGCGAAGGAGCTGGGGATCGGCGACTGGGGGCGTACGGACGCCGAGCGGGAGCGGTGGATCGAGGCCCTGGCCGGCCACCCCCGGCTGATCCAGCGGCCGATCATCACGGCGGACGACGGCACGGCGCTGGTCGGGCGCAGCGAGGAGGCCGTACGTGAGGCGGTCGCGCGGAGCGGACGCGACGACCGCTGACGTGCCGGTCGGGCCCGTGCACTGCGGGTGCCGGGGCGCGGGCCCGCGATGCGCTAGAAGCTGATGTTGTTGATCGTCTCGGCCACCGAGTTCAGGAACCGGTTGATGGACGGCGCGATGCCGGTGGAGGCGAGGAAGAAGCCGAAGAGGATGGCCACGAGCGCCGGTCCCGCCTTGAGTGACTTGCCGCGTATCAACACGATCATGATGATGCCCAACAACAGCACGACGGACAGCGAAAGAGCCACAACTGATCACACCCTCGGTCGGAACGCCTGGCCGGCCATGGAAGCGTGCAGCCGCGCACGCCCCGCTCGGCACCATCGTGCCACCAAGTCCTTGCCCAGTGGAGGCGGGTGGCGAATCATCGGCCAAGGCTTTGCCTGCGAACCGGACGACCGCGCGGCCGGGCGCGGACGGACGGCGGTCCGCCGCCCGGGAATTGGGGCCGCGGGCCGTATTCCTCGGCGCCGCCGGAACCGTGCGCGGCGCCTGGCCGGATCTCGCCGCACCGGCCGGACGCCTTTTGTGCGTACGTGAATTCGCGTGACGCGAGTGGGCCGCCGGACGTCCGCGGCACCGACATACCAGTCGCGAAGCGGACAACACCCCCGGGTCCGCGGCGGGGCATATGCCCTCGCATAAGCGGATGACGCACCCCGCGACAGATATTCACCGGCCCTCCGGAAAATGCACGAAAGTGCGCCGAAAGCGCCCGCGGCCCCATCTCCGGAAGGGAATTCCCCGCCGCGCCACGCCGGTATTGCGCATTCGGCGGAGATGGTTTTACGCATTCCCTTGCCGCCACTATGGTGCGTCAGATGTTTCCCGCTGCGCCGACCCCGCGACGTGTGCTTCCCCCGGCCGCCGAACCCCCCGGTCCGGCCCCGGCGCCCTCCGCCACGGGCGCACCGGAGCGGGCCCGGCGCAGCGCCGGGCGGAACGCGGCGGAGACCGGGCAGCCCGCCGGGGGCGGCCGGGACGCCTTCTTCGACAATGCGAAGTACCTGGCGATCGTGCTGGTCGCCATGGGACATTCCTGGGAACCGCTGACCGGCCAGAGCCGCGCCGCCGGGGCGCTCTACATGACGGTGTACGCCTTCCACATGCCGGCGTTCATCATCATCTCCGGCTATTTCTCGCGCACTTTCGACCTGCGCCCGGACCGCCTGCAACGGCTGATCACCGGTGTGGTGGTGCCGTACATCGTCTTCGAGACCGCCTATACGCTCTTCGCGCGCTGGGCGGGCCACGAACCGGATATGCCGCTGAGCCTCCTGGACCCCTGGTATCTGACCTGGTTCCTGGCCGCGTTGTTCGTGTGGCGGCTGACCACTCCCCTGTGGCGGATCGTGCGGTGGCCGGTTCCGCTGGCCCTGGCCGTGGCCGCGATGGCGTCCGTGTCGCCGGAGGTCGGCAACGACCTGGACATGCAACGGCTGCTGCAGTTCCTGCCGTTCTTCGTCCTGGGCCTGAACCTGCGGCCCGAGCACTTCGCGCTGGTGCGGCGGCGGGCCGTACGGATCGCGGCGGTGCCGGTCTTCGCCTGCGCCCTGGTGCTGGCGTACTGGGCGGTGCCGCGGATGACGTCGGCGTGGTTCTACCACCGGGAGAGCGCGCAGGAGCTGGGGGCCTCCTGGGGGGCCGGGGTGGTGATGACGCTCGCGATGTTCGGCTGCTCGGTGGTCCTGGTCGGCTGCTTCCTCGCCTGGGTGCCGGCCCGCCGTACGTGGTTCACGGTGCTGGGCGCCGGCACCCTGTACGGCTACCTGCTGCACGGCTTCCTCACCAAGGGCTCGCGCTTCTGGGGCTGGTTCGACGACTACGCGTGGCCGCACTCGCCGCTCGGCGAGGTCGTGGTGAGCCTGACGGCGGCGGCCGTGGTGACCGCGCTGTGCACGCCGCCGGTCCGCAGGGCCCTGCGGTGCGTGGTGGAGCCCAGGATGGCGTGGGCGTTCAGGAAGGAGGCCGCGGGCCGGGGCTGACGCCCGACGCCGCCCGCCCTCAGGCCGCGGCCGTCCGCCGGGCGGCGCCGGTGAGGGCCGCCATCCGGGCGGCGACCTGTCCGGCCGAGGGCCGCTCCAGGTCGCCGGCGAGCGCGCCGTCGGCGAGGAAGAGGACCCGGTCGGCCCAGGAGGCCGCCACCGGGTCGTGGGTGACCATGACGAGCGTGGTGCCGAGGCCGTCGACCGCGTGCCGCAGGAGGCCGAGGACCTCGGCGGCGGTGCCGGCGTCGAGCGCGCCGGTCGGCTCGTCGGCGAAGACCACGTCCGGCCCGGTGACCAGCGCGCGGGCGATGGCGACGCGCTGCTGCTGACCGCCGGAGAGCTGGCCGGGGCGCCGCCCCGCGTGCGCGCCGAGGCCCACCTGGGCGAGTGCCCGCGCCGTACGCCGCGGGTCGGGGCGCCGGCCCGCGAGCCGCATCGGCAGCGAGACGTTCTGCTCGACGGTCAGCGACGGCAGCAGGTTGAACGCCTGGAAGACGAAGCCGAGGCGTTCGCGGCGCAGCGCGGTGAGCCGGTTCTCCCGCATCCGGGTGAGGTCCGTGCCGCCGACGCGGACCGTGCCGCCGGTCGGGCGGTCCAGGCCCGCCGCGCACTGCAGGAACGTGGACTTGCCGGAGCCGGAGGGGCCCATCACGGCGGTGAAGGTGCCGTGCGGCAGGTCGAGGTCGATGCCGCGCAGGGCGTGTACGGCGCCCGCTCCGCGCCCGTACTGCCGCCGGACGCCGCGCAGCTCGACGGCGTGGCCGCCGCCCTCCTGCCCCCGCCCGTCCCCGTGCTGGTCCCGCCGGCCCATGGCGCCGTCCCTCGTCTCGTACGTCCGGTCAACCCCTCGACCGTACGGAGCGGGGGTGAACCTGGGCCATGGCGGCTGCCGGTGGCTCCGGGGTGGGGAAAACCCCCGGCAGGGCTCTCGACGGGAGGCCCGGGAAGGTCCCGGAGGCGGGTCGGTGAAGACGTGGGCAGGAGCCGGCGAGGCAGTGGGCGAGCACGGGGGCGCCGGACCGGAAAAGTCGTTTGGTAAACTAACTACTAACGCTTTCTTGACTCCCCCTTGACCGAACACCGTCCGGCCGAACCTCTGGAGGAGCCATCGGACACGCAGAAACCCTCCTCGCGATGGGCGGGGCCTTTCTGGCCGCCGCCGTCCTCGCCCGCCTGGGCAGCCGCATCGGACTGCCCACGATCCCCCTGTTCATCCTGGCCGGAATACTGCTCGGCCCGCACACCCCCGGCATCGCGCTGGTCGACGACCCCCACGAGCTGGAGATGCTCTCCCTGCTCGGCCTGGTGCTGCTGCTCTTCTACCTCGGCCTCGAATTCCACATGGACGACCTCAAAGAGGGCGGCCGCAACATGGCCCTCGCCGGGGCCGCCTACCTGGCGCTGAACGTCGGCGCCGGCCTCGGCTTCGGCTTCGCGCTCGGCTGGGGCACCTCCGAGGCGCTCGTCCTGGCCGGTGTGCTCGGCATCTCGTCGTCGGCGATCGTCACCAAGGTCCTGATGGACACCGGCCGCCTCGGCAACCCCGAGACCAAACCGATCCTCGGCATCATCGTGGTCGAGGACATCTTCCTCGCGCTGTACCTGGCCGCCCTCCAGCCGGTGATCTCCGGCGCCGACTCGATGGCCTCGGCGGCCCTCGACGCGGGCAAGGCCTTCGGCTTCCTGCTGCTGCTCGCCGTGGTCGCCCGCTGGGGCACGGCGGCGATCGGCAAGCTGATCGCCACCAAGGACAACGAGCTGCTGGTCATCTCCTTCCTCGGGGCCGCCGTCTTCGTGGCGGGCATCTCGGAGTGGTTCGGCGTCGCGGACGCGATCGGCGCGTTCATGGTCGGCCTGATGCTGGGCAGCACCAGCTCCGGCAAACGGATCATGGAACTGGTGCACCCGCTGCGGGACGCCTTCGGCGCGATCTTCTTCTTCGCCTTCGGGCTGTCCATCGACCCCGGCGACCTGCCCTCGGTGGTGTGGCCGGTGCTCATCGCGGTGGCGCTGACGCTGCTGATGAACGTGGTCGCGGGCGTGGTCGCCGCCCGGATCTTCGGCTTCGGCCCCGGCCCGGCCGCGAACATCGCCACCGCGCTGCTCGCCCGCGGCGAGTTCGCCCTGATCCTGGCGACGATGGCGGCGGGCGCCGGACTGGACGAGCGGCTGGCGCCGTTCATCGCCGGATACGTCCTGATCCTGGCCGTCCTGGGGCCGCTGGCGGCCGGCCGGTCCGCGTGGCTGGCGCGGCTCCTGCCGGGCAGCGGACAGCAGACTCCCGACGCGCCACCGGCCGACGGGCGGCCCGCCACGTCGGCCGCCGGTCAGGCCTGACGCGCGGCGCCGCCGGCCGGGCCCGCCGCGCGGCGCCTCTCGCGCGGGCCCTGGACGGTCACGGCATCGTCCAGGGCGCGCTCGGCAGCGGTCGGCCCGTCTCCAGGAGTGTCTTGAGGTTGGCCAGCACCGCGTACCAGCCCTGGGCCGCCGCCTCCCGCTCGCCCTCGTCGGCCAGGCCCTCGTGCGTCAGGGTCAGCCGGACGATCTCCTCGTACGGCTCGATGCCGAACGTCACCGTGGAGACGCCGGGCCCGGCGGGGTCCGCGCCCTTGCCGGGCTCCGCCCACGTGGTCACCAGCCGCGTGGGCGGCGTGCTCGCCACGACCGTCCCCTCGACGTCGGCGACGCCCGACCCGTCGGTGCGCCGGTGCTCCCAGCGGGAGCCGGGCCGCCAGTCGGAGACGTTGCTGTGTCCCCAGTACGCGGCCGTCAGACCGGGGTCCGTCAGGGCGTGCCAGACCTTGTCCGGCGCACTGGCGAGGTAGGTGGCGTAGCGGAAGGTGAGGGTGTCTGCCATGGGTCCTCCGTGTGCCGGTCCGGGCGTCGGGACCACCGTACGGTTCAGTCGCGGCAGATCAGCAGCAGCGCGCGGTCGTCGTTGACGTCCTTGGCCACGGCCTCGATCAGATGCCAGGCGGCACCGGCGAAGCCGCGGGCCACGTAGCGGTCGGCCTCGCCGGTCAGCCGGTCGATGCCCTCGGCGATGTCCCGGTCGGCGGCCTCGACCAGGCCGTCCGTGAAGAGCATCAGCACGTCGCCGGGGCGCAGCGTCCCTTTGACGGGGTCGAACTGGGCCCCGTCGTACACACCGAGCAGCGGCCCCTCCGCCGCCTTCTCCTCCCAGCGGCCGGTACCGGCGCTGAGCTGGAGCGCGGGCAGGTGCCCGGCGGACAGCAGCTCGTAGTCGCCGGACTCCAGGTCCAGCACGAGGTGGATGGAGGTGGCGAAGCCCTCGTCCCAGTCCTGGCGCAGCAGATAGCCGTTGGCGGCGGGCAGGAAGCCGTGCGGCGGCAGCGAGCCGAGCAGGCCGCCGAAGGCGCCGGACAGCAGCAGCGCGCGGGAGGCCGCGTCCATGCCCTTGCCGGACACGTCGGTCAGCACCACTTCGAGGATGTTGCCGCCGTGGGTGCGGGAGGCGACGACGAAGTCGCCGGAGAAGGACTGTCCGCCGGCCGGGCGCAGCGCCATCTCCCGGTGCCAGCCGCTCGGCAGTTTGGGCAGCTTGCTCTGGACGCGGATGCGTTCGCGCAGGTCGAAGAGCATCGTGCCGCCGCGCCGCCACGGCACACCGACCCGGCTGCGGAACTGCGCGATCAGCAGCCCGGACAGGCCGACCGCCGCGACCACCAGGACCGTGCCCGGAGTGATCCGGTCGCGTCCCTGGTCGTACGGGCCGAGCAGCGACGCCTCGACGATCAGCGCGGCGGCGGACGTGCCGTACAGTGCGAGCAGGTTGGCCGGACGCAGCAGCAGCCCGCCGGCGATGACCGGCAGGACCAGCGCGGTGGGCGCGATCCAGTCCGGCCGCCAGATGGTGCCGCAGGCGATGGCGGGGACGGCGATCAGAAGGGCGACCAGGGCGATCCAGTCCGAGCCGTCGCCGCGGAAGTAGTCGACCCCGGCCTTGCGCACGCTGATGCGGGTCCGGTGCACCGCCTTGCGCCACCGGGCCGTCAGGGACTCCGCTCCCGAGCTGCTCGCCATTGTTCTGGGACCTTATCCACCCGTTCGGCGGCGCGTCGATTCGCGGCACGCCGCCTGGCGCAATCACCGGGCAACCGCGTTCGAAAAGCGGTCGCGCGGCCGGAACGCGTCCTGCTACCCATGGCCTATGACGACCGAGCTGCGGCAGCTGCGCCCGGACGAGTGGGACGACTGGTACGACAAGCTGGAACGGGCGTTCGGCGGCACGCCGGAGGCCCCTGAGGAACGCGCCCTGTGGCGGGACCTCGGGGAGCCCGGACGCGCCCTGACCGTCCGGGACGGGAACGAGGTCGTCGGCACGGCGGGGGCGTTCACCTTCCGGCTGTCGGTGCCCGGCGGCGCCGTCGTCCCGGCGGCCGGTGTGACGCTGGTCAGCGTGCAGCCCACGCACCGGCGGCGCGGCATCCTGCGCGAGATGATGCGCCGTCAGCTCGCGGACGTGCGGGCGCGCCACGAGCCGCTGGCCGTGCTGACCGCCTCCGAACCGGCCATCTACGGGCGCTTCGGGTACGGCACGGCGTCCGAGGCGGTGAGCCTGTCGCTGGACACGCTGCGGCTGTCCGTCGCCGCCCCGGCCGGCGCCGACGCCGTACGGCTGCGCTTGGTCGACCCGGAATCCGGGCTGACGGACTGCGAGAAGGTGTACGAACAGCTGGTCACCGGCCGCCCCGGGATGCTCGTACGGCAGCCCGGCTGGGAGCGGCTGCCGTTGCTGGACCCGGAGGCCGACCGGGACGGCGCCGGCCCGCTGCTGTGCGTCCTGGCCGAGGTGGACGGCGAGGTGCGCGGCTACGCGCGCTACGCGGTCAAGGCCGGCTGGGACGGGGGCGGGCCGGACGGGACGGTGGTCCTGCGCGACGTCGAGGCGCTGGACCCGGTCGTCTACGCGGCCCTGTGGCGCTATCTGTTCGGCATCGACCTGACGTCGCGGCTGACGGTGCGCAACCGCCCGGCCGACGATCCGCTGCTGCACCTGGTCGGGGACATGCGGCGCTGCCGGATCGCGGTGCGCGAGTCGCTGTTCGTGCGGCTGGTGGAGGTCGGCGAGGCGCTCGCGGCGCGGACGTACGCGACGCCGCTGGACGTGGTCCTCGACGTGGCCGACCCCTTCTGCCCGTGGAACGAGGGCCGGTGGCGGCTCACCGGCGACGGGAAGGGCGCCGTCTGCGGGCGGACCACGGGTCCGGCCGATTTGGCTTTGTCCGTACGGGAGTTGGGCGCCGCGTATCTGGGCGGCTTCACGCTGGAGGCGCTGGCGGCGGCGGGACGGGTGCGGGAACTGCGGCCCGGCGCGCTGCGGGAGGCGTCGGTGGCGTTCGGGTCGCACGTGAAGCCGTGGCTGCCGCACGGGTTCTGAGGGTGGTTCGGGCTAGGACCCGCGTGTCACCGGGCCCGCGTGTCACCGGGCCCTCTCGTGCCATCGGGCCCTACTTCGGCTGGCAGGTGGGGCACCAGAAGAGGTTGCGGTTGGCCAGCGCCGCGGTGCGGATCTCGGAGCGGCAGATGTGGCACTCCTGGCGGGCGCGGCGGTAGACGTAGACCTCGCCGCCGTGGTCGTCGACGCGGGGCGGGCGGCCCATGGCCTCGGGGAGGTGTTCGGGGCGCACCGTGTCGATGCGGTTGTGCCGGACGCCTTCGCGCATCAGAGCGACCAAGTCCGCCCAGATGGCGTCCCATTCGGAGCGGAGCAGATCACGTCCGGTCCGGTACGGGTCGATGCCGTGCCGGAAGAGGACCTCGGCGCGGTAGACGTTGCCCACGCCCGCGATCACCTTCTGGTCCATCAGCAGCGCGGCGACCGACGTACGGCTGCGCGAGATCCGCGCCCAGGCGCGCTCGCCGTCGTCCTCGGCACGCAGCGGGTCGGGGCCGAGCCGCTCGTGTACCGCCTGCTTCTCGGCGTCGGTGAGCAGCGCGCACGCGGTGGGCCCGCGCAGGTCCGCGTAGGCCGTGTCGTTGGCCAGCCGCAGCCGGACGGTGTCGGTGGGCGGCGGCGCCGGGGCGTCGCCGAAGGCCAGCTTGCCGAAGAGGCCGAGGTGGATGTGGACCCACCCGGCGGGGCCGAAGCCGAGGAAGAGGTGCTTGCCGTGCGCCTCGGCGGTGGTCATCACCAGGCCGTCGACGAGCGCGGCGCTGTCGGAGAACTTGCCCTGCGGGCTGCTCGCCCGGACCGGGGCGCCCTCGAAGAGCGCACGGTGGTCCAGCGCGAGGCGGTGGATCGTGTGCCCCTCGGGCATGGGCCGGTGCCTCCTCGGGCGGGGTGGGTCGAATCCGTACGGCGTCCGCCCGCGCCGGTGGCGGCGCGGGCGGTGCGGCGGGTGGGCTCAGCCCTGGGGGTGGTGGGCCGGGATGGGCGGGAGCTCGCCGGTGCTCTCGTAGTGGGAGAGCATGTCGATGCGGCGGGTGTGCCGCTCCTCGCCGGAGTACGGCGTGGCCAGGAACGCCGCGATGAACCGCGTCGCCTCGTCCTGGGTGTGCATCCGGCCGCCGACCGAGATCACGTTGGCGTTGTTGTGCTCGCGGCCCAGCTTGGCGGTCTCCTCGCTCCAGGCGAGCACCGCCCGTACGCCCTTGACCTTGTTGGCGGCGATCTGCTCGCCGTTGCCGGAACCGCCGATGACGACGCCCAGGCTCTCCGGGTCGGCCGCGGTCCGCTCGGCGGCGCGCAGGCAGAACGGCGGATAGTCGTCCACGGCGTCGTAGATGTGCGGACCGCAGTCGACGGGCTCGTGGCCGTTGGCCTTGAGCCACTCCACGAGGTGGTTCTTCAGTTCGAAACCGGCATGGTCGGAGCCGAGATACACGCGCATGTGCTGAGTGTTGCACGAGCGTGTGGTCCGCCGGGCCCGGGGTAGGTGTCGCCGGGCCCCTGCACCGGCATACGTGCGGTGTACACGCGGCGACGTGCGGAAATGAGATCCACGCAACGATCCGGATTCAGATCTTCCAAAACGGCCGTTAACACGGTTCTAATGCGGGGACTCGACGGCGAGAACCACACAAGGACGGTGCACATGGGCGCGCATCCGCCGACCATGAAAGCGGGCAAGGCCGCCGGTGGCCCCGGTGGCGGCCCCGGCGGAGGCCAGTCTCCCGACGGTCTTCAGGCAGGACTCAAGAACCGCCATCTGTCGATGATCGCCATCGGCGGCGTGATCGGCGCGGGCCTGTTCGTGGGCTCCGGCGCGGGCATCGCCGCCGCCGGCCCCGGCATCCTGCTCTCGTACGCGCTGACCGGTCTGCTGGTCGTCCTGGTGATGCGGATGCTGGGCGAGATGGCCGCCGCCTCCCCCACCTCCGGCTCGTTCTCCGCGTACGCGGACCGGGCGCTGGGCCGCTGGGCGGGCTTCACCATCGGCTGGCTGTACTGGTTCTTCTGGTCGGTCGTGCTGGCCGTCGAGGCGACCGCCGCCGCCTCCATCCTGACCGGCTGGGTCCCCGCCGTCCCGCAGTGGGCGTGGGCGCTGCTGGTGATGATCGTGCTGACCGGCACCAACCTGATCTCCGTCGGCTCGTTCGGCGAGTTCGAGTTCTGGTTCGCCGGGATCAAGGTCGTGGCGATCGTGGTGTTCATCGTGATCGGCGCGCTGGCGATCTTCGGGCTGCCGCCCGGCGACCACGCGGTGGGCCTGTCGAACCTGACCGGCCACGGCGGCTTCCTGCCGAACGGCCCCGGCGCGATCCTCTCCGGCATGCTGCTGGTGGTCTTCTCCTTCATGGGCAGCGAGATCGTCACCCTGGCGGCCAGCGAGTCGCCGAACCCGGTGCAGGCCGTCCGCAAGGCCGTCAACAGCGTCATCTGGCGGATCGCGCTCTTCTACATCGGCTCGATCGCGGTGATCGTGACGCTGCTGCCGTGGAACGACCCGGCGCTCGACAAGAGCCCCTACGTCGCCGTGCTGAAGTCGCTGGACATCCCGGCGGCCGGCACCGTCATGGACGTCGTGGTGCTCACCGCCGTGCTGTCCTGTCTGAACTCCGGCCTCTACACGGCCTCCCGGATGGCGTTCTCGCTCGGCGAGCGCGGCGACGCGCCGAAGTCCTTCGCCCGGGTGAACAAGGGCGGCGTCCCGGCGACCGCCATCTGGGCCTCGGTCGCCTTCGGCTTCGTCGCGACGATCTTCAGCTACACCTCGAAGGACACCGTCTTCGAGTTCCTGCTGAACTCCTCCGGCGCGGTCGCGCTCTTCGTCTGGCTGGTCATCTGCTTCTCGCAGCTGCGGATGCGCAAGGTCATCGAGCGGGACATGCCGGAGCGGCTGACCGTACGGATGTGGCTGTACCCGTATCTGACGTACGCGACGATCGCACTGATCCTCTTCGTCGTCGGCTACATGTTCTACAACCCCGACGGGCGCAAGCAGATGGTCCTGTCGGTGGTCGCGGCCGTGGTCGTGCTGGCCGTCGGGCTGGTGCTGGACCGCCGGCGGCGGGCCGCGGACGGTGCCGGCGGCGTGGACGGCGGCCCGGAGGGTCAGGGCGACGCGCGGAAGGACTCCTTGACCCGGTCGTAGGCGCGCAGGGCGGCGGCCTCGGCCGTGTCCAGGTACCAGAGGTTGAGCTGGTAGGTCCGGTTCCCGGCACGGAAGCCGAGCTGTCGCCCGTGCGCCGGTTTGCCGTCCCGGGTGTAGGCGAACTCCCAGACGACGGCGGGGTGCCCCTGGAAGGTGGTGCGCTCCAGCCTGGTCCGGCGGTAGCCCGGCACGTCGTGCTGCTGCGCCTCGTACTGCCGCCAGACCGTCAGCAGATCACCGCCGGAGGACGGGTCCTGCCGCGCCGAGACGAGCGTGGACCCGTCCTTCGTGCTGTACGTGACGTCGCTGGTGGACTCCTCGGTGCGGTTCCAGCCCGCGGGCGGGACCCAGCTGAAGCCGTTCTCGGTACGGCGGGGACCGGCCGTGGCGGCCGGGCCGTCGCTCCAGGACCCCGTACCGGTGCTCGCGCCGGCGGTGGCGGGGCCCCCGCTACCGCTACCGGCCGTGCCACCGGGGTCCGCGCCCTGCGTCACCACGATGACCACCACCACCGCCGCGGCCGACGCGAGGGCTCCGGCGGAGGCGAGCAGGGTGGTGCGCCTGCGGCGGGGGCGGCGGCCGGACGGGGCCGGGGTGCCTAGGGGGCCCGTGGGCGGGCCGGCGACGGGTTCCACGGGCGGGGTGCCGACGGGCTCCACGGCCGGGGCGCCGGGAGAGGCCGCCTCGGTGCCCGGCTCCGCGCGGACACCGGCGCCCTTCGCCGGTTCCTCCCGCTCGGGCTCCTTCTGCTCCTGCTCCCGCTCCGGCTCCTTCTGCTCCGGTTCCTCCCACTCGGGCACTTTCCGCCCCGACTCCTCCCGTTCCCCGCCCTCCCGCTCCTCCCCCGGCGGCAGACGGGTGGGAAAGGTGGCGACGTCCACCACCTCGGCGCGGTCCGGCGCCGGGTCGGCCACGGTGGGCGTACGGACGTCCACGGCCTCCGCCGCGCTCATCGGGGCCGTCGGCGCCGCCGCCGCGGCCTGCCGCACCAGCGGTTCGAGCCGCGCCTCGACCTCGTCGAGCGTGGGGCGCGCCTCGGGCGCCTTGTTCAGCAGCGCGACCAGCACCTCGCGCAGCGGGCCCGCGGCGGGCGGGATGGTGGGCTCCTCGTGGAGCACCGCGTGCAGCGTGGCGAGGGTCGTGGCGCGAGTGAACGGTGACTGCCCCGCCACCGCGGCGCACAGGGTGGCGCCCAGCGACCACAGGTCCGAGGGCGGCCCCTGCTCCTGGCCCGCCACCCGCTCGGGCGCCATGTAGTCCGGGGAGCCGATGAGCATCCCGGCCATGGTCAGCGCGGTGGCGTCCTGCATCGCCGCGATCCCGAAGTCGGTGAGCACCACCGCGCCGCGCTCGTCGATCAGGACGTTGCCGGGCTTGATGTCCCGGTGGAGCACGCCGACCGCGTGCACCTCGCGCAGGGCGCGGGCCAGTCCGGCGCCGACCCGGGCCGCCGCGGCCGGGGCCAGCGGGCCGTCCTGGGCGAGGATCTGCTCCAGGGAGCGGGACAGTACCAGCTGCATGACGATCCACAGCCGGTCGCCCTCCTCGGCCACGTCGTGAACCCGCACCACGTTCGGATGGTCGATCCGGGCGGTGGCGCGGGCCTCGCGCAGACTGCGTTCGCGCTGCACCACACTTTCCTCGCCCGCGTGTTCGTCGATACGTATTTCCTTGACCGCGACACACCGGTCGAGAATTTCGTCCCGGGCCCGCCAGACCCGGCCCATTCCGCCCCGTCCGATCAATTCCAGCAGGCGGTACCGGCCGGCCGCCAAACGCCCGGGCCCCACCTCGCTCGCATTCCCCACCATGCCCAGCCCCCACAGCACCCGCGGAATCTTGTGGTACCCATCAAATACCTCAGCCGAGGATGTGGAAAAGGGGGGTTCAAGAATGTACACAGCCCGACAGGGAAAACGCGCGTTCGCGGTGGCCGCGGTGGCGGCCGCGGTGGCGCTGCCGGTCGGTTCCTCGGCCCTGGCGGCCGATCCCGTACCGGGCAGCAGTGCGGGCGGCAAGGCCGGTCCGAGCGCTCCGGCCGGATATCGGATCACCACCGAACTGCCGGAACGGATTTCCGTCAGCAACAGCACCGGGGCGACGAAGCTGGCCGCCGAGGTCACCAACAAGGGGAGCGCGGCCACCGGCGCCATCCGGCTGACGGTCGCCGGTTTCCAGGGGCTGACGGTCAAGAACGTCGCCGGGTGCACGAAGGTCCCCGAGGCGCGTCTGCCGGAAGGGGCGAACAGCGCGTACTCCTGTGCGATCGACTCCCTGGCGAGCGGAAAGAGCCGTACGTTCGACGTCACCGCGCATTTCGATCTGAAGAAGCAGGGGCAGATCTGTCTGCCGGTGACGCTGGGCAATACCGAAACGCTGCTGTGGCAGCAGGGACCGGTGAATTTCGGCACCCGGAATCCGGTGTCCGACGCACCCGACACCCCGCTGATGCTGAACACGGTGAACGTGCCGGCCGGCTCGTCGACCTCCACCTCCGCGCCGTCGGAGTCGGCGTCCGCGGCTCCTGAGGAGCGGCTGCCCGAGACGGGCACCCCGTCGGTCCTCCCGCTGGCGGGCGCCGCCGCGGGCCTGCTGCTCCTCGGCGGTGCCGGGGTGTGGGTCACCACCCGCCGGTCGAACCGCAGGTGAGCCGGGAGCGTACGGATACGGAACGCGTCCGGGCCCCGTACCGCCACGCGAGGTGGTGGTGCGGGGCCCGGTCCGTACGGAGGGACGCGCGCGGGGTCAGCCGCGGCGGCCGAGCAGCTTCCACGCGGTGGGCAGCGCGCCCATCGCCAGCGCGGCCTTGAGGGCGTCGCCGATCAGGAAGGGGACGACACCGGCCACGACGGCCTGGCCGAGCGACATACCGGTGCTCAGCGCGAGGACGGGCACGCCGACCGCGTAGATCAGGCCGGTGCCCACCGCCATCGTGCCGGCCGTGCGCAGCGCGCCGCGGTCGCCGCCGCGGCGGGCCAGCGCGCCCACCGCGGTCGCGGCGAGCAGCATGCCGAGGACGTATCCGAAGGTCGCGCCGCCCGCGCCGGAGGCGCCGTTCGCGAACCACGGCAGGCCCGCCATGCCGAGCAGCGCGTACAGCGCGAGCGAGACGAAACCACGGCCCGCGCCGAGCGAGGCGCCGACGAGCAGGGCGGCGAAGGTCTGGCCGGTGACCGGGACCGGGGAGCCGGGGACCGGGACGGCGATCTGCGCGGCGATGCCGGTGAGCGCGGCGCCGCCGACGACCAGTGCGGCGTCGCGGACACGGGCGCGGGTGGCGTCCGCTGCGGGCAGCAGATCGGCGAGGACCGCACCGGGCCTGGTGGTTGCGTCGGCAGTGCTCATCGGAACTCCGCGGGGTGTGAGGTGGAGCGGGGACAGACCAAGGACGCCTTGACGTTAGTCCAGCGCCCCACGGCCGATCATCGTGTGGCGGCGACAAAGGCGCAATGGTCTGCTTGGAGAGTTCCGTGCAACGTCCGAAGCTCCGGGCCGAACCGCCTCGTCAGCGGTCTTCGCAGGTCACGTGATGCTCGTCACGGACCGCGCCCGGGACGGGTGTGCATTTTGTGGTAGCGCGCGGCGGCCGGGAAACTGAGGGGACAACGCGGGACCCTGTGGGGTTCCCCCAAAGACCCTCTGCGAGAGTACGAGCCCATGCACGACGCACCCAACGCCACCGGAACGCCTCCGCCGGGCGAGGGCGCCGGCGAGCGAGAACCGCTGTCCGCCGGGCTCAAACAGCGCCACCTGACCATGCTCGGGCTGGGCGGGGTGATCGGCGCGGGCCTGTTCGTGGGCTCCGGCGCCGGTATCGCGGTGGCCGGCCCCGGCATCGTGCTGTCGTATCTGATCGCGGGCGCGCTGGCCATGCTGATCATGCGGATGCTGGGCGAGATGTCCTCGGCGATGCCCGCCTCCGGCGCGTTCTCGGTGCACGCGGAGCGCGCGCTGGGCCGCTGGGCGGGGTTCAGCGTGGGCTGGCTGTACTGGTTCCTGCTGGTGGTGGTGCTGGCGGTGGAGGCCACCGGTGCGGCGCAGATCGCGGGCGGATGGGTGCCCGCGGTCCCGCAGTGGGGCTGGGTGCTGATCTTCATGCTGGTGTTCACGGCCGCCAACCTCACCGCGGTCAAGAGCTTCGGCGAGTTCGAGTTCTGGTTCGCGACGCTGAAGGTCGCGGCGATCGTGCTGTTCCTGGTGCTCAGCCTGCTCGCGATCTTCGGCGTGCTGCCGGACACCGACCCGGTCGGGCTGACCAACCTCACCGGTCAGGGCGGCTTCTTGCCCAACGGCTGGCAGGGCGTGGTCTCCGGTGTCCTCGCCGTCGCGTTCGCCTTCGGCGGCCTGGAGGTCGTCACCATCGCCGCGGCCGAGTCCGACGACCCGGCGCGCAACGTGGCGCGCGCGGTGCGCAGCGCGGTGTGGCGCATCCTCTTCTTCTACGTGGGCTCGATGCTGGTCATCGTGACCCTGCTGCCCTGGTCGTCGATGCAGCCGGGCAAGAGCCCGTACGTCGCGGTACTGGACGCCATCGGCGTGCCGGGCGCGGGCCAGATCATGAACGTGGTGGTCTTCGTGGCGCTGCTGTCGGCGCTCAACGCCAACCTCTACGGGTCCTCGCGGATGGTCTTCTCGCTGGCCGAGCGGGGCGAGGCGCCGCGCTCGCTGCTGAAGGTGACGGGCGGCGGGGTGCCGCGCCGGGCGGTGCTGGCGTCGGTGGCGTTCGGCTTCGTGTCCGTCCTGCTCAATCTGCTGTGGCCGGACACGGTCTTCCTCTACATGCTCAACGCGGTCGGCGCGGTGCTGCTGTTCGTCTGGGGCCTGATCGCGGTCTCGCAGCTGCGGCTGCGGCGGCAGATCGAGCGGACCGCGCCGGAGAAGCTGACCCTGCGCATGTGGGCGTTCCCGTATCTGACGTGGACGGCGCTGGCGGCCATGGCGGCGGTGCTGGTGCTGATGCTGACCGACGACGGGGCCCGGCCGCAGCTGCTGTGGTCGGCCGCCGCGACCGGCGCGGTGCTGGCGGTCGCGGGCGTACGGGAGCTGCGGCTGCGGCGGTCCCGCGGCTGACCGTACGGGAACCGCGCGGTAGGGGCGCGCGGCCGGAACCGGCCGCCCCACTTCCGCTCCGGAAACACTCAGGGTCACGTGTCACAACGGTGTGGATGCGGCCGGTCACGATCACGTCTGAATACCGAACAACTGCTGCACGACTGTTGCCCTGAGCGGACACGGACACTCAAACTGAGCGCGTTTTCCGTCGATCGTCTCGCTCCGCTCTCACTTAAATGGGACAGGTACGACCATGAATCGGACACCTTCGTCCACCACGCCCGAGCGCGAGCAAACGGGCCAGGTGCCGGGCACCGGCGCCACGGCGGCTCCGGAAACCGGCACCCCGCTGTCCAACGGACTCAAGCAGCGGCATCTGTCGATGATCGCGCTCGGCGGCGTGATCGGCGCCGGCCTGTTCGTCGGCTCCAAGGAAGGCATCGCGGCGGCCGGCCCGTCGATCGTGCTGGCCTACGCCGTCTCCGGCTGCCTGGTCATGCTGGTGATGCGGATGCTCGGCGAGATGGCGGCGGCGAGCCCCGCCTCCGGCTCGTTCTCCGTGCACGCCGGGCGCTCGATCGGCCCGTGGGCGGGCCTGACCACCGGCTGGATGTTCACCGCGCAGCTGTGCGTGGCGGTGGCCGCCGAGGCGATCGGCGCCGCCGGGATCATGACCGGCTGGTTCCCGGACACGCAGCCCTGGATGTGGGTGCTGCTGTTCATGGTGGTCTTCTGCGGCGCGAACCTGGCCGCGGTCAGCAATTTCGGCGAGTTCGAGTTCTGGTTCGCCGCGCTGAAGATCACCGCGATCGGCGTCTTCCTCGTCCTGGGCCTGCTCGCCATCTTCGGCGTGCTGCCCGGCACCTCCGCCCCCGGCGCCGCGCATCTGACCGGCGACGGCGGCTTCCTCCCCAACGGCTCGGACGGCCTGGTCATCGGCCTGCTGGCCTCCGTCTTCGCCTACGGCGGCCTGGAGACCGTGACGATCGCCGCCGCCGAGTCCAAGGACCCGGTCCGCGGCGTGGCCCGCGCCGTGCGCACCGCGATGTGGCGCATCGCGCTGTTCTACGTCGGTTCCATGGCGGTCATCGTCACCGTCATCCCGTGGGACAACGCGGACATCGCCAAGAACGGCCCGTACGTGGCGGTGCTGGACTACCTGAACATCCCCGCGGCCGGCCAGATCATGAACGTCGTCATCCTGGTCGCGCTGCTGTCCGCGATGAACGCCAACATCTACGGCTCCTCCCGGATGGCGCACTCCCTGTCCGCCCGCGGCCAGGGCCCCGCCTTCCTGCGCACCGTCAGCGGTGGCGTGCCGCGCCGCGCGGTCGTCCTCTGCTCCGCCTTCGGCTTCCTCGCGGTGCTGTTCAGCTACTGGTGGCCGGAGACCGTCTTCCAGTGGCTGCTCAACATGGTGGGCGCGGCGATCCTGGTCGTATGGGGCTTCATCGCCGTCGCGCAGCTGCGGATGCGCCGCCGCCTGGAGCGCGAGGCGCCCGAGCGCCTGGTCGTACGGATGTGGCTCTTCCCGGTGCTGACGTGGGTGGCGCTGGCCGGTGTGGTGGCGGTGCTGCTGCTGATGCTGCGGGACGAGAACCAGCGCGTCCAGCTGTACTTCACCGGTGGATTCGCGGTGGTGCTCATCGTGATCGGTCTCGTCAAGCAGCGAATGGCGCGTCAAAAGGAAGCCGGGTAAGCGGAAGTAAGGCTTACCTCACCTAAAGCAGAAGTGCGGTAAGGCTTACCTCACCAGAATGCGCCGCTCTTTTCCTCCAGGCGGTGCCGGACCTCGGACCGGGGTCGGGCACCGCCTCCTTCTTTTGGCCCAGACCCCTCCCCATGGCCTCTTCGCGATCACTCATGCTGGTAGCGTGCAGTTGCAAGTCGATTGCAATTAAAGGTCGTAAGCAGCTGGAGGGCTCGGCATGGCCACCTACAATCTTCCGGAACTTCCGTACGACTACGCGGCGCTCGAACCCGTCATCAGCCCCGAGATCATCGAGCTGCATCACGACAAGCACCACGCCGCGTACGTCAAGGGCGCCAACGACACCCTGGAGCAGCTCGCCGAGGCGCGCGACAAGGACCAGTGGGGCTCGATCAACGGCCTGGAGAAGAACCTCGCGTTCCACCTCTCCGGCCACATCCTGCACAGCATCTACTGGCACAACATGACCGGTGACGGCGGCGGCGAGCCGCTGGACAAGGACGGCGTGGGCGAGCTGGCGGACGCGATCGCGGAGAACTTCGGCTCGTTCGCCAAGTTCAAGGCCCAGCTGACCAAGGCCGCCGCCACCACGCAGGGCTCCGGCTGGGGCGTCCTCGCCTACGAGCCGATCACCGGCCGCCTGATCGTCGAGCAGATCTACGACCACCAGGGCAACGTCGGCCAGGGCTCGGTCCCGATCCTGGTCTTCGACGCCTGGGAGCACGCCTTCTACCTCCAGTACAAGAACCAGAAGGTCGACTTCATCGAGGCGATGTGGCGCGTCGTCAACTGGCAGGACGTGGCCAAGCGCTACACGGCCGCCAAGGAGCGCGCCAACGTCCTGCTGCTCGCTCCCTGAGCCCGGCCCCCGGCGCGCCCCGCCGCGCCCGCTGAACGTCCTGCCTCGTGATCGTCTTCTCAACCTTCACCCGGCGGGCGGATCAAGGAAGGACCCCCGCGAGGACATGACTCGCGGGGGTCGTTCTGTATCCGGCGGCGTGCCGGGGCGCGCCGCGCCGGGTCAGTCGAAGAGCGGGCCCTGCGTCCGGGTCCGCTTGATCTCGTAGAAGCCGGGGATGGCGGCGACCATCAGGGTGCCGTCCCACAGCTGGGCGGCCTGTTCGCCCTTGGGGGCCGGGGTGACGACCGGGCCGAAGAAGGCGATCGGCGCGCCGTCGGGGCCGGGGACGGCGATGACCGGGGTGCCGACGTCCTGGCCCACCAGGTCGATGCCCGCCTTGTGGGAGGCGCGCAGCTGCTTGTCGTACTCGTCGGTGTCCGCGGCGTCCACCAGCGCGGCGGGCAGCCCGGCCTCCTCCAGGGCGGCGGTGATCGTCTCCTTGGTGCGCGGCAGGCCCTGGTTGTGGAAGCGGATGCCGAGCGCGGTGTAGAGGCGGGCGAGGGCGTCGGGGCCGTACTGCTGCTCGGCGGCGATGCACACCCGCACCGGGGCCCAGGCCGGGCCGCCGGGGCGGTTCTTCTCGCGGTACTCCTCGGGCAGTTCGTCGAGCTTGTTCTCGTTCAGCACCCCCAGGCTCATGACGTGCCAGCGCACCTCCACCGGGCGCACCTTCTCCACCTCAAGCATCCAGCGGGAGGTCAGCCAGGCCCACGGGCAGGACGGATCGAACCAGAAGTCGGCCGGGGTCCTGTCGGTCCCGGCAGCGGTCTCGGACACGGTTGCTCCTCGGACGTACGGGTCGGTGGCCGATCGGAGGATCGGTCACCGGCTTCAACCGGGACGCGGCGTGCCATGATTCCCAGTGTTCGATATACGAGACGAGGACGAGGGAGTCACGTCGTGCCCGGTGAGAATCTGACCCGAGACGAGGCCCGGGAGCGGGCCGGACTGCTGAGCGTCGACGGGTACGACGTGGCGCTGGACCTGCGCTCCGCGGTCGGCGAGGGCGAGGCCGCGCGGACCTTCCGCTCGCGCACCACCGTGCGCTTCGGCTGCGCCGAGCCCGGTGCCGCCACCTTCGCGGACCTGGTGGCGCCGTCGGTCACCGCCGTCACCCTCAACGGGCGCGAGCTGGACCCGGCGGAGGTCTTCGACGGCACCCGGGTCGCCCTGGCGGACCTGGCGGCGCAGAACACCCTGGTGGTCGACGCGCAGTGCGCGTACAGCCGGACCGGCGAGGGCCTGCACCGCTTCGTCGACCCGGAAGACGGCGAGGTCTACCTCTACACGCAGTACGAGCCGGCCGACGCCCGCCGGGTGTTCGCCAACTTCGAGCAGCCCGACCTGAAGGCCCCGTTCCGCTTCGAGGTGACGGCGCCCGAGGGCTGGGTGGTGCTCAGCAACGGCGCCCAGGAGGGCGAGCCGGAGGCGGGCACGTTCCGCTTCGCCGAGACGCAGCCGATCTCGACGTACATCACGGCCGTCGTCGCCGGCCCGTACCACTACGTCCGCGACACCTACCGGCGCACCCTCGACGACGGTACCGAGCTGGAGATCCCGCTCGGCGCGCTGTGCCGCAGGGGACTGTCGCGGCACTTCGACCCCGCGGACATCTTCACCGTCACCAAGCAGGGCCTGGACTTCTTCCACGAGCACTTCGACTACCCGTACCCGTTCGGGAAGTACGACCAGGCGTTCGTGCCCGAGTACAACATCGGCGCGATGGAGAACCCCGGCTGCGTGACCTTCCGCGAGGAGTTCGTCTTCCGCGGCAAGGTGACCGGGGCGTCCTACGAGCGCCGCGCCAACGTCATCCTGCACGAGATGGCGCACATGTGGTTCGGCGACCTGGTCACCATGCAGTGGTGGGACGACCTGTGGCTCAAGGAGTCGTTCGCCGACTTCATGGGCGCGCTGTCGCTGGTGGAGGCCACCCGCTTCACCAACGGCTGGATCACCTTCGCCAACGGCCGCAAGGCCTGGGCGTACCGCGCCGACCAGCTGCCCTCCACCCACCCGGTCACGGCCGACATCCGTGACCTGGAGGACGCCAAGCTCAACTTCGACGGCATCACGTACGCCAAGGGCGCGGCCGTCCTCAAGCAGCTCGTGGCGTACGTGGGGCGGGACGCGTTCCTGGAGGGCGCGCGGCGCTACTTCAAGCGGCACGCGTACGGGAACACGCGCCTCACCGACCTGCTGTCCGTCCTGGAGGAGACCTCGGGACGCGACCTGGCGACCTGGTCGCGCGCCTGGCTGGAGACGGCGGGCGTCAACGCCCTCACACCGCAGGCCACGTACGACGCCGAGGGCCGCGTCACCGAGCTGAGCATCCTCCAGGAGGCCGCGCCGGAGCGCCCCGAACTGCGCCCGCACCGGGTGGCCGTGGGCCTGTACCGGCGGGAGAACGCGGACGGCGAGCTGGTCCGCTACGCGCGCGCCGAACTGGACGTCGCCGGTCCGCGCACGGTCGTCACCGAGCTGACCGGCGCCGAGCGCCCGGAGCTGATCCTGGTGAACGACGACGACCTCACGTACTGCAAGGTCCGCTTCGACGAGCGGTCGCTGGCCACGCTGCGCGGCCACCTCGGCGAGATCACCGAGCCGCTGTCGCGCGCGCTGTGCTGGTCGGCCGTATGGGGCCTGACCCGCGACGGTCTGATGCCCGCCCGCGACTACCTCGACCTCGTACTGCGCTTCGCGGGCCGCGAGTCGGACATCGGCGTGCTCCAGTCGCTGCACGCGCAGGCCCGCTACGCGCTCACCCACTACACGGCGGCGGACCACCGCGACCGGGCCGGGCAGGAGCTGGCGCAGGGCGCGCTGCACGAACTGCGGCTGGCCGAGCCCGGCAGCGGCCACCAGCTGTCCTGGGCCCGGTTCTTCGCCTCGGTGGCCGCCACGGCCGCCGACCTCCAGCTGCTGCAGGGCCTGCTGGACGGCACGGCGAAGATCGACGGCCTGGAGGTGGACCAGGAGCTGCGCTGGACGTTCCTGGAGCCGCTGGCCGCGCACGGCGTCGCCGACCAGGCCGCGATCGACACCGAACTGCGGCGCGACGACACCGCCTCCGGCCGCCGTCACCACGTACGGTGCCTGGCCGCCCGCCCCTCCCCCGAGGTCAACGCGCGGGCGTGGGCGGACGTGGTGGAGTCCGACGAGCTGTCCAACGCGCTGGTCGAGGCGACGATCTCCGGCTTCGTCCAGTCGAACCAGCGGGAGCTGATGGCCCCGTACGCGCCGAAGTACTTCGACGCCGTCGAGCGGGTGTGGCGGGAGCGGTCGATCGAGATCGGCATGGCCGTGGTCCGCGGGCTGTTCCCCCTCCACCAGGACAACCAGGAGACGCTGGACGCGGCGGACGCCTGGCTGGCCGGGCACCTCCAGGCGCCGCCCGCGCTGCGGCGGCTGGTGTCGGAGGCGCGGGACGACCTGGCGCGCGCGCTGCGGGCACAGGCCTGCGACGCGCAGGCCGGGCGGTAGTAGTCGGCGCCCGCGCGTGGAAGCCGTCGGGCTCCGCGCGCGGGTGCGCCGGCGGCGCCGGTGCACGCTTTGCATCGGCACCGGTATGCGGCGGCCATGGGCACCCGCGTACGGGCTCCGGACGTCCGCGCGAGTGCGTACGCAGCCGCCAACTCCGGCCGGACCAGGCAATTTCGGCAGTCGAACGCCCGTACTTTAGGACGGCGTTGTCCGGGTTTGTCGACGGGCGTGTAACAGGCGTTAGGAGGCGGGACGGCGGCGGGAATGGCCGGGACATGAACCACACTTCCCCAACCTCCGGCGGGGAGTCCTCCACCCCGCTCTCCCCCCGCCCCCTGCACAGCCGGCCCGGCGCCGGACCCCGCGTGCTGACGGCGCGCCAGTTGCGCGAACACGGCGTCGGCGCCGCGGAAGCCGCCGAACGGTGCCGCCCCGGCGGCCCCTGGCAGCAGGTGCTGCCGGGCGTGCACCTGCTCCACCCCGGGCCGCCCACCAGCGAGGAGCGGCTGCACGCCGTACTCCTCTACGCGGCGAACCGGCTGCCCGCCGTCCCCGCCCAGGGCGGCACGGCCCCCAGCCAGGAGCCGATGATCACCGGGCTGGCGGCGCTGGCCCTGCACCGCTTCTCCTCCGCTCCCCCGCTGCTCTCCCTGGACCGCATCGAGGTCCTGGTGCCGCGCACCCGGCGGCTGCGCACCACCGGCTTCGCCCAGGTCGTCCGCGCCCAGGTCATGCCGCGCCCGCAGCAGATCACCGGGGTGCCGGTCGCCCCCGTCCCCCGGGCGCTGGCCGACGCCGTCGGCGGGCTCTCGGACGCCTGCACGGTGCGCCGCCTGCTGACCGAGGCGGTACGCGGCGGCCACTGCGAAGCGACGGCCGTCGTGCGGGAGTTCAGCCAGGCCCGGCTGCTGAACCTGCCGCACGTGGTGGACGCCGTGGACGCGCTGCTGGCGGAGGGCCGCGCGCTGGCCGAGGGCCGGCTGTACGACCTGGTGCGGGAGTACGGCCTGCCGGACCCGCTGTGGAACGTGGACCTGCGGCTGCCCGGCGGCCCGCATCTGGGCGGGGTGGACGCGTACTGGCCGGAGCAGGCGGTGGCCGTCGAGATCGACGCGCGGGTGCCGCGCCAGGAGGAGGACGCGCTCTGGACGCAGTACGCCCGCAAGCGCGAGCAGCTGGAGCGGCTGGGGATCACGGTCGTCCACGTCACCCCGCGCAAGCTGCGGGACGCTCCGGAGCAGCAGGCGGCGGTGGTCCGTACGGCCCTGATGGCGGCGGACGACCAGGAGCCGGGGACGTACGTGGTGGTGCTGCCGCGCTGACCCCCGCCCGGCCGGTGCGGGGCATGTGTGTGAGCACCGTTCAGCGCCGCTTCAGCAGCAGTTCGGTGTTGCGGTCGCCCGGCTCGCCGGCGAGATCGGCGCGGGCCCCGGGGGCGTTGCAGGACAGTTCGCGGTAGAGCGCCGCAAGGCCCCGCTGCGAGAGGTCGCCGAAATCCGTGCGGTGCGGGGCGTGCGACTCCACGAGCGTGGTGAACAGGGACAGCGTGCCGTCGCGGTTGTCCGTCACCTCCACGACCCGGGCCAGCTGCGGGAAGTCGATGTGCGAGGCGGTGGTGACCTCCCAGAACGTGCCGTGCGGGGTGACGAGGTTGCGGTGACTGTGCCCGTTGATCCAGGCCAGCACGTTGCGGTGCCGGGAGAGCAGGGCGACCAGCTCGGGCCCGCCGTGCCGCCGTTCGGCCGGGCGGGACGGGTCGGGCAGGGCGTTGTCCATGGACGTACTGGTGTGGTGGCTGAAGACGAGGACGTGCTCGTACGCGTGCGCCCGCAGGGTGCGATCGAGCCAGCGCAGCTGCCCCGACCCGATGGAGCCGGTGTGGTGGCCGCCGGGGTCGGTGGTGTCGAGGCTGACGCCCACGACGTCCTCGGCGATGCGGAAGGTGTAGTAGAGGCGGTCCGCGTCGAGGTCGGCCGCCGTGTAGCCGTGGCCGTACGGGCCGGGGCCGGTGTGCCGGGGGTCGAGGTGCGCGCGCAGGTATGCGGCGCGGGTGAAGGGGACGCGGCGCTCGTCCGGGGTGACGGAGCGCGCCTGCTTCCCGTGCGCCTTCAGCAGGTGTGCGAACTCCCGCCTGCCGGGGCCGCCGCGTACCGCCAGGTAGGCGCGGATGGCCTCGTCGGCGGGCAGCAGCTCCAGCTTGCGCCCGCCGGTCGCGATCTCGGCCAGGAACGGGTCGTCGGGCACGCAGCAGCCCGCGGGCAGCGAGTCGTGGTTGCCGACGGTCGAGTACCAGGGCAGGTGCAGCCCCGGGCTGGTGACCGTACGGGTCGCCGCCTCCAGGAAGCCGGGCACGCCGGGGAAACCGCGCAGTTTGTCGGCGTCGCGCAGGGCGCTGTCCGGCTGCCAGTAGAGCGGGTGGCCACTGTTCTGCACGCCTTCGTAGTGCCGGGGGTCGCCCGAGTTGGGGGTGATCCGGCCGCCGCTCATCGCGGTCAGGAACCAGTCGAGTTCGATGCTGGAGTTGTTGTCGGTGTTGTCGCCGGTGGTCATCGCGAAGGACAGCGGCGCTCCGGTGGCGGGCCCGCCCGGCAGGCTGTTGACACGCTCGACGAGGGAGACCGCGCCGGCGACGGACAGGGCTTCCTGCGGGCGCCAGGCACCCGCCGACCGCACCCGCAGGTATTCGTGGCGCAGAGGATTCTGTACATCGACCACGTGCAGGTCGGTGAGTTGCACGAAGGCCGCCAGCACGGTGCGCCGGTCGTCCCGGCCGGGGCGCGCGGCGGCGAGGTCGCGGCGTACGACGCGGTCCCAGCCGGGGCCTTCGGCGAGTCTGCGGTAACCCGTCGCGGCGCCGCCCGGGGTGGCCACCGAGGCGAGGGTGGTGCCCTCGGTGTACGGCACGCGGGGAACGGGCGGCGCGATGACCGGTTCCGGGGCGACGAGAGGGGCGGCGAGGGCGGCTGTCGCCGTGTCAGGGCGGACGGCGGGCCGGGCACCGCCGTCGCCGTACGCCAGCGCGAACGCGGTCGTGGCGCCGACGGCACCGGTGGCGGCGAGGAAGGCACGGCGGTCGACGGCGGGTGCGGCAGAGGCGGCGGGGGCAGTCGGGGCGGCGGACCGTGTACGGGACATGCACGAGCTCCCTGGTACGGACGGGACGGCGGCGAGGGCGGCGCGAAGCGCCCGTAACTGCCCTCTCACCAGGGAGCGTTGGCAGCGGGCATGGCGCCCGGGTGAACCGCGCCGCAACGCCGGCCGCCGATCGCCGCACAGGGATCACGGCTCCCACCGATGGTCACCGGGCCCTCGGGCCCGGTGCGGGCGGCGGCCACCGGAGGTTCATCTCGCGGGGTAGCCGAGGGCGCCCCGGGACGGCGGGGTGCCGGGCGACGGCACCGGCTTCACGCCCCGCACATGCCACCCGAATGTTCACAAACTTGTGATCACGTACCTCCCCAAACACCACCCCCTTACGTCATATTGAGCGGTTATACGGGTCCGATTTCCGGACCCTTCACCCCGAAGAGGTGTGCCATGACCCCCGACACAGGACGCCCGCCCGCGGGCCGGGCAAGACGCACGGCCCGGATCGCGGCCGTCGCGGCCATCGCCGTCGCCACCGCGGCCGGGCCCGCGCTCACCGCGGCCGGCGCCGCCTTCGCGGCAGGCACCGACGCGGACGCCCGAATATCCGCCGGCACCACGCCCGCTGTGAAGTCCCCGCACGACAAGCTCGGTTCGCAGGACGCCGAGCTGCTCGCCCGCGCCAAGTCCGGCGGCGCCCGATTCGTCTCGATGATGCTGGCCACCGCGCCGGGCTCCACCGAGCAGGCGGCCGCCGGGCTGGACTCCCTGAAGGGCGCCTCCGTCGGGCGTACGGACGACAAGCTCGGCTACGTACGCGCCACCGTGCCCACCGCCCAGGCCGACGCGGCCATCGCCAAGATGCAGAAGCTGTCGTCCGTGCACGCCATCGACCTCCGGCAGGAGATCAAGCTGCCCGACCCGCGGCCCGGCGCCGACCGCGCCGCCAAGGGCCGGCCGCAGGCCGGGAACTACCCGGCGCCCGGCAAGGACACCCCCGCGAAGAACCCGTACCAGCCGTCCTTCGAGACCGGCGCGGTGGACTTCGTGCGCGACCACCCGAAGGCCGACGGCCGCGGCGTGACCATCGGCATCCTCGACTCCGGCGTGGACCTGGCGCACCCCGCGCTGCAGAAGACCACCACCGGCGAGCGCAAGATCGTCGACTGGGTGACGGCCACCGACCCGATCAGCGACGGCGACCAGACCTGGCGCCCGATGACCACCGCCGTCTCCGGCCCGTCCTTCACCTACGGCGGCCGGACCTGGAAGGCCCCCGAAGGCTCGTACCGGATCAGCACGTTCGCCGAGGCCGCCACCACCGGCGGCGACATGAAGGGCGACCTGAACCGGGACGGCGACACCACCGACGTGTGGGGCGTGCTGTACGACCCGGCCGCCGGCACGGTCCGCGTGGACCTCAACGGCAACGGCGACTTCACCGACGACGCGCCCATGAAGCCGTACAAGGACGGCTTCGACATCGGCTACTTCGGCAAGGACGACCCGAGCACCCCGATCGCCGAGCGCATCCCGTTCACGGTCGAGATCCGCAAGGACGTCCCGATGGACCCGTACGGCGGGGACTGGACGGGCAAGAAGGCCGACTTCGTCAACATCGGCGTCGTCGAGTCCGAGCACGGCACCCACGTCGCGGGCATCACCGCGGCGAACGGCCTGTTCGGCGGGAAGATGAACGGCGCGGCGCCCGGCGCCAAGCTGGTCTCCTCGCGCGCCTGCACCTGGAGCGGCGGCTGCACCAACATCGCGCTCACCGAGGGCATGATCGACCTCGTCACCAAGCGCGGCGTGGACATCGTCAACATGTCGATCGGCGGCCTGCCCGCGCTCAACGACGGCAACAACGCCCGCGCCGAGCTGTACACCCGGCTGATCGACACCTACGGCGTCCAGCTCGTCATCTCGGCGGGCAACAGCGGCCCCGGCGCCAACACCATCGGCGACCCCGGCCTGGCCGACAAGGTCATCAGCGTCGGCGCGTCCATCTCGAAGGAGACCTGGGCGGCGAACTACGGCTCGGCCGTGACGCGGAAGTACGCCATGCTCCCGTTCTCCTCCCGCGGCCCGCGCGAGGACGGCGGCTTCACGCCGATCATCACCGCGCCCGGCGCCTCCATCAACACCATCCCCACCTGGGAGCCCGGCGGCCCCACCGCCGAAGCGGGCTACGCGCTGCCGCCCGGCTACGCCATGCTCCAGGGCACCTCGATGGCCTCGCCGCAGGCCACCGGCGCCTCGGCCCTGCTGCTGTCCGCCGCGAAGCAGCAGCGCGTCGCGCTGCCCCCGGCGAAGCTGCGCACCGCGCTGACCTCGACCGCCAAGCAGATCAAGGGCTTCCAGTCGTACGAGCAGGGCTCCGGCCTGATGGACATCCGCGCCGCCTGGTCCGCGATCCGGCACGGCGCCGCCGCCCATGAGTACACCGTCCGCGCCCCCGTGAAGACGGCCCTGTCCGACTTCCTGAAGACGCCCGGGTACGGCACCGGCGTGTACGACCGCGAGGGCGGCCTGAAGGTGCGGCAGTCGCGGACGTACGAGGTGACCATCACCCGTACCACCGGCCCCGACCGCCCCGTCCGGCACGAGCTGGACCTGATCAACAACGACGGCACCTTCGACCTGCCGGACGAGGACGGCGCGATCTGGCTGCCGCTGAACCGGCCGGTGACCTTCGAGATCACCGCCAAGCCGCGGACCGCCGGCATCCACAGCGTCACCATCGACCTGGACGACCCGCGCACCGAGGGCGTCGACCGCAAGATCCTCGCCACCGTCGTGGCCGCCGAGCCGCTGGCCGCGCCCAGCCACGCGGTCGCCAAGTCCGGCACCGTCCAGCGCAACGCCACCACCTCGCACTTCATCACCGTCCCGAAGGGCGCCAAGGCCCTCCAGGTCTCGATGAGCGGGCTCGCGGCCAGCAGCCAGACGCGCTGGATCGCCCTCAGCCCGCAGGGCGTCCCGGTCGACCCGACCGGCACCCCGAACTGCTACCCGAACTACCCGAACCCGGCCAACACCTGCGACCCGACGCGGCGCACCTACAAGGACCCGGCGCCCGGCGTCTGGGAGATCGAGGTCGAGTCGCGGCGCACCTCGCCGCTGCTGGACAACCCGTACACGGTCACCGCGGCCACCCTCGGCACCACCTTCGACCCGGCCGTCCGCGTCCTGCCGGAGGCCAAGGTCGGCACGCCCGCCCCGGTGCAGTGGAAGGTCGCCAACGCCTTCGCCGCCGTCGAGGGCACGCTCAAGGGCGGCGAGCTGGGCTCGTCCCGTACGCAGCGCCCGACGATCAAGGAGGGCGAGTCGCAGCGGTACGAGATCGCCGTGGGCAGCGGGGTGTCCCGGCTGGACGCCGCGATCGGCGCGCCCGCCGACGCCAAGGCCGACCTGGACCTGAGCATCCTGCTCGGCGGCAAGGTCGTCGCGTCGTCGGCGACCGGCGGCTCGGACGAGGCGGCGAGCGTCACCAAGCCCGCGCCCGGCACCTACACCGTCGTCGTGGACGGCTACGCGATCCCCGCGGGCAGCACCGCCTACGACTACCGTGATGTGTATTACTCCTCCGCGCTCGGTTCGCTCAAGACGGACGAATCGAAAGCGGTGAAGCTGGGTAGCGGAGCATCGACGCAGGTCACGGCCGAGGTCTCGGTCGTGGGCCCGGCCCCCGCCGGACGCGAGTTCTTCGGCGAGGTCCAGCTGCTGAACGGGGCCGGCACGGTCACCGGCAGCGGCGGCGTACGCATCGAAAAGGTCGTGTCGTAGCGGCCTGAGATAGTGGACAGTAACGGGGCGGGTGCCCTTCACGGCACCCGTTCCGCTGCTGTACGTACCGAACAAGGAGTGCCATGAGGATCGGAATCGTCGGAGCCACCGGTCAGGTCGGCGGCGTGATGCGGGGCATTCTCGCCGAGCGGAACTTCCCGGTGGAGCAGCTGCGACTGTTCGCCTCGGCCCGCTCCGCCGGGCGTACGCTCCCGTGGCAGGACACCGAGATCACGATCGAGGACGCGGCCACCGCGGACTACTCCGGTCTGGACATCGTGCTCTTCTCCGCGGGCGGCTCGACCTCCAAGGCGCTGGCGCCGAAGGTCGCCGACGCGGGCCCGGTCGTGATCGACAACTCCTCCGCCTGGCGCATGGACCCGGACGTGCCGCTGATCGTCTCCGAGGTCAACCCGCAGGCGATCTCCGACCGCCGCAAGGGCATCATCGCCAACCCGAACTGCACGACCATGGCCGCCATGCCGGTGCTGCGCCCGCTGCACGCCGAGGCCGGGCTGGTCTCGCTGATCGTCTCCACCTACCAGGCGGTGTCCGGCAGCGGTCTGGCAGGCGTGGCGGAGCTGGACGAGCAGGTCCGCAAGGCCGTCGAGCAGGACGCGACCAAGCTCACCCACGACGGTTCGGCCGTGGACTTCCCCGAGCCGGACAAGTACGCCCGCCCGATCGCCTTCAACGTGCTGCCGATGGCCGGCTCGATCGTCGACGACGGTCTGAACGAGACCGACGAGGAGCAGAAGCTCCGCAACGAGAGCCGCAAGATCCTGGAGATCCCGGAGCTGAAGGTCTCCGGCACCTGTGTGCGCGTCCCGGTCTTCAGCGGCCACTCGCTCCAGGTCAACGCCCGCTTCGAGCGCGAGATCACCCCGGAGCGCGCGAGCGAGCTGCTGGCCGGCGCCCCCGGCGTCGCGCTCTCGCACATCCCGACCCCGCTCCAGGCCGCCGGCCAGGACGCGTCGTACGTGGGCCGCATCCGCAAGGACGAGACGGTCGACCACGGTCTGTCGCTGTTCCTCTCCAACGACAACCTGCGCAAGGGCGCGGCGCTGAACGCGGTCCAGATCGCGGAGCTGGTCGCGGCGGAGCTGCGCGGCTGAGCCCTCGCGGCTGAGACGTTTCTGCACGCGCCGGGGCCCGTACGGAATCTCCGTACT
>NZ_JBHWHY010000001.1:307789-343324 GCF_042732265.1 Streptomyces sp. NPDC059788 | reverse complement strand
GTTCGTCAGCTGACGAACCCCGCCCGTTCTCCTCTCAACCCACCCGTCAGGGGCCGTTAGGCCCCTGAATCCGGGGTATGTGGCGAAGCCACGCCCCGGATACCGCGCGCTACCCAGGCGCGCGGTCGTTCATCAGCGGCAGCTCATCTCACTTCGAGGCTGAGTCCGAGCGCCGGTCGGGACCATCGACGGCAGTATCGCCGGCATCGAGATCCCAGGGGCAGACAAGGAAGGCGCACCCGGTGAGGAGTGCGCCCGATGCTCCGGCGGCTCAGTCGGCTGGTTCAAGGTGCGACCAGTGAACGACCCACAGGTCCTTGATGCCGTCAGAGTCCGGCTCGATCTGCTCGACCCACGCGCCGCAGTCCGTGGCAGTGGCGATGCCGTCGTCGGTAACTCCACGACGACCGACGACCTTGAACATCTCTCCGGTGCGGGTGTCTTGAACGGTCATGCCGCTCTCGCACTCGTTCCACTTCATGATCACGCCTCTTCGTACGCGTCGGTGCTGACAGGGGCGTGCCCCTCGCGCACGATGCGCGCATACTCTGCATACGTCTCGCCATCACATGACCAGCCGCTGACCACGGTGCGACCGAACACCTGCACCCGCGCAGGAGACTCGGCCAGGGAGTATCCCCCTCCCACGTTCTGCCAGTACTCCACTTGCTGCCCTTGTGGGGACGTTGCGTTGAGGGTCCTTATCCAGGTCATAACGAACAGAGACCGCCCTTCCTGAGCAATGAGAGTGTGCGGGGGTGAGGTACGTCCGGTGCGATGCAGATGGCTGATCAGTCGTCCGACGGGGATGCCGAGGCTGTGCCGCCGTTCTGGGCAGCGAGCAGGTGGTCCTCGATCCAGATGCGGACAGCCTTGCGCGCCGGGCGCGCGCCCTGGGAGTCCACGTAGGTGGCCTCTTCCATGGCGCGCAGCTCGTCGTCGGGCATCACAGCAGGCAGTACCTTGGCCAGCCGCGGCTTGGCTTCGACAATCCGCTCGCGCTGCCGCCCGTAGTCGGCGGCCATGATCTGCCGGTATGTCTGCCGGTCGATGGGGTTGAACCCCACGACCAGTGTGAACCGGCCCAGCAGCTCGGCGTCGAAGAACTGCTGCAACGCCTTGGTGAGGCTCTGGTTCGAGATGCTCTTCGGGTTGTTGCCGAAGCCGATCATCTTTCCGTCGAACGCATCACGGGCGGCATTGGTCGTGCAGATGACCAGGGCTTTGGAAAAGTCCAGTATCTTGCCATGGGCGTTGCGGATGTAGCCCTCGTCGAACGCCGAGAGGAACAGGCGCTGCACGGCCTTGTCGGCCTTTTCGAACTCGTCGAGCAGGATTACCCGGTGGGGGTTGGATTCCAGTGTGTCGAACGGAAGCTCCTGGTTGGAGTCCGATCCGACGTAGCCGGGAGGCGCGCCGATGATCTTCGACGTCGACCACGCGGAGTGGAACTCAGTCATGTTCAGGATGATCGGCTTGGTACCGGTCATTTCCTCGGCGATGAGCTTGACCGTCTGGGTTTTACCCACGCCCGATGCTCCGGCGAACAGCCAGGTCGTGGGCGTCTTCGTCGGGAACAGGTTGAGCTCTTCGCGTGCCAGACGGTCGGTGAGCTTGGCGAGCACATCATCCTGGCCCTGGATCCGGCTGGTGAGCGTAGCGCTCAGCGCGGCGACGTCGAGGTCCTTGCGCTGGGCGTTTCCCGTCATCAGGCGTTTGGCGACATCGAGCACACGGGTGTCCGTCAGCGGCACCTGCGGGATGGACCGCAGGGTCTGCGCGAGTGCCGTATCGCCGGCGTTCTCGGCCTGGACGATGAGCTTCTTCTGCTCCAGGACCCGGTCAGCCATCGCCCGGTCGAGCAGGGTGATGGCGTTGTCCGGGCGGTGCTGGCCTGCGCGCGAGTTCGCTTCGGCGATCTGCACCACCGAGGCCAGGACGTCGTCGGAGGCTCCGATCTGATGACGGTAGTGGGCCATCAGGCCGGGGCGGACCATGGTCAATACGGCCAGCGTCTGCTCCATGCTCAGCTCGTCGACGATGAGCCGGGTGAAGCGGCGGGCGAAGGCCGGGTCCTCGTCGAAAGCCCGAGACTCCGTGCTGGTGGTCGCACCGATGACGGACATGTCGCCGCGGGCCAGGGCCGGCTTGAGGATCTGTGAGATCTTGCGGCCCGTCGCATCGCCGTGACTGCCGGACCCTCCGGTGATCTGGTGGATCTCATCCATGAACAGGATGGCCTTGTTCCTGGGGTCCGAGGCGAACTCGACGATCGCCTTGACCTTCTCCTCCAGTGCACCGGCAATGCCGGTCCCGGCGATGATGTTGGCGATGGGCAGCTCGTAGATCGTGTGGCCCTTGAGCTGATCGGGAATCAGAGTGTCGCCCAGCGCGATGCGCCGCGCGATGTCCTCGACGATCTTCGTCTTACCGACGCCGGCGGAACCCACCAGCAGAGCGTTGGGCTTCGTCTTGCTGATCACGACCGAAAGGACCTGCTCGATGAGCGTGTCGCGGAACATGGTCGGATCGGCATTCTTGAACTTCTCGTTGTAGTCGACGAGGAGCTCCTTGACGTCATTGTCGCTGCCACAGCTGGACGGCAGTCCCACGGGCGGGAACTGCGGAGGGGAGCTGCCGCCACCGCCGCTGCCCTTGTCGTCGTCGGAGCCGCCGGGTGTGAAGTTGCTGAGACCCACCGGGTCCTCCTTCGGTGCGGGTCGCTCGGCGAGGTGACGCGCTGGGCGATGCACCACGGTGCCCCGAGCAGGGATATGGATGAGTGAGAGGGAAAGTCAGGGTTCGTCAAA
Organism: Streptomyces sp. NPDC059788; assembly: GCF_042732265.1. Taxonomy (NCBI): domain Bacteria; kingdom Bacillati; phylum Actinomycetota; class Actinomycetes; order Kitasatosporales; family Streptomycetaceae; genus Streptomyces; species Streptomyces sp. NPDC059788. The sequence goes on along the minus strand of NZ_JBHWHY010000001.1, from coordinate 340,514 downwards.
AGCAGCACTGCTCTTGACGGTTTTCGAGGAGCGGCATAATCAGCTGACCTCGATATCACCTGGCACGGTGGTGGGCGCAGGCTTGGTGAGCGCGGCGGCAACCTCTTTGAAAGCGGCGACCGCCGTGTGAAGATAAGCAACGATCTCCGCGGCGATGTCGGCCGGGGTTCCGAGTTCTTCCGTGTCTTGGGCGTGGATGTCGCGCGCAGGCCAGACCATGGGCCGTGCGTCGGCCGGCCGGATGGCAGGAATGGCGACGAGGAAGGTGCCGGTGGTTGTCCCGGACTGGGCGAACGCCCGGGCCGGAAGTGCTTCGGCGAGACCACCGCGCTGTTCCACAAGGTTTCGGAAAGCTGCGGTGCTGCCGGTCTGTTCAGTGACGGTCCACCACATGACCGACACCAGCACCCCATCCGGTTTCAGGAACCGTAGGGCATGGGTAACGTGGGCGATGTCGGTGCCACGGGTGAACGGTGGGTTCATCAGCACCCGGTCGAAGCGAGGTTCGGCAGGGACGGTGAGGAAGTCAGCGACCCGTACCCGGCGCGCTATATGCGTATCGGACAGGGCGGCGGCGTATCCGGGGTCCCGTTCGATGCATTCCATGATCGCACCGCGGGCTGCTGCGGCTGCGGCACCGGATCCGGATCCGGATCCGGATCCGGCAGACGGTTCCAACACGGTCATGCCGGGCTCAAGGGCGGCCAGAGCGATGAGCTGGTCGACAACGGATTCGGGTGTGGGGAAGTACTGAGCGAGGGTGATGTTTCTCCCTTAGGGTCACAACCTCACCGGTGGCAAGCACTGGGGCGAGCGCCTCGGCGGCGTGGACGGGGCAGAGGTGCGCACCCTTGGGCTTCACCCATCGACCGCCGACCGCTTCGAGGACCTCGTTGACGCGCTGGTACAGGGTGGGAGCCAAGCGGGCGCCGACGAGCCTCAGGCGATGGTCATCAGTTTTGGTACGGCCTGGCAGGACTGCGAACACGTCCCAGGGGATTCGCATCGGATGTTCCTTCGGTGCGGATTGCCCGGCGTGTTGGATGAGAGAGGCTCAGGGCCGCCAAGAGCAGTGTCACCGCGGGAGTTAGTCGCATGGCACCGCTCTTGGCTGTTCTTGAGGGGACGCAGGAGTCAGACGACCATGCCGAGGAGCCTCTGCCGGATGCTCGGGTCGATGTGCTTCATCGAGTCGGCGTAGCGTTTGGCGAGGTCCACCATGTGCGACCAGTCCATGGCGGAGCACGGCGCGTAGTACAGGTTCTTCGGGTGGTCCTGACGCGTGGACGGCGGCGCCCAGTCGAAGTCGGTGACCATGAGCGAGAGCCTGCGCTGGCGCACCGGGCTGGCGTTGATGTATTGCCAGATCTGCGTGTACTCGGTTCCGCCCGACACCTTCGGGATCCTGCGGAACTCCTTCCAGATCTGGGCCGTCGACTTGTTCTTTGTGCGCAGCATCACCTCCTGGGACAGGAAGTGGCTGAATGAGTTGAAGTACAGGTTGATGTTGAGCTTCTTGGCGATCCGGATGAGCATCATGACCGCCTCCTGGTAGTTCTGCTCGGAGATCGAACCGGAGGTGTCGATGTAGATGTGCAGGTCGGGCATGTACTGCACCGAGGTGATCCGGCCGGGCTTGTTGAAGTCGTCCGGGTTCCGGCGGCTGGCCTTGAGGAAGGTCGCGTTCGTCGTGCGGAAGATGTTCTGCGACTTGTTGACCTTGCCCATTCGACGCAGTACACGGGTGACGTCCTTGAACAGGTCGAGCTTGCTCGGCGGCTGCTTGCGGAACGACACCCGGGCGCTACGGGTGCCAGGCTGGCCCGGTTGCTGCTTGGATCCCAGGGCGGCGGCCCGGGCGGCGGCTCGTGGCAGCGATGTGAGCTTGGACAGCGACGTATTCGAGACGACCTTCACCGGCGAAGCCAGCGACTGGTTGATGAGGTTCCACTCCCCCATGATCTTCGCCGCAGTGGCACGGGCGTGGGCCTCGACGTTGACCAGGACGAGGGAGCGCGGGCAGAACAGTTCCCCGACCGTGAACGGCAGGACGCCGGTGTCCAGGGCGGTGTTCTGCTGGCCGGCCTGGGCCCGCTGCTGCTCGACGTAGTTCATGAGCATGTGCACGAGCACGCGAGCGAAGGAGTGTTCATCATTGGCGTCAGAGTCGTCCTTGCGCACCAGCAGTGACTCGGTGAGCCGCTTCAAGGACAGGGCTGTGAAGTCGTTGAGCAGCTTGGTGGTGGCCGGCGGCAGCGCGCTGGCCATCGTCTGAGTTTGGTGGGACAGCCAGATCTTGAAGTCGTCGAAGGCGGCGGAGGACTGGAACCAGAAGCCGAGGGTGTCGGGGTGGAAGGTGTAGGCGATCGAGGCGAAGAAGGCGCTCTCGTCGCCGGTCCCCGCCAGCAGAGCTTTCGAGGCCGGGAGGACATCAGCCTGGACGGTGTAGAGCACCTGCGGGGAGGGAGCGGGCATCTTGTTCTGCTGCCCGGCCTGGACGGCGAAGAGCTCGGCAACCGGCAGCGGTGTGCCCTGGTCGAAGTTGATCAGGGTCTGTCCGAGCAGTTCCTTGACCGTCTGCTCGCTGGCCACGTTCAGCGTGTCGCCGAGGCAGCTCAGGACCAGATCCGGGATGTCCCCCGTCAGATCGGCGCCTTGGGCGTCGGTGATGCTTGCCGGGGCGTTGGGGTTCAATGGCTTCAGCAGCGGGTCGATGAGGGTCTGCTGAATCGCCGGCGTCGGGTCGTAATCACCGGTGCACGAGATGGTGTGCAGTGCGTCGAGTACGGCCGGCTTCTGGTTCGTGACGGTGATCGTCAAGGGTCGTGGCCTCCTTCTGAGGATAAGGCAGCAGAGCGCTGCCCGTGGTGGGGAGTTGCAGGAGGGACGGCAGTCCGCGGCAGGTCCACCACCGGTGAGCGAGCGATCAGAGGAAGGCCGAGAGGATCGGCTTGGCCTGGTTGGCGATCGGAGCGTCGATCTCCATGAAGGCCTCCAGGTTCTGGCGGTCGATCTGCTGGCCGGTCACCATCTCGATGAGCGTGCGGGTGTGTTCCGGCTCGATCTGGGTGATGGCCTGGGCCAGCTGCTCGATGAGGCGCGCGTTGTCCTTGTTCTCCTTGAGTGCGTACAGCAGCGAACCGGACTTCTCGTTGTCGGTCAGCTTCGCGATGACCGCGGTCATGTCGGTCATGGTCGCTGCGCCCTTCAGGCTCTGGTAGCAGTTCGGCTTCGGGACGTTCACCCGGTTGTGCTGCACTCCGCCGGCGTTGTTCGCCAGGTCCTGGGAGATGGTGGCCACGAGCTGAGTGGTGAACATGGTGTCTCCGACATAGGCCTCGATGGCCTCGTTCAGCAGCGAGGTCTCGCGGTCGCTTATCTGGATCGGGGTGGCCAGGTACTGCGCCAGCTGCTGCGGGTCAGCCGCGTTGAGCCACTTCGACAGGTTGTCGATGGTGCGCGGCGTGGTGAGCTGGTTCATCTCCTCCCCGCCGTCGAACAGATCGGCCATGGTGACGTTGCCGTCGTCGTCATCGTCCTGACCGTCGGCGACGATGGCCCCGGGCGTCGACTTCTGGAAGATGAGCGCGGGGTACTGCGTGAGCACCGTCTTCACCCAGGGGTTCAGGTTGTCGCCGAGGACGGACATGAAGGTGGCGGCGTCGGGCTCGACGTGGAAGATGGCGAAGCGGGACAGGCTTGCCTCGTCGAGCGAGGTGACGTTGCCCCTGTCGTTGCCGGCCACCACGATGCGCACGTTCTTGGGCAGCTCGACGTACCCCATGCGGCGCAGCGTGACCAGGGTGAGAGCGCCGGAGGTGACATCGGAGGTGGTGCGGTTGACCTCGTCGAGGAAGAGGATCGGCCACTCACGCGGGTTCTTCTCGGCGTAGTCGATGCACTCCTGGATCACCTGGTGCGGGTAGAAGACCTGCTTGTAGCTCTGCGTGCCGTCATCCTTGGTGTACGGCACCAGGCGCGCACCGGTGAGGTCGGCTTTGTCGGCAAGCTGGTTGCACGGCAGCGTGAAGGCCTGCGTGCCCATGGAGTAGGCCAGGTCCTCGACAAAGCTGGACTTGCCGATACCGGGTTCGCCCATGAGAGCGGGCGTCGCACCGACCTCAAGGGACTGCTTGATGAGGGTCACTAGGGTCTCGTTGAACTTCATCTCGATGTCTTTTCTGTGTGTAGGCGAGAAAGAGAGAGAAAGAGAAGAGATGTCGGAGGACGGCGCTGCTGCTCTCGGCGTCGCCGAGGCTGCATAGGTCTGAACTGTCTCCTGTAGCGCGGGCCGCGACGTCGGAGCCTGGCGGAGACCTGCACTCCCTCCTTTGGTGGCGATGGAGCCCCGCTGCGCATCGCCACCCGATCGCGCTCCGCGCGATTCAGCGCCGTCCCCCACCTGTGCTCGGCCCCGCCGCAGCACCCGTCACCCACCCCACCCGCTGCCGGAGCCAGCAGATGAACCAGGAGCGGAAGCAGGCTCGGGAACACACACAGAGCGTCAGTTGGTCGACGAGGAACGGGCTTCGCGGTCAGCCACGAGCGCAGCCGCCCGGTCGAGGAGGAAGGGCCGGCCGTTGCGCCGCTCGCTGTGCTTGGGGCGCGCAGGGATGACGTCGAGCGCCGCCTTGTAGAGCAACCACACGGTGTCGCTTGTCGAGTACTCGACGCCGAGGGCGCTGTAGGCGCGCAGTTGCGTCCGCATCCGGTCGTAGAGCGAGGCGAGAACCGAGAACTCCCAGCGGGACATGTCGTGGTTGAAGTCGCCGGGATCCCGGAGCTGGTGGTGTGCACTGGCCAGGGCCTGCTCGACGATGACCTGCGAGTACGGGATGTCGGGCATGTCCTCGGCGGTGTCGACATCTGATGCTGAAGCACCGGAGCTCTCCTTGGCGTTCACGGCCAGCTGCGCGTAGAGGTCCTCGATGGAGGCGAAGGCCGGTGCGATAGTTGCTTCGTTGACGTGATCGACGATGCGATCGGGCACTGGCTGGCGGGTGAAGGTCGACCAGTGGTCCAGGAGCAGCTCGTACCAGCCGTGTTCCTCACGCAGGACGCGTTTGCCGGCGGCTACGGGGAAGTCGTGGAAGTTCTTCGGCAGCGGCATGACGAGATGGAAGCCCTGGCCGGACATCGACAGCTCCGAGTAAAGGATGCCCGGCAGCCGCAGCAGGTCTGTGGCCAGACCTGGCGGGCAGTCGGCCTCGATGTCGAGGACGAGCAGCCCGTCTGTCTGGGCTTGGAGGTAAAAGGCGGTGTTCGCGGCGTTCGGTATCGCCGTGGTGAGTTCGTCGAGGGTGAGCAGGCAGGTCTCGTCCAGGGCGAAGGCTCCGCGCAGTGGGCCGACGTGCTGACAGCTGGACGTGCAGCCGGCGAGCAGGTGCCGTACGTCGATCGGGGCCTTGCACTTCGGTGGCTCGGTGGGATCGCCGGAGGACTTTTCCCCGATCTGTCCGGAGATGGTCCACCGACAGGCACTGGCGAGAGTGCGGATCGCGGGGTTGCCGTAGAACTGCGGAAACCAGGCATGAGGGTCGGCTGGAGTCATCGTGGGACGCATGCTTTCGATCGAAGCGAGAGATCAGGCGGGGGGATGAAGACGAGACCCCCGTACTGCACGGATGCGAGTACGGGGGTCTCCTCGATGGTCAGCATGGATCAGCCCTGATAGGTGATCCCCTCCTGCTGGGCCGGGCCGGAGCCGCCCCAGGGGCCGGTGGCCACGGGCGAGCCCACGGCCGAACCAGCGTCCTTGAGGGATGCGTTCTCGTCCTCAAGACGCGCGAGCTTCTGCTCCAGGGTCTCCTGCTGGGCTGGAGCCTGCGCGGCCACGCCCACAGGTGCGGACGCCGGCTGCGGGGCCGGAAAGGACAGGCCGTCCTCGACTTCGGTCATCACCGGAAGGGCAGGGGCAGTACTGGCAGGAGTGGCCTGAACAGGGCGCGGCGTACCATTGAGTACGATGCCACGCGCCGCCAGCTCAGCCTGGTCGACCCCGGCAATGTAGTAGCGCGGCGCCTCGTGAACGATCACCTGTTCGATGGCCAGACCGCGGTTCTTGAAGTTCTGCGGCTTGTAGGTGCGCAGCACGAGCGTGACGTCGAGGCCCTGCGCAAGCTCCCGGCCGGACTCGTCCTGGTCGTAGGTGCCGTCACCCTTCTCAGAAGGGACCGCGATGATCGGCAGGCTGCTGCCCTTGGAGTCGATGGAGTAGTTGGGTCCGGTTTCGGGCCGCTTCGGTGAATCGTAGCGGCGCTCGGAGACGAACTGTTCCTCGACGGTGGGGTTGTTCGGATCGGCGAACTGGACCTCCGCGTGAATGATCGTCGCAGTGGTGTGCGGCCTGCCGACGGGGGTCATGCCGTTCTTCGTCTTGCGCTCGTCGCTGGCGACGAGCTCCGCGCCCTTGATGAGGCGGGCGAGTACGGCGAAGCCGAGCTTCCCGCGGATGAAGACGTTCTTGCCCTCGGTGATCTGGTCGGCGGAGATGGAGTAGTTGGCCATGGCGGTGCGGTTCCTTCGTTCGGTCTGGCGGTCGACGGTTCGGGGGCCCATCGGAGAGCTATTGGACAGGATTCGGACTACCATCCAATTCCTTATGCTATCAACTCCGGTTCGCCTATGAGTAGAATGTTGATGTCGGACTGAATGGTTGTTTGCGCTATTCACAGAGGAGTTGAGACAGGGATGATGGCTGCGATTCAAAGGCCAGTGGGGACTGCGCCGAAGCTGTCGGCGCAGACGAGTGCAGCTGCCGGAAGCCACGCCGGCCCGATGGGCTTCGGCAACGGCCCCGTCATCGCCGCCGGCATCATGGTGGGCGCGGCTGCGCTCTTCGCCGGGTGGGGTCTGACGCAGCTCGCGATGTCCGACGGCGGCTTCATCCAGGCGCTGCAGGGCAATCACGCTCCGGTCGAGGCACCGGAGAACCCCGGCGAGACGAACGCCGGAGACGGCAGCGCCCAGCAGCCGAGCGAGGGTGGCGCAGGGAAGCAGGACGAGAGCGGGGCGAGTCAGGACCCGACGCCCGGTCGCGGCGACGAGGACAAGTACAACGAATCGGGTGCACCGGCCGAGGCAAAACCCGCGCCGAAGGCCAAGCCGTACACCATCAAGCCCGGCGATACGCTCACCGCGCTCTCGGGAGCGACGGGGGTGCCGATCGGCATTCTGGTCGAGACGAACAAAATCCAGAATCCGGATCTCATCTACGCGGGGGCTTCGCTGCTCATCCCGCCGGTGTGACGACCCGGCAGGGTGGTAATGCCGTGTACCGAGCCTGATTCGCGGCCCTGATCACCACGAGGCAGTCAGGGCGTTGTCTTCTCAGATGGATGGGACTGGGCGAAACCAGAGCCCTGGTCCTGCCCCAGGCCGGCCTTTTGGAACGGATCCGGCCCGTCAGACACCTTTGCAGCCAGCCCCGCGTGGCGGCGGACTCCGCCGACGACGAGGGGGGGGGAGACGGTGGTCCCTCGAACTCCGGGCTACGCGTAGTAGCTCACCCTGATCCATTCGGGCTCGCTGGCGCGGGTCCGTAGTTCCAGCACGGACAACGCCCGCTTCAGGGCCTTGTCGTACTGGGATGCGGCGCTCATCGACGCGGAGTCCACTTTGAGGGGCCCGTTCTCGGGCTCGTGGACGACGGCCGCCAGGATATGCCCGTCTTCTTCCCTCCCGATCGAGTACGTCCGAAGAAGCAGCGCCCCCAGGCCATTCGCCACCAGCCGTTTTGCCGCCGCGGCGGCGAAGTAGTCGGAGTGGTTCTCCTCGCGCATGTCCTCAGTCTCCCACGGCACGCGCGGCATCAGAAACGATGAACCGTCGACGTCGGTGTACCGGACCAGCTCGTTCGTCAGCCCTTCCCAGTTGTCGGCCGGGCCGCCCAGGCGGTACCCGTACATCAGGGCTTCGTGATTCTCGATAGCACCCATGGCGTTCTCCTCAGTTCGATCCAGTTGGGGTTGGCCGACGCTCTCGGGTCCATCGTGGCGGCCGGTTGGTGTGCCGCCCCGGAGAGTGAACCGGTCTACGCATGCCTCCTCGCAAAGCACTCCGCCTGGATTCGGCACCCGGATCAGCTGTGCTGATCCCCCCTCATTGCGAAAATGCAGCACTGTGGCATCGCCAGAAATCGGACAACCCCGCCGACTAGGCCGTCAGCGGGGTTGCCTGAGGTACGAGGTCACGGTCATTTACGCCGCATCAGTCTCATCGGACTCACCCCGGCCAAACAGGAAATTGCGGACCTCGCCGTTCTTCACCATGTCCTGCAGATGCGCCAGGAACACCTTACGCTGCGTGGCCCGGCGATCGGCCAAGGGGGCGTACTCGCGCAGTACCTTCAGGTTGACGACCCAGCCGTCCTCACGAGAGATGGCCTGGTCAAGCTGAGAGGCCGGTACGACGTCCATGCCGGTGAAGTCGTGGTCGAACTCGAACGCGATGTCGAGGCGTTGATCGGGCTCGTCGATGTAGAGCGTGTCGACGCCGACCTGCTGGCCGGCCTTGTCGAATGCCACGAGGAACACACGGTCAGCCCTGGCGGTGTTGTCGACGTGGACCGCTGCAACATTCGTGTCACCGATGAAGCTCGTCTGCTCAAACCGTTCGTGCACGCGGGCACGAGCCTCATGGCACCACATGATGCGCCGGGCTTCGTTGAAGCCTTTGAACTCGTCAGAGTTGGACGCCTCTGGGCGAGGGTGGATCATCGTTGCGCTCCTTCATATGCGAGATCCGGGAGGTTTGCGATGCCAGGGGGCGTATTGGCGACGTCACATGCCGCAAAACAGCGAGCCTCAACCGTTCTTCACTGCGGCGCGGCAGGAGCAGCTGCTGGGGCTTGCCTTGCTCCTGCCGCGCGCCACTCACCAGGGGAAGGCTTCTCTCCTTTGCCCGAGCGCTACTTGCCAGATTCAGCATGTGTGTTGTGCGTCATCGGTCGGGCCGGTGTGCCCTCCCGGGTGGCAGACCGCCGCATAACGGACCAGGAGCTGTCCTTCCTGCAACAAGTTGGTGGTTGCTTCGCTCTGTGCACTCCATCCTGAGGGACCGCACTTGACCAATCAACGACGGACTAATTCCAGAACCAGAGCTTCGTCTGTCTATCCCCGATAGCTCACGGGCAGCTTGTTTAGTACTCCAGCAGGATTTCGCTGTCTGACCTGTGGTTTTGGCTGAGCGGCTGGAGTGTAGTGGGCCGGGACAGCATCCTCGCCTGTAGGCGCGGTCGAGAATGACGTGGCGTGGGCCCAGGAGGACGAGACCAGCTCCTTCGTGGACACGACAGGTACACGCGGTGTCGCTCGTTGCGCGTATCACGTCCCGAAGAGCGCCAGCCGTTGGGGAGATCGAGCAGCAGCGACCAGTGCCCGGGCGAAGCGGCGGCGGGGGTGTAGCCGGCGCCCCAGGCGGTCGTGCTGGGCACCGAGCCTGAGGGAAAATCAGGCTCGGCGGGCGCATTGCTGAAGAGCTTCAGAGGATCAGTCCTAGAACCACCCGGGGAGGGCTTCCAGACGAAGACGCCGGTCCTTCGCCAGCTTCCCTTGGCGGATCAGCTTCTTCTGCTGGAGGAGCCATCGGTACACGTTGAAGCCGTCGACCGGCTTATCAAAGGGGACCTTGATGTTGTCGTGCTTGGCCGCCCAGCCCGCAAGAGCGTTGAAGTTCGCCTCCCACACAGCCGCCAGGCCATCCCATGCCCACTCGGGACGCTTCTCCAGGGCCTCGGCCTGTCCGTCGGGCAAGGTGCCCTTGCGGTACCTCGCGCGCTTACTGGAGACCGCGTGGCCGAGTTCGAACGTCTCGCCGTTCAGCTCGGACTTGTAATGCTGAGGGATACGGGCGTGGCCATACTGGGTGATGAACTGGTCGAGGTGCTGGAGGAACCGTTCGAACTTTGCATCGTGGACGTGCCACATCCACCCCGGCAGCGCCTCGTAGTAGGCAATCTCCTCGGCATCCATGAGGGAGTAACGGCGCCGGTTACGAACAAGTGTGACGAAGTGGTCGAGCCGGTAGCCGGAGGCGGTGACGTGGCCGCGCGGGACCCCGGCATGCCCGTGCTCGGTGACAAAGGCTTTCAGTTCCTTCCGGCCGCGTTCGCGTTTGGCGTCAGCAAGTCGCCACGTCCACCCGGACTGAGACTCCAAGAGCGCCGCGCGCTTGGGCAGGAGCTTGCCGGCGGCATGGAATCTGCGCTGGTATTTCGCCCAGCTTCCGAGGGTCCCGGCTTCGTTGGAGGAAGGCACGACCGCGTGCCCGTGCGCGGCGACGTACCGCTCCAGCAGCCCGTAGAAGTGGTACCAGTCCTCGGTGCTGCGCTCCAGCACGCGGACGCCCAGGGCATTGACGAAGCTGGAATCGACATCCGCACTGCTGTAGATCTTGACCCTGTCCGGCAGTACGGAACGGACCTTGGTGTTGTCCCTGGGCTCAGAAGTCTCCCCACCGAGGCATCGTCGAGCCACGGTCAAGGCAGCGTCCATGCGCTCATCCTGGTCACGAAGCGTGGCCAGTACTCGCCATACATGCTGGAATGAACTGGCCTCCAGGACGGCCTGCGGGCTTTCTCCGGGGGCCAGATAGACCGGCAGCAGGATCAGCGCGGGACGATCGTGGTCAGGGTGGAGCCGCAGAGCACGTCCGACCGCCTGCACGATGTCCGTCTGCGACGACTTCGGGTCCACCAGGCAGACGCCCCCGACGCCGCTGACGTCCACGCCCTCGGTCAAGGTCCTCACGTTGTTCAGGACGACATGCTGGCCACTTGCAGGGCGAGCCAGCAACTCCAGTTGGGCGGTGCGCGCGACGGCCGGAGTGCTGCCGTCCATGTGCAGGGAGGTGATCCGCACGTCGGCGGTGGCAGCGCCGATTTCGCCGAGGGTCGCGGAGAAGCGCTTGGAGCGGGCCACGCGGCTATGGAAGGCAATGACGCTCTGCAGATCGTGCTCGCGCATGGTCCGGGACAGTGCGATCTGGGCGGCCACCATCGCGGTGTCGCCGCCCCCGGCGCCCGCGTGCGAACTCTCCTGCCGCAGCAGGGCCGCGTGGACGTCTGCGTCCGAGACCAGGACGATCGCGACCTCGTAGTCGGCAAGCAGCTTCCGCTGGATGGCACTGCCGGTTGTCAGCTCGAAAACGCGCTTTCCGTACAGCGTCTCGTCATCCATCGACACGACGTCGGCGGTGCCGTCCGAATCTTCGTGGATCAGGCTGGTGGCCGTCAGGGAAAGACGGAAATCTGCGGGAATGCGCTCATTGTCGAGCACGATCGAGTACTTCTTGCCCGCCCGTCCGGCGGTGTGGTGGGCCTCGTCCAGGACGGCGAGATCCAGCGGTGGAAGCGAATGTAATGAATAGGCTTCAGCTATTCTCCCCACTGAATGGTAGGTGGAGATCAGCAGGCGCATCCGAACCGATTGGGTCGAGGTGAGGAATTCGGCGATGCGGTCCGGTGCCACGGTGACCGGAACGGCTGTGCCGCCCACGGCGGAGTCCGCGCAGACGATGAGCGCATCCAGCTCACCAGGGAATTCCGCAGCCCATCCTTGATAGATCTGCTCGGCCAGGGCGAGCGTGGGCACGGTGACCAGAACCGTGGGGGCAAACCGCTCGCGTGCTACTTCCCGCGCCACAAGGGACTTCCCCGTCCCGCAGGCCATGACGACCAACGCCCGGTCTCCCGTGGCCTCTCGAATAGCCTTCAGTGCTTCTTCCTGATGCGGGCGCGGGGTCATTCGAGAAGCACTCTTGCGGTTATGCGCTGGTGTGCTTCGGGCATTCATGTCGACTCCATCGGTGATGGTGATAGGGAAGTTGATGAGACTGGTGATCCATGAGGCCCGAAGTAAGGGACGTACTGCCGCGAATTCCGTCATGACGTAGAGGAAGGCACTGCCCTGGACGCCGAGGATGGGGCGGAGGGACTCTGTTCCGTCGCACCCATGGCTCGTGGGAGGTCGTCAGAGGTCTGGTTGGAGGCCGGTGCGTGTCCCAGCTGGTGCATTGACGGATCTCATCGGTGTCTTGCTCGGGACTTCGACGATCAGCGTCGCTGTCGCGTCTGGTCGGTGGCAGTACAACGTCTCCTCAGGGACGCCAACGGAACCCGGGGATGCCCATGACGCGACGTCGACGTATCTACGGGGGACAGGCCGGGTGTTTGTGCCCCCGGCCTGTCCCGGTATTGATCCCGCCTATGCCGACCGATGTCGCACGGCTGGAGAACTGCACTGCCGAGGAGTGGAACCGCTGGTGCAGGAGGGCCGCGAGGGCCTCGGCCAGGCTGTGGGCACTGCGCATCCGCGGGGCTGCCTGGAGCATGACCTGCGCAAGCTGCTTGGTACCGGTCTGGGCCAGCCGTGCCGGGAAGCCGAAGGTTTCAAGCAGGGTCAGGAAGGCCGGGTGCCGCAGGCGGGGACCGATGGAGGTGAGCAGTCCGTGAAACCGATTGGAGATGCGGGTGGCGTCCTAGGCAGGGTCGTCGTCAGGACCATGGGCAGTTCGACCCGCACGCTCGCGGCCGGGTCGATGGAATGCAGCAGGTGAGTGCGGGCGGCATCGTCGATGACGTAGGCATTGCGGGCGTCGGTCTTGCCCGTGCCGGAGTGCAGGTCGGCCAGCAGGCGCATCGACAGGCCCGGGAGTTCGGGCCGCGGTGACCACCAGAGGGCCGATAGAGGCCGGCTGGTCGAAAGACGACCAGGACTCTTCTCCGGGGCCCCAGGCGGGAGAACCGCTCCCGCAGTTGGGGCTCGCCGTTGGGCAGCGGTTTATCGAACACCGTACGGCCGTCGGCCAGCAGGGCCGTTCCATGGTGAGCCGACTTGCCCACGTCCAGGACGCAGAAGGCATCGATCGACGTGAAGTCGTTGCTGGTTACCGGGCATTCCCTCCCCTCCCGGTACAACGGGTGACCTGCGAGGACACCGGAGATCTGCAACCACATGACACAGCCCCACCCGTGGGCGGACACGCTTCCATCAGCGATCAATCGGCGCCAAGACCGGTGACAGCCCCGCGGCGGTCATCAAGGACAGGGGCAACGAGTCCCTCCGAAGGCCGCCAACCTGAACCGGTCCCTACGAGGAAGGTGATTGTGAAGTTGGAGTCGATGCCGCAGCCGGCAACGGCGTCATGCGGAGTCGCGAGGGCGTCGCGTGGAGAGCGGCCAAGCCGCCCCTGCATCGTTCAGGCGTCGAGAAGCACGCAGACGGGGCATTCGGGTGCCCCGGACGGCGCGGCACGCTGCACGGTGTAGCCGCACAGGCAACCGTGGAACGTGCCGTCACTCACGTGCATGTAGGTGTCTTCCCCCCCTCGGATTTGATTGCGGGCATCGGTGATCTCACCGGGCTCGACGAAGGTGACGTCGGTGACGCCCATCGGGGCAAGGTTCCCCGCGATGGCGTTCTTGAGGGTCGCCACATCCGGGTCGCCATCATCGACACCCAGCCCGGTGAACCCGACGTTCTGATCTGCCGGGCCCGGCTTGGGGCTCTTACGGGGCCCGCCGGAGGTGAAGTCCTGCATTGTGCTGTCACTCCTCTGTCGTGGGTTGGGCATCTCACGCCGTCGTCCGGGGCGCCTGTGTCGCCCGCTCCGTCCCGCCGCACCGGCGTCGGAATCCCGTGTAGAGCGCGCATCTCGTCGCCAGACGTGCCGACTCAGCGGAAGAGGTGGGCGTGCTGTTCGTCGCTCAGGTCGATCTCGACGCTCTGACCGGTGGGCCGGTCGATGACGGTGAGGACGCAGGCATCGGCGGCGGACGGCTGGGCGGCGCTCTCGGTGACCTGAGGCTCGGCGCCTTGTTCGTATCGATAGTCAGATGCTCCGTCAGAGTGCGTTCACGAGGGGCCGGGAGGGACTAGGTCGTTCCAGAGGGGTTCGACCTTGACGCCGATAAGTTCGATGTCAGTGCCCGGGCTCTCCTCGATTGCGCGTGCGAAGCGCCGGCGCAGGGTCGCAGCCTTACTGCGGGCCTTCTTCTGATCGGCGAACGGGCCGACGGTCCGTGTGAAAGTCCGGGTCTTTCCGGTCTTTGGCTTCGACTGGCGCATGAGGATGATGACGGCGAGGCCACTCGTCTCGGCCGCCAGTAGCTCCTCCCACGAGGGGTAGGTCTGGCGGGTGGTGTTGCTGTAGGCCTGCATCAGCGAGCCTCCTTGTCGTTGGGGTCTTGGCGATCGGAGCTCGTGTCGTGGTGCCAGCTGTAGTCGCGCCGTTCGCTCTCCCCCTCGTACCAGCGCCCGTCGCACGAGTGCAGCCAGGGCGGGTGGTGGTAGAGGTGCGAGTATGGCTGGAATGGAGCGTTAGGCAATCGAGTCTTCTTGGTGTCTGGTTGGCGACTGATGCGTGTCCCGGCCGGCGCACCGATGGGGCTCATCGGTGTCTTGCTCGGTGCTTCGGTTATCGGCGTCGCCCTCGTGTCTAGCCGGTGGCCGCAAAACGTTTCGTCAGGGACGTCACCGGGACCCGGGAGGGCTCCTGATGTGACGTCGACGTACAAGCAGGGAACGGACCAGGTGTTCTCGGCCTGTTCCGGTATCGATCCCGCACCCGGGTCGGCTATGCCGACCCAGACCCCCGAGGTCAGCGCCCGTAGGGTGCGAAGCCGAGCGGGTTAGGTTGTCACGCATCGGAACGTGACGCGAAGTACTTGTTCCACTGGGCGAGCGCCTGGTTGTTGAACTTGATCTGGTTGTCGGCGTCGGATGCTCGGCGGAGAGTCTCATCACGGCTGAACCGGCAGCGCACGAGCCAGTCGTCGTCGCGCGAGGTCAGCCGCGGCTCGTTACTCCCATGCGCCATTAGCCGCGAGGCCCGAATCCACGTGCACCACGGACCAGCAGTCTTTGCCGGTCTCAGGATCGGTCCCGTGTCAGGAGCCCTGTAGCTCGAAGTGGTACTTGTCGATCAACGAGGTTTGCGCGGTAGCCGATCGGCAGGATGCGGTATTCCGTGGGGAGGACCGCGCGCAGGAGGCTATTCACAGTGTCGGCCCTCATCACTGACCTGGGCACTGAAATCGTCCGTGTGTTGCCTGGCGGACGGTCTGGCGCACGGAAGACTTCGACGTGCAGGTCAGCCGGCGGGCGTCGCAGACGCGTCGGTCTGCCGAGCGGGGTAGGCCGCGTGCTCCTTGAACTGCTTGGACTCGTTGATCAGCCGGGTCAGCTTCTCCTGGGCCACGTCCTCGTTCCCGGTCTCCAGCATCGCCCTGCCTGTGTTGTTGCGCGAGGGTGGTGCCACGGCATCAAAAGGCCCCCTCTTGTGGTTTCGGACGCCGCTTTTTGAGGAGGTGCGGGCCCTCAGTCCCAGAGCTTCAGGGTGCGGTTGTCGAGGTCGAGGCCGCGGGTATCGGGCGGGTAGCTGTCCGGGGCCTGAAGACCCAGGGCCCACACGGTGACGGCGTACTCGTACCCGTGCCGGTGGCGGTGGTAGTCCTGGGTGGAGAAGACCAGGAACCGGGCGACGGCTCCGCCATACGGGCCCTTGCCGTGTTCGTCGTAGTGAGGCCCGAGGGGGTTCTCACGGCGCCTTTGGTTCTCGATCCGGGGATCAGCCATCAGCCGCAGGAGGCCGTTGTGCCAACGGGCCAGTTCCCCGGCCCGGATCCGCAGGGCTTCGCCGATCTCCGCCCCGGTCTTCTCCAGCAGCTCCTCCAGGTCGAAGTACCCCTTGAGGGTCCGCTGTTCGTCGTACTCCTTGAGCGCCTCCAGCTCACCGTCGGTGAACCCGGCGGTATGGTACTCGCACAGGCCCCAGGTGCTGTCTGAGAACATGGCTCTCCTCCGTTCCGCATGCCGTCAGCCGGTGCTCCGGGGCGGGTACTGCCGTGGTCGTACCGGGTATGGCGACGGGTCGATGTCGTGTAATCAACCTGATTCCTGCGGCAGCACATCTAAGCGCCTCGCCCGAGGTGGCCACCGTGGTGCGCCCGACCGGCGGCGCAGGGCGGGCCGCGGTCTTGACGCTCAACGCGGATCATCCTTCGGCTGTTCACTAGGGAGTGGCACGAAGTCCGCTCCACGGAGCTGGGTCGTCAGGGCCGGGTCGTCGGGGGCGACACCGTTGGCGACGGCCATGGCAGCGTAGGAGTCGTACAGTTCCATTCCGGCGGGCAGGTCGGGGCGGGCCAGGGTGCCGTCGGCGAGCATCCGCTGGACACCGGCGTGGTGCTGGGCGCCGCGCAGCAGCCACCCGGCGCACATCTGGGGCTGCCCGGGGCGGCCGGAGTGGCAGCCGAAGCGCCGGTCGGCCCCGGGGAGGGAGGTCGCGGCCGAGTGCCGGTACGCCTCCGCCGGGAACTGGCCGGGCGGGGCGTCGCGCCGCCACGGGCACGGCTCGGCTCCGCTGCACGGCCGCGCCCGCGCGGCGGGCGGCCCGGCGCAGGCCTCGTACGTCGTCACGCCCCACTCGTCGTCGGCCCGGCGCCGGGCGATCACCCAGGCGCGGGGCGCCGTAGGGTTCGCGCCCGTCACCGCGGCGGGCTCCGCCGGCTGCGGCACGGGCGGCCGACCGTCGGCGAACTCCACGTTCAGCTGGGCCAGCACCGCCTGGACCGACAGGCCGCGTTCGGCCGCGAGTTCGGCCAGCCGAGCCCGCACCCGACGGTCGTGCACACTGTCCCCGCTGTACGGCAGGGCGTCACCGGCGGTGCTCATCGGGAGTCCTCTCCGGCGACCAGGCCGAGGGCGACGAAGGCGGCGCGGGCGTAGTCGTGCGGGGTGGCCGCCGGGCCGTGCACGGTCGCCAGCGCGGTCAGCAGGCGGGTGTAGCGCGGGTCTGCGGTGAGCGCGTCGCAGTCCGCCAGCAGCGCGAACTTGCGAGGGTCGGCCAGCGCCTTCAGCTGGATGCGGGTGGTGCGCCCGGCAGTGCCGCCGAGGTCGTGCTCGACGGCGCGCAGTGCCCGGCCGTCGCCCTCCAGCGCCGTGACCCGCAGGCGCCGTTCGCGCCCCTGCATGTCGGGGGCGAGGTCCAGGTAGAGCTGGTCGGGCACTACGGTCCGCGCCCCGTTGTCGCTCACTGCGTCTGCCCGCGCTCGCCGGGCGCCTGCCAGAGGAGGGTCTCCAGCGGCGGGCTGGCCGGGTCGGCGCGGGCCGGGCGGTCGGTGGCCGCGTCCGCGTCGCTGAACAGCGCGGCGCGCTGCGCCGCCGCGTCCGGCTCCCCTGTCTCCGGCAGGATCTGCCCTGTCATCCGCTCACCCTGCTCCCCCGGAGCTCCCCCGGCATGTCGCTGTGCAGGCGGGATTCCCTCGTGCACCGGTTGTTGAAGTAGTGAACCGGTTCTGCTTCCGGCTAAGGGCCGCGTATCCGCACTACTCAGGATCTCTTGCGCGTCGTGAAGAACGGCCTGTTCACTGGTCATCGCCTTCTCCTTGCATATGACATCGATTCAAGCCTCAGGCTCACCGACCATATCCAGTCCTGTTGGTGCGATGGGTCATGCTCCTCTGCCAGCGTCGTACGAGAAACTGGGGAATTCCGGGATCGTCGACACCCCTCGGTTACGTCGTGCAGGAGTCCCCACAGCACGTTCTCGGGCGAGACGAGCCGGGAGATGAGCACGCAGTGCTCGGCCACGAACATGAACCGCTGGACGCGGCCGTTGTGGCGGCACTGCATCGACAGCGCGTGGGCGACGTCGATGAGAACGACGCCTTCGGGCCTGGGGCCGAGCGGGTAGAACTGCGGGTTGGCGTAAGACTGCATCCAGGACCCGTGCCGCCCGTAGTCCGTCGCGGATCGGGGCGTCGGGGCGGTGATCGCTGCCATGGGGAGTCCTCTTCTTGATCACGCGTGTTCGGTGAGCGGTCGCCGCAGCGACGGCCCGGCTGTGGAATCCCACAGCCGGGCCGTCGTCGGATGGGTGTGGGTCAGACCCGCTCGGAAGCCCAGAGGTCGTTGAGGTCCTCGCGGATCTCTTCCTCCAGCGCGGCGAGAAGCGCCTGCTCGGCGTTGTAGTCCCCGGAGACGGCCTTAATGAGGTCGTCCTGGACCTGCTGCTTGCCAGCGAGCACCGAAGGCATCCGCTCGTCCTGCGTTCCCTTGGCGATGAGCCGGTGGACGGTTACCGGCTTCGTCTGGCCCGTGCGGAAGAGCCGGCCGTTGGTCTGCAGGTAGTGTTCGAGAGAGAACGGCAGCGTGTACCAGATCATCGTCGAGCCGCCGTGCTGCAGGTTCAGACCGTGCCCCGCGGCGGCAGGGTGGAGCAGCATCACCGGGATCTGCTGGGCATTCCACCGACGGACCATGTCGCGCGAGCCGTTGAAGGCCTGCGCGTCGATGCCGGCCTTCCGGAGCCGCGTGAGCAGCTGCTCCTTGTCGGACTTGAAATGGTAGGCGATGAGCACGGGCTCGCCGCCGTTGTTCCGCACCAGGTACTCGGCCATCTCGATCTTCTTGTCGTGGATGACCTCGTACCGGCCCTTCGTGCTCGGGTCGTCAGGATCCGCGGTGTAGAGCGTGCCCGAGGCGAACTGCATCAGCTTGCTCGTCAGCACCGCCTGGTTTGCGGCAACGATCGATTCGACGCTCTGCGTCAGCTTCCCGTCGTCGCCGGTGTAGGTCTGCACAATGTCCAGGGCCAGGTCGCGCTTGAAGTCCTTGTATGCCTTGAGCAGGTCCGGTGGGAGCGTGACATTGACGTCCTGGATGCTGAGCGGCGGGAGCTGCAGGCTTGTGTTCTCAGCGCTCATCACCAGGTGCGAGATGGCCTGATGAATCTCGGCCTCGGCGTTTGCCGTGGGGATCCACTTCGCCGGCGCCGTGGTGCCAGGCATCATCTTGGGCGTGAACCAGCGGTCCCGGTACGCGGTGATGTTCTGCCCCAGCGCCTGCCCCTCGTCGAGCAGGTAGACCTGGCTCCACAAATCGTGGAGACCGCTAGGACTGGGCGTTCCCGTGAGCTCGATGAGTCGGTGCATGGCCGGCCGCACCGCCGCCAGGGCCAGGAAGCGCTGCGAGGCGTGCGACTTGAAACCCTGGGACTCGTCAATGATGACCGTCTGGAAGGGCCAGATGATGGTGTTCTGACCGTTGATGTTTCGGACCGGCAGCTGGTCGATGAGACCGAAGCGGCATTGAGCGCAGCCTGCGCCGGAACAGATTCGGCAGCCATAGGCTTCCCACGTCGCCAGGCCCGACGTGAGCAACTCCCGCATCCAGGCGCGGATCTTGGCCTTGGCGGGGACCCGGTTGTTCGCGTTGCCGGCGACCAGAGCA
This sequence comes from Streptomyces sp. NPDC059788, assembly GCF_042732265.1. NCBI lineage: Bacteria > Bacillati > Actinomycetota > Actinomycetes > Kitasatosporales > Streptomycetaceae > Streptomyces > Streptomyces sp. NPDC059788. The sequence goes on along the minus strand of NZ_JBHWHY010000001.1, from coordinate 321,282 downwards.
CGGTAGTCGTCGATCACCTCGTCTCGGCCCAGTGCCCCCCGCGCCCGGAGCAGACCGAGGATCGCCGTCGCCTCCGGTGACACGGCCGGGGCAGGCACTGCGCCCGGCACTGGCGTGATCAGCTTCGTCTCCTGGGACGGCTGCGTCAGCAGCTCCTGGTTGATGAAGTACATCGTCGGCGGATCGGTGGCGACCTCCTGGAAACGCTTCAGGCGCCTGGCCTTGGAGAGCTTCCTGTCGTTCTCGTCGACGATGAGTGTCTTCGTCCGGATGGGGAAGCCCCACTTCTCGATCTCGTCGATCCAGGTGGAGCGGGCGATCGCCACGGGCGCTATGACGAGGATGTGCCCCATTGGGCGGATCGTCTGCAGGGCACAGAGGGTCGTGAGCGTCTTGCCGGCCCCGATTTCGAGCCACGCGCCGGCGAAGGGGTGGTCAACGAGAAAGTCGTGGATCTGCTGCTGATGCGGCATCAGCGAGATCGGGGACGGAGCAGTAGCCGTAGACATGTCGCTGGTCCTGACTGGTCTTCCAGTGGTGGCCAGACATCTCATGCTGTTGGGATGTCGAGCGGGCTGGGAATCGATGTGGTGTGATCATGCGGTTGCCTGCGCCACGGTGGGAAGGTGCGGGTGTTTCCCAGATCAAGGTCTGACTGGCGCAGGCGACGACCTTGCTGGTCCGGACATGCGCCCGGTTCACCGATCGCAACTGGCTGCAGTCGTTGGGGACCACATCAGCCCCCGCGCCGCCGCGCCTGTTGGTCTCCGGCCATGTCGCGGGGCGGGTCAGCCGGCTGAACGGCACAGGGCGGGCGGAGGTGAACCACCAGCCCCTCGCCATGCCGGACGGGCTCGTCACCTGCGTCGACGACCGGGCGGGTGAGTTGCTCGTCCTCGCCCCGAAAGGAGCCCGGTGCCGATCCGCTCAACCGGAGAGGTGCCAGTTGGTGGCGACGCGCTGCTGGGCACAGGCCAGGCTGTCGCCCGAGGATTCGTGGCTATGGCAGCGGCTCAGGTCTCCGCCACCACATGCAGGGCAGGGGCTAGCCCGCTGTGACGACGTGGTCGCCTTCGATCTGCTGGGCGACCTTGATGGCGTTGGCAATCCACCAGCGGTGCTGGCTGGCCTGCATGACCTGGTCGGTGGGAATGTTGTGCTGGTCGGCGATGGTCCACAGGGTCTGGTCGCCGGCGCAGTTGGTGTCGTTGTGGACGTGGCCGGGGGCGGGGTTCTCGCAGTTCCAGCCGACGAGGACGGCCCAGAGCAGGGAATCCAGCTTGTCGGCAGCCCAGTCGCGGGAGTCAAGGATGATGCGGGTGCGGAGGCTATCGAGGGCGGTCTTTGCTCCGAGGAGAGCGGGTACCGTGAGGCTGTAACCCATGGAGCAGGCGCGGGCCAGGCTGCGGAGCTCGGGCACGTCGGTTTCGGCATCCCAGAGCCGGTCGTACAGCTCTGCGAGGGACTCCTCGGTGTGCTCGGCCAGGGGGAGCCGGTGTTCGGGGTCGGTGACGGGCGGGGCGGCCGGCAGCGCGCCGGTTTCGGTGAGAAGGTGCTGCTCCCACAGGGCAGCGACGAGACGGTGCCAGCGCTGCGGGACCGGGGACCAGCCACACGGGCAGGCCACGGACCAGCGGCCGGAGGGCAGTTCGAGGCGGTGTGGCCAGTGCCTGGCGACAAGGTCCTTGTGGCCGGGGCAGATGTGGCCGCCCGCGGGAAAGATGCTGCCTGCGCCGAGCGTGCACCAGCCTTCCCCCGACCACCCGGGGCGCATGGGCGAGCCGGCCAGCGTCGCCATGGCGTCGAATTGGCGCAGACACCTGGGCACCAGGCAGGTGCGCAACACTGGTGCGTTCGTGAGGGAATCGATGTGGACGTACAGAGCTTCGAGCTGGTCTTCCGTCAGGTCGGCGAGCGGGATGCGCTCTTCGCGGATCACGGTCAAATTCCTTCCGTGGCGAGGTAAAGGCAGCCGGTGCTGGTCGGGCGAATCCGGTCAAGGTGAATGTGGGTGCAGGTGCGGGTGGACCGGCTGAGCCAAAGGCGTAATCCCAGCCGATGACCAGCTCGACGGTGGCGTGCGTCTCGTCGATTTCGAAGATCCACCGACTGGCGCAAGCGGGCTGTCACCCTGGTCTCGTATTGCGACGGTTGGCCACGGCGGGCCACCTCCGGATCATGGTGCTGTTTCCCGCTGATCGGATGGGGGCTCGAGGAGGTACGCGATGAACGCGTCGACGCCCGGCTTGTCGTCGACGACGTGGACTTCAGCTCCGTGGCAACGCAGCTTGGCGTGCATGAGTTGCTGCAGCTTCCGCAGCTGACCGCCAGGACGCTTGACCTCGACGAACACAGTGCCGCGGGGGGCGACGACGATCCGGTCGGGCACTCCCCCGCGGGCTGGCGAGACGAACTTCAGACACAGGAAGTCGTGTGCCCGGCACTGGTCAAGGAGGTAGCCCTCGATGACATGCTCACGCGGGGTCGTCATCGGCTCTTGGCCTTCTTCTCCTGCTGGGCCTGGGCGTCGTCGTCCTGGGCGGAAGTGTCGGCTGGCACGGCATCGGACACGATCGCGTACTTCTTCAGGAACGAGCCGAACTCGGTGATCGTCCGACGCTGCGCTCGATGATGGACCGAGCGCCGGAATCGGAAGAGTGAGTCTACGTAAATGACCTTGGTCAGGGCCCCGTCACTTTTGCGCCGCCAGCGCCGTCCGGGCTGGACTGGTTCAGTCGCGGCACTCACAACTTGCCCCCTCAACGGTGCGGACGGGACGTGTGGTCTGGAACATGACGTCACTCGATTCTCTCGCTATGGCGAGCCAGGCTCGCCTGAGCCAGGCTCGCCTTCATCTCAAATTCGACTTCTCAAATTCGATTCGGGCACCGAGCAGCGGCGTGTTGTCACGGCCCGGCACCCTGTGGTCCGGTCGTGGTGCAGGCGCTGATCAGGCGGCGTTCTTCCAGTTATTGGTGAACGTCTCGTCGAGCATCCGAGTATAGATGTCGAGATCGAGCGCCCCGATGAGCTGTTCGTTCCGGGCGGTCGGCAGCGCGCGGAGGTCATCGTTGACAACGATCACCGACCAGCTCGGGTCGATGCCGTTGATCCGGCGGATATCGACGTCCTGGTCATCGGGCAGCAGCGTGAGGCCGTCGGAGGTGCTGGCCTCGCTGCGGTTTTTCGCCCACCCGTGATGGCGCAGGATCTCCAGCGCAATCGGGTCACGCCGTACGCCGGCGCTGCCGGACTCACGCCGCTTGCTTCGGCTGGCCGGGGTCACCTTCCATGCGCCGGCGTTGTGCAGGCTCACGGCTCCATCGGTGCCGTCGTGGACGATCAAGACCCGGTTGACCATCTGCAGCGCCCGCGGGTTCACCAGCTGCGCATCGGCATCCTCGTTGTCGTCACGGTCGGGCCCGGCGCTGACCGGGTCGGCGGCGAACGGGTAGGTGATCGACCCACGCGAGGCGGCGAGGACGTTCTGGAACAGCAGCAGCGTCCGCACGGGATCGGCCGGGTCGATGGCCTCTTCAATCACCTTCCGGCCCAGCACGGGATCGAACGGCTCGGCAAGAGCCTCCTCTCCCCTGCTGGCGACGGTCTGCAGGTAGCGGGCCAGGGCGAAGTCGATCACGGCCGGGTGAGCCAACGACTTCGTCGGGGTAGGACCCGCGTGGCAGGCCAGCGTCCCGCCGGAGGCGGTGATGACCGGGCTGTCGGCGACGCTCCGGTCCTCACTGGGCGACTCCAGCTCCAGCCGGTTGTTCGAGTCCTTGCTGATGAGGAACATCAGCTCCGGTTCGATGTCGATGCCGATGGCGGCCTGCTGCTCGGCGAGCACCCGGTTGTTGGTGGTCTCATCGAAGCCGTTCTCGCCGCCGATGACGGAGTAGAGGCCGTCAGTGTTCGTCGAGATGATCCGCGCGCCGGCCAGCGTCTGGGCCTGCCCGATCCGCCAGCTGAACAGCTGACCGATGATCCGCATCGAGATGGTGCGGTTGTTCATCCTGATCGGGGTCCGGTGCGCGGCGTCAGCAGCACCAGAGGCCGAGTTGAGGATCAGCTTCGTGCCGTTGCGCAAAGTCGTGAGCCGGGCCTTCTCCTCTGCGGAGATCCCCGGCTTCTTCACCTCGAAGCCCAAACGCTCCTTCTCGAAGAAGATCGTCGTGTAACGGTCCTCGCCCAGCTCGGGGTTGTAGAACGCTCTCATGTTGCGCAGCAGGTTCGGGTAGTAGCTCGTGAAGTCCTCGTGGATGACGAGGCCTGCCGAGGTCCGAGCGTATTTCGGGTGCAGCTTGGTGGACTTGTCGGCCTTCGCAGTGAACAGCTCGGGAGCCTTTCTCGCTGGCTCATCACGATAGATGGCCTTGACCGCCGAGGTGACGGCCAGGACCGTCTTGCCGTCGAGCACGGTCCCGTCAGCCAGGCGCACGTGCATCGCCTCGGTGTCCGGACGCTGAGTGGCCAGCAACCGGGCCGGGTCCGGCTCTTGGGCCTGTGCACGCGCGAGTTGCTCAGCCTGATCCGGGTCGTCCTTCCTCGGCTTGCGGTACTTCACCTTCTCCGAGTCCGAACCCAGCAGCACGAGCCGCTTGTCGACGGCCGTGCCGTCAGGTAGCGCGAGCAGGTTGTGCTGGCGCTTGGCCTCGGCGACGAAGTCTTTCGGGTCCGGGTAGAAGAGCTTGGCGAGGCCGATCATGGCTGTCTGTTCTCGGTGCTCGAAGGAGTCGGCGTCGAAAACTGTCATGTCCGCTTCCGCGCCGTGTACGCCGCCTGTGCTGAACGTGGCGAAGCACGACGACGGGGAGGCGTCACGGTGGAAGTAGGGCACGTTGTTCGGCGTCTTCGGCAGCTCGCGCAGCGACGTGGCCGGGAGGTCGAACAGCTCGCGGTACTCCTCGGAGTCGTTGAAGTTCTGCCCCTCGATCGAGCGGTAGTAGTTGATGACCTGCATGAACTGGCGGTGCGCCTTCGCCTGTGCCGATGTCGCGGCTGGGTTCTTGGTAGGGTCGGGCGCCACGTTCTCTTCGAAGAAGCGCACACACTCATCGAGCACGTTGACCTGGGAGACGCCTTGGTCCTCGGCCACCTCCTTGGCCGGATAGAGGAACGACACAGTCTTGATGTCGTTCAGCGAGGTGTACGGCGCGAGGATGCGGCCGACGAACTTCGCGGAGGACGAGTCGATGGTTAGGCGGTCCCGGCGTACCGAGCCGTTCTTGGCGTAGACGGTCTCGGAGTACCGCGCCAGCAGGCCGGCTTTGAGATCGAAGTTGCTGGCGTAGGCCGGGTGCTGGAAGAGCTGAGCCAGGCCCAGGCAGTCGGAGACGTTGTAGGCCAGCAGCTCGTAGAGATCTTCGATCGAGGTGATCGAGGTGTCGTGGCTGAGCTTTTCGGACTCCTTGATCTGGCGGCCGAGCATCCCGAGAAGGCGCTTGAGGCTCACCTTGGTCTGCAGCTCGTTGAGACGGGCGACGTCCAGGTGCCGGCCCGAGTGCATCATGGCGCGCCGGATCTTGGCGGCCGGGCCGTCCCAGCCAAGGTAGCCGGGCATGTACTCGATGTGCTCGTTGAACAGCTTGTCATTGTGCTCGCGCATCTCGCGTGCAGTCGTCGGCTGGACAAGACGACCGGAGTGGGGAGCCGGAAAGGTCTCCATCAGGTACAGCGCGAGCATGGTCATGTCGTAGTTCAGCGAGTTGTACCCGGCCAGAAACGGGTGTTTCACCGGGTCGTACTCGGGATCCGTGTCGCAGACCGGGCGCAGGCTCGCCGGATAGGACGAGGCCTCGCGGCGGTCGTTGACCTGGTCCGCGTTCGAGAGGCCCATCAGTTCGGCCAGGCGGAGGTTGCCCCGCTCGCCGCGCAGGTTCCACAGGTGGGCGCTCACCGCGGGCAGGCCCGGGTTGGAGCGCACCACGGCTGCATAGAGCGCCTGCGGGTCCACGGCGTCGGAGAGCTGCTGGTCATCGGCGAGGAAGAAGATCTCCAGGTCGTCGACGGCTCTGCCAGGCCGCGGGGTGTAAGCACACAGAGTGAAGACGTCCGACAACGACTCGATGTCGTAGAAGGTGAAGCGCGCCTTCGAGGCCGTGACGGGTGTTCGTTGTGTGGTCATGGTGAGGATCTCCTTTCGTCGGTCCGACCATCACGGCCGGTGTCTGGGGAGGAGGCGCGCGTGGCCTCAAAGGGAGTCGTGAGGAGAGCACCAACGCGGGGTATCCATGCGCCGGGATGCCTCATTCATGAGCCAAACCTTCTCCACAAGGTCCGTCGTGATCTCCAAGCGGACGATGAGGCTGGTGATCCGCCACTCGCCCGCGACGTCGGACATCGCCGTGATCATGCGGGCGTGGCCACGGGCGAGTTTGCCGAGTGCACCAGCAGTTTTCGCTGCATCAGCCCTGATCGTCAGCGGTGTCAGCAGCCGGGGCAGTTGTGCCCGTCTGCCGGAGCAGTCCGCGGTAGTTGGCCTGCAGCGTCGGCTGGGATTTCTTCTTCGGGTCGCTGCCGGTGTAGTTCGGGTGCATCCACTTCTTCAGCTCGTACTCGGCGATGAGCACCTCGGGAGTGCGCATCATCTGGCCGGGCCGGATCTTGCGGTTCTTGTCCGGGCAGTGCCACAGGGCATCCGGCCGAACGATCGACACGAGGTCGGTGATGAACTGCTTGTTGCTCACTGGCGAGTTCTGTGGCGAGACATCAGCAAACCATGCCTTGTACAGGTCGTAGAGGAACGTGAACGGCGCCAGATCCCAGACCAGCCGCTCACGGAACTCTCCCCAGAAGTCGCGCACGGGGTCGTTGGCCTCCTTGTACTCGGCCAGGACCACCTTGGTCCCCACCGGCTCGGAGAGCTGGTAGTAGTTCCCCGGGGAGGACGCGCCGGCGCGGTTGATCGCGTACCAAAAGACGTACTCCAGAACCTCACGGCGCTGGAGGTAGTCGTCCCTGATGTACATCTTCTCGACTCCCTCGAAGGACTTGGTGAAGGGCACGAAAAGCTGCCGGCGGTAGAACGAGTTGGACTTGTCCTTCACCTCCGGGAACTCGTTCAGGCACTGGACCATGAAGCCGAAGAACTGGTAATCGATCGGCGTCCGGTGCTTGCGGTTGATCCGGATGACGTCGTTGGTCACCACCGACTTCAGGTTGGCGGCCTTGTCGATGCTGGTGCCGACGTCGTTTTCGTCTACGATGATCGCGTTGGCGCGCACCAGCGGTTCGAGCGCGAATTCCTTGCCGAAGTCCGAGAGCGGGATCGAGGTATGCGCACCGCTTCCGAGGAGGTTGCGCATGAGCGCGCAGAGCGTGCCCTTGCCGTTGTTGCCTTCCAACGAGTAGAACCAGGCGGTCTTGCGCCAGCCCACATGCGGCCGGATGATCGCGCCGATGATCTCCCAGATCAGGTCGGCGAAGCCTTCGTCACCGGGCTGGTCGAAGAGGTCCTCGATCCAGGCGACGACTTCCCAGTCTCCATCCTCGGAGTGCGTGATGACCTGCTGTGGGGCGTCGTCCACGTAGTCAACGTCGTTCTTGGTCAGCAGCACGATGGCGGGGTCGAAGGGGTGAACCTGCTTGGGTTCGAAGTGGAAGTCCCTGCCGTAGATCGTGACGTCCAGCGGCTCGGTGCCGTAGAAGACGATACCGTTGCGCGCGGCGATGAAGTCGCGGTTTGTGCTCTGGTGCCGGCGCGGGCTGTCTTCACGCAGAACGGCCAGAACCTCGGCGAACTCCTTGAGGGTCATCTGGGTGTTGTACATGCGCGCCGTGGTGCGAATGTCGTCCTCGCTGTGAGTGTACGTCCCGCGTGCGTGCCCCGTGGGCTGGTACATCGCCAGCAGGTCGTACTCACGGTCGGTGCCCCCGGCGTTGGGTGCGATGCGGATGACGTGGTGCAGCCGCAGGAGGATCTGCGCGACCTGCCAGTGCGTCAGGTACCTCGGCAGGGGGTGCTTCTCGGCAGCCATGGCTGCCTTGGAGTTCTCGGCCTTGATGACGCCGCCCATGATCGCCAGCAGTTCCTTCTCCAGGACGCGGGGGGCCGGAGGGTCGGCCGGGTCGATCCGGTCGAGGTAAGCGGCGGTGATGTAGGTGACGATCTCGTTCTGCGGAGCCATGTCGTCGCGGTTCGAGAAATACCCCGTGACGCCGGCCAGGACGTCGGCGACGGGGTTGGTGCGCGGTCCGGCGCTGGAACCGGCGGCAGGCACGGACATGAGTGCATCAGAAGGCGTCATGCTGCTGCTTTCTCGATCGTGGTCGAGTTCCTGCCGGCGATGAGTGGGAAGCCGATGGGACTCGCAATCGAACGGAACGTGATCTTGACCCTACGCCATTCGAGTGTCATTTTTCAACGATTGAGTAGCCATTCGACAAGAGACGTCGACTGGGATCATGAATAGCACTCAACTGAGGACCGAGAGGTCTGTCGACAGGAGCCGGAGAGGGCGTGACCGTCACGGTCACGCCACACGCGCCATGAGCCTGAGGGAACGCGAGAAGCCGGCGACCCCGTCGGGCACACGTCCCACAGAGCCGCCGGCTCGATCACGCACCCGCGGGCGGCGTGAGCCGCCCGGCCTGCTGTCAGGATTCGGAGGGGTTCTTCTGGCCGGTCGAGCCATCTGCCACCAGGGCATCGACCGATCCCTCCAGAAGGGCTCCGAGAGGCTGCAAATACCCCGTAGGGGTATGTGAGTGATGTACCACGTCACGCGGTACACCTGTTCTCGCAGGCCAGAGCAGGAATTTCAAGAGTTCAAGAGCAGGCCGTACCACGTGCCATTCCCAACGTGGTACAGGGATTTTCCCAGGTCAGACAGGGTTTATATACCCCCTGTACCACTTGTACCAGAAAATAGGTCCTTTAAGTTACACGCGAGAGGGGATGAGACAGCAGACTGGCGAGCCAGGACCGAAGCTCCCCCAATCCCCCTAACGCGTCCCCTAAGTGAACGGGCAAAAAAACGTGGTACTCGTGGTACATCGACGGGAAACGCTGATTGACCAGGCGAAACGTCGTACCATGTCGCCCCTCCCGCGCGGTACACCCAATGCAGGAAAAAGCCTCACGGTGCAGGTGTTTACCCAGGTCAGACACGGTTCTCAGGGGTGTACCACGTCTCGTGGTACACCTGGTAGCCCGATGCACCCCTCGGCGACCACGTCGAGGCGGACTTCCCAGTCGAGCCGCCGCGTGGCCCCCAGGACCCCGCGACCAAGCCCCGGCCAGGCCGGAGGCCGCATGGCATGTCTGTGGCGCCCTGAGGCTCGCGGAACACTCCTGACACGTCCCCCGAGCGCGCATCCTAGCCCTGCCCGAGTCGTTCACCCACGGGGCTTCACTCGATGCGAGAGGGCATTGGACTGCCATTCGTCGCCTATTGCGAGTGATGCACGATAGCTGCTATCGTCGATGCCAGGTGATCGATGTTGCACTGGAACGTGACAACAGAAAGGCCGGAGAGCATCCCCGTGGGAAGGGAGCTCTCCGGCCTTTCCGCATGTGCTGACGAGTACGAGGCGTGGATGACGCGCATCGCCCAGGGGTGACCGTGCTTCAGCTTCGCGGGTATCCCTCATGGGGGAACTGGGGACTGCGGCCACGGGATCGCTCGTCTGCTTCGACGACGTAGAGGATCTCGTAGGAAATCGTGGTGTTGAGGTTGAGCCGGTTCTTGCTCTGGCTCTTGTTCATCGCGATTTCGCGGAAGCCGTAGACGGCCTCGGCTCGATCAGAGAACCGGCGCAGCCTCATGCTCACGCGCTCACGCGCTCACGGGCCTGTTCGGCCGTGACGCCCATGTCGGAGACGACGTAGACGTGTAGGTGACCGCGATCGAAGGTCGGCTTCTCACCAGTGTCGAGGTCCAGACGGATCTTCGCGCGGCTGATGTCGAGCGCGTCGGGACTCACGAGCTTGCCTCGTGAGTCGTACGTGCAGGTGCTGACGATAGCCATGATGAGATCCCCTCCTCTCCTGATGAGTATGACTGAATATTTGCTTTCAGTCACCCGCTCGGCAACCGGGATGATCCGGTCACCACAGGCATGCCCTCCGCACGAAGGACCGGCAGCTGAAAGGCCGCCAGGTCCCGCGCGGAGGGCGTCATCGTTGTCAAAGAGGCTGAGCACCTCGCTCACTGGATCGCGGACTCGCCTTTCGCGCCTTGGACTGCGCCAGGCGCAGTCCCGCCGGCGACCCGTCGGTAGAGCCCAAAAGCACAACCAGCAAAGGCCAAGCACAGGAACACCGGGGAGGCGGGGTTCGCCAGAGCGCAGAGCGCCTGTGCTGGGACCAGGGCGGCAGCGAGGTTGAAGCCCAAGTGCAGGAGCACGCAGGGCCACAGCACGCGCGTGCGTTCGTAGACCAGGGCCAGGAGCACCGCCAGTGGCAGGGTCGAGGCGAACTGCACGGCGTTGCCGTGCAGCAGGCCGAACACCATGGCGGTGACCAGCGTGGAGGCAAGGATGCTCACCCGCTTGCGCAGCAATGGGTAGAGCAGCCCTCGGAACAGGGCCTCCTCCCCCGCGGGAGCCGAGACCATGGTGAGCAGCACAGTCGCCAGGGCTCCAGCCGCATGCCGCGTCTGATGCGATGCGTCGAAGCCTGTGGACCCGGCCGTGACGTAGATCCACAAGGCCAGCGACTGCCCGGCGAGGAAAGCCAGGACCGCGCAGCCGACGACGGTCCAGCCAAAGCACAGGATTTCCGTCCTCGGCCGCAGGGCCGGCGCGTACGCGAGCCACTGGGGCCGCTGGCTCCTCACCACGCCGACCAGGACGGCAACAAGCATGCCCAGGGCGGAGGTCGCGACGATTGGCTCTCCGATGAGGCGGACTGCGACGGCGCCGAGGCCGAGGTAGATCGCGACGACGGCGAACGGCACAAGGACACACCACCCGATCCCGAGCAGACGCGAAGTGACCGGCAGCGTCGCCATGGTCTCCTCCTCTACAGGGCTCAAGCAGCCGTGGTGATCTGTTCGTTGATGACGGCCTGGACGCGGGTGTCGCCGCGGAAGGTGTTCAGCTGCAGCGTCGCCGTGAAGCGCAGCGTTCCCAGGTCGGTGCGGCTGGCGCGCTGCACGAAGCTCTGGAGCACGTCGAACTTCTTCTTGGCCACGTTCCACCACAGGCAGGACAGGCCGGACCGGGTGACCAGGCGCAGGTGCTGCGATTCGGATCCGATCCGGTCAACGCGCAGGCCCAGAGGCTCGATCGCGATCTCGACGACCGGAGCGGTGAAGCCGTGCCCGAAGGGCTTGAGGTCCTCGGTCCGGCGCACCAGCTCGAACAACGGCTGCAGGTCATCGAGGCCGGCGTCACAGTCGGGGTCCGGGCCGAGCACGAGATCACCGCTCGGACCATGGGTGCCGACGGCGAGCAGGGCGGCCTGGGTGGTCTCCTGCAGCACGGCGACGAGGTCGCCCAGCCTCTCGGCCTTCGCGACCCGAACGCCGCAGGCCTGCTGGTGCCCGATGGCGCTGAGGCCGTCGTGCGGCTCCAAACTGGTGATGATGTCGAACCACCCCGGCGCCCGGCCGGAACCACTTACGGCATCGTCAGGGCCGGCGGGCCGGCTGACGACGACAACCGGGTAACCGTTGATCTCCATCATCCGGTTGGCCAGCAGCCCGTACATGCCCGGGTAGGCGTCCGAGAAGTACACCCACGGGGCCAGGGGTTGGTCCCCCGTGGTGAGTTCTTCCATGTGTTCGACGACCAGCTGCTTGCGCAGCTCGTTGTTCTCGATCACCTGGTGGGCGGCCTTGAGCTTGGCGTCGGCACCGCTGGCGGTGAACACCGCGAAGCACGGCTCAAGCGAGGCTCCCGTGCGGCGCGGGCTGTTCATCGCCGGAGCGAGGTAGAAGCCGAAGAAGCCCTCGTCGAGATCGTCGATGTCTCGGACCTTGCCGACCTGGGCGAAAGCCTTGAGTATGATCGCGAAGCCCTCGAAAGCCCGTAGGAAGACCGGGTGGTGCGGCTCGGTGTGCAGCAGCCGCATCAGGATCGACTGCTCGACGTCGATGGCGTCGGGGTCGGCGTCGAACCCACCCCAGGGATTGGGGACCGTCTTCGGCGCGGCGACGCGCAGCAGGCGGGCAATCGAGATCGCATCGCGCACCAGCTGGCGGTTCTCGTACAGCACGGGCATGACGTCGGAGACGGTGCCGAGACCGGCGAACAGACGCAGCAGGCGGATCTCCCAGCGCTTCTCGGGCTGGTACACGCGGGTGTAGGCCTCGATCACCTGGTAGAGCACGTGGGCACCACAGATCCCGGTGTGGGCGTAGGTCTCGTCGATCCGGCATGGGTCGACGGTGATGTCCGCGGTCGAGCCCGGTGCGAGCTCCTCGTGGTGATCGGTCACCAGCGTCGTCCAGCCCAGAGCACGCGCGGCGGCGATACCACGGTGAGAGTTCACTCCCCCGTCGCATGTGAGCAGGACCCGGGTGTCAGGCCACTTCGCGTGGATCTCGGCGATGTCCTCGGGCGCGAGCTCGTGGCCGCGGCGGTAGTCGGGCAGGTGCAGCTCGGCGTCGAAGCCGAGCTCGGACAGGCCGGCGTAGCCGAGGACGCCGGAGGAGATGCCGTCCATGTCGAAGTCGGGAGCGATGGTGATCTTCTTACCCGTGGCCCGGGCGTCCGCAAGGGCCTCGACCATCTCGGCCAGGCCCAGGAGCTCGTCGTGTTCGGTGGACTCAATCTCCTTCAGATACTGATCCGACCACCCCCGGCGCTGGCACAGCAGCTCGAAGAGGTCAGTGTCTTCTTCGGTGAGCCAATGGTCTTCGACGGTATCGAGCGTGGACATGGTGGAGGCCTCTCGATCGGGGGTGGTGGGGAGCGGGGTACGAGACCCCCTTGGTGATACTGCGACTTTAGCAGCACTATTCTCTCACCATGCTAATTTCGCAGCATCTTCGAGTCTTATTCGAGTTATCAGTGACACGCTTATCTCGAATCACCGCGACATGCTTTTCAAGACTCTTACACATCAGTTACTCTCACTGGTATGGCCATTGAGAAAGTTGTCGTGTCAGATCTCAGTCGTAAGCCGGATGCGGCTACCGTGGCCTTTGGCCTGGGTGGCATGTGGTACGAAGTCGACCTCTCACCTGATGAGCAACAGGAACTCGAAGAAAAGCTGGAGCCGTACATGAAGGTCGGCAGGGAAGCCGGGCCGACGCTGATCAAGAAGCGAGTCGTACCTGATACGACTGTCGAGGAGCGCGAAGAGATCCGGGAGTGGGCCAGGGAGCAGGGCTACGAGGTCAACGAGCGGGGGCGCATCCCGAAGAAGACCATGAAGGCCTACGATGAGGCGCACGGCATCGATCGGAGCATGCCCGAAGTCGCCCCCTCACCTAAAGTCGCACCTGAGACGACTGTCGAGGAGCGCGAAGAGATCCGGGAGTGGGCCAGGGAGCAGGGCTACGAGGTCAACGAGCGGGGGCGCATCCCGAAGAAGGTCAAGAAGG
>NZ_JBHWHY010000001.1:304821-307692 GCF_042732265.1 Streptomyces sp. NPDC059788 | reverse complement strand
TACGACTGTCGAGGAGCGCGAAGAGATCCGGGAGTGGGCCAGGGAGCAGGGCTACGAGGTCAACGAGCGGGGGCGCATCCCGAAGAAGGTCAAGAAGGCCTACGATGAGGCGCACGGCATCGATCGGAGCGAGTAGCGCTGACCTTAGCGTTCGCCTCTTGGCCGACTCCTCTCGTTCGTCCCTGAAGGGCCCTGCAGCACATTGCACAGGGCCCCTCGCGCGCCTTCAGAACGGATGGATCACGTCGGCCGTCTCGATCCCCGCAGCTCGCGCGCGAGCCCTGCAGTGGATCGTGCCGTGCGAGAAGTGCCCCGGCGTATGCGGCATGAGCTGCTCCTGGCCCCGCTTCGGGCACCCGGGCTTCCGACAGGGGTCGAGGAAGGCCGTGCACAGCACCTCAGCTCCGGCATCGCGGTACACCTGGGCCGCGTCGGCCATCTCCTGATTGCGCTGGAAGCCGGCCCGCTTCCCATAAGCCGACCAGTCGGCGGGGAAAGCGCGGATCTCGAAGCCGGCAGCCAGCCACAGCCGCTCGACCATAGCGTCGGCGCCCTCGGGGCAGTGCCCTGAGATGAGCACCGGCCGGGTGATGTTCGAAGAACCCCAAACACGCCAGGCATCGTTGAGCGCTTGGCGCATGCTCTCCTCGTCGTCCCAGCTGCGGGAACCGGTGACGAGGACGACATGCGAGAACGATTCTGGAACCATTTCAGCAATCATTCGAGTCTCCTCTCCTGGTGACTCGGCGGTCTCCACAGCTGGAGTCGAGAGCTGCGGCCACGATGTCTGGGCAGGCGCGGCGGCCTGCATGTCGCTGGCTCATGTCTGATCATCGCTGCACATCGGCATGAGGTGGACGGTGTACATCCCGTCATCGCTGCGGGAGACGTGCACGGTGACAACAGCGCTGTTCTCGCCGTTGGTGAAGTCGACGTTGCCGATTTGCCGTCCCCGGCTTCGCCGGAGCGCATCACCGTGACGACGGCTTCGCTGTTCGGTTGCCGCAACTTCGGCTCGCACCGGGCTCCGGTGCGGTAGGGCGAAAGTTCGGGCTGGGACTGCGTCACGGCGATGCCTCTTCGTGGTTTGGGGGGTGCGGGTGGCGACCATCGAGTGCGGCCACGTGGGCCCGTGTGATCTCGATGCCCGGCGGAGCGCCCGTGCCAGCTCCGCTGGCTGACGGCCCGGAAGATCTCGCCAGTGCGATCCACCCCTGGATGAATCGCGCAGCGAGCCACCGGCCGGGGCGTCACTTCTCGCCTGAGCCAGGCGCTACGCGCCTAGCGATCCGCCACTGCTGCACCCTTCGCTACTGTCTACACACCTGCGGACAACTACAGCGGGGCAGTGGCGGGGTTTCGCCTCTCAAGCGCAGCCCTGGGCACAGCAGGAGGGAGCGTCAGCGACCGACGGACCGGCGAGCGAAGCAAGTGGTGGAACCCGTCGGCTATGCCGACTCACACGTCCTCGAAGCGCAGCGGAGAGGTCGAGCGGAGCGAGGGTCCGCAGGACACGTGTTATCAGGTTCCCTTATGCCCTTCTTGCTTCCTTGCCACCGATGACGCTGCTCCACGGCTGGAGCGTTAGCGGAAGCCTGGAACATCAGGGGAAACAGTCCGTACCCTCTTGATCCGTACCCCTTCCCCTCTTCCCCGCAGCGGGGGGTACGGGGTTGGCTGTTTCCCCTGACCATCGCACCTTTCGGGTGTACTGCTGTTTTGCCGTCCGTGATACGGCCGTACCCCCATGCTGATCCGTCCTTGTGACGCACGACCCAGGGGGGTACGGGGTTGTTCCTGACGGGGCGCAGCCCCGGTTCACCGCCCTGCTGCCGCAGGCGGCACGGCCTTCGCCGCGGCAGCGCCTCCGTCCTGTCGCGACGTCGTAGCTTCGGCTTTGAATAACGCTCTGCTCCACCGTTCGCTGCGGACGGCGTAGTTGGCCTCGCGCCATCGTGTTGTGCTGGCTGCGCCGACGCGGATTCACCGGTCGCTGTTCCGGCAGCGTGCCAGCACTGTACGCACCGCGTCCGAGACGGGTGTTCTGCACTGTGCCGACGACGCGCGTTCCGGCTCCGGGCCATGTTCCGTCTCGCGCTTGCGCGACGAGCCCGGGGCCCTCGTGGACGCACCGGAAGAGGAGAGGCCAACTGCCGCGACCAGCACCAGCACCATCGGGCCTTTGGCCCTCTTCCTTCAGGGGCAGCTTCCGCAGCAAATGCCTCCGCGCTTCCTCTCACCCACGGCCCTTTGGAGCCAACGACACCCCCCTCACCGCCCCGGTGCAACCCATTGGCGGAGCCTGAGGAATGCCATCGCGAGCGCGACTCCGCAGCCCGGCGAAACAGTGTGACGCGTGTCACATTTTCGCAATTTATTGCCGACATGGGGCCATGCCGAGCCTGAAGAGTGAAGGTGCCGCTCAACCTACTTCTGGAGGACTTGATGATCCCGTCGAAGACGCTTCTGCCGACGATTACGCCGGAGGGGACGTACGGGCAGCTCGTGGAGCTGATCACTGCCGTTTCAGGACTCGACGATCGGGCGGCGGAAGGCCTGGCGGACAGCCTGCTGTTCCGGCTGGGGCTCTACGGCCCTACCCCTGAACGGGTGGACGATCTGTGTGCAGCGATGTTCTTCGACGCCGATCCGGAGGACGGCGGCTGGGCGCAGTGCAGTAAGACGCCGGGACACATCCACTGTGGCGACCCGCTGCACGAGGGCCGGTGGAGCGGACGGCGTTGGAGCGACGGCCACCGGTAGGCCGTGGTCGCTGACGACGAGGAGAACTGACGTGGCGGCGGGCGCGGCGCCCCCCACCCCCCCCCCCCCCCCAACACCAAACCCACCCCCGGTTTAAACCCCGGGGTA